>NZ_JBKJHD010000014.1:0-97985 GCF_046613695.1 Flavobacterium sp. RHBU_24 | reverse complement strand
TTGCCGTAATGCGGGTGCAAAAGTACACCAACATTCCGCTTTTCCAAACTTTTTAAAGGGTTATTTTTAGCCTTTTTCCAAAACCACCCTTAACTATTTGATAACAAAACAAATGGAAACGAAAGTTTTTTCCGGTTATTTGAAAAAATAATATTTTTTGCCAGTTATAGCATCTTTCTACTGAAAATTATTCAAATCGGATAGCCCGGACAGGAGAAATTTTAGTGATTATGTAAGAAGGGATGAGTAACAGTGTAAGGCATACCGCTATTGTACCTATATTAATTAGCAATATCGCGGGTACATCTATAACAACAGGTGCTTCGCTTACATAATAATTTTCCGGGCGCAGCTGTATTACCCCAAAATATTTCTGGATGCAAATAAGCCCAAGGCTGATGGCATTGCCCCAAAGCAGGCCTTTTATAATAAGGTAGGCTGCATTGTACAGAAATATTTTGCGTACACTCCAGTTATTTGCACCAAGTGCTTTAAGCATACCCACCATCTGGGTACGTTCTAATATAAGTACCAGCAGCGCCACTACCATATTTATTGTCGCTACTATTATCATTATTATGATTATGGTGATGATGTTTACATCAAACAGCGCCAGCCAGTCGAATATATTTACAAACTTTTCTTTAATAGTGACACTGTTTAATGTACTGGGAATTGATTTGTACACTTCTAGCCCTTTTTCATCAAGCCCGGTAAAATCATCTACAAACACCTCAAAAGCGCCTACCTGGTCTTTATTCCACTTATTAATGCGCTGCACGTGGCGGATGTCTCCTATTATATAAGTAGCATCAAACTCCTGGAATCCGGAATTATAGATACCCACCAGCTCAAACCGCCTGAGGTTAGGCATGCCGTTGCCGCCTTCCTTCATAAAAAAAGTATTGAACTTGTCACCTACTTTCAATTCCAACTTATTAGCAAGGTATGCTGATATGATTACTTCTTCATTCAGCTTATTACTTATAACCGGCACGCGGCCTTTTGTAATATACTCTTTAAGGGCGTCCCACCTATAGTCCTGCCCTACCCCTTTAAATATAACACCTTCAAACGCCCTTTCTGTACGGATGATGCCTGCCTTGCTGGCTACGGCCTGTATGTGGCTTATGCCCTGCACATCTTTAAACTTAGGATAAAATGGCTGGTTGATAGAAACGGGTTCTACACTTACCTCGCTTTGGTTATCATCGTAGTTAGATATGATGATGTTGCCGTTAAAGGCTGATATTTTTTCACGGATTTTTTCCTGCAGGCCCACGCCGGTGGCAATGGCTATTACCATCATAATAATACCCACAGCTATGGCCACTATGGCTATTTTTATTATTGGGGCAGATATACTACTTTTATGGTTTTTAGCGGTAACCAGCCTGCGGGCTATAAAATATTCTAAATTCAAGGTTTTATATGGTATATTATGCGTCTGTTTTTCGAAAAATAATGCTTGCCGCAGTCAAAAATACGGCTTTATTCTTATTTATGCTGATTACCGCCTGCGGAAATTCGGCCGCTGTTACCTATAAAAATCCCGTTATAGATAAAAACCCAGACCCTGTACGTACAGGCATTAACACCGGCGCCGACCGCCACTGGCTGTACCTGCCCTTAATACGCGGCAAAAATGTTGGTATAGTTACTAACCAAACCGGCATTATTACCCAGTATGACACGGTGCGTGAGCCGGATTCTGATAAGATAACCCTTGCGCCCCGAAGCATGCACCTGGTAGATTTTCTTGTAGAAAAAAAAATAAATATCCAAAAAATTTATGCGCCCGAACATGGTTTCCGCGGTACTGCAGACGCTGGGGAACTGGTTACCGACGGTAAGGACACTAAAACGGGTGTGCCGATAGTATCTATTTACGGGAGCAACAAAAAGCCATCGGTAGAACAACTGGCCGGTATAGATATTATGGTATTTGACATACAGGATATAGGCGCGCGTTTTTACACCTACATATCGTCATTGCATTACGTTATGGAAGCCTGCGCCGAACAGCACATTCCCATTATAGTATTGGACCGGCCCAACCCTAATGGCAGCATTATTGACGGCCCAACGTTAGAAAAAGAAAACAGCAGTTTTATAGGGATGCACGAAATACCAGTGTTGCACGGCATGACCATAGCCGAGTATGCGCAAATGATAAATGGCGAACAATGGCTTAAAGATGGTGTACAGTGCGAGCTTATTGTAATACCATGCTCCTACTATAAGCGTAATATGTTTTATTCGCTCCCGGTAAAACCATCGCCTAATATACCTAATGACCAGGCTGTAAACCTGTATGCAAGCCTTTGCTTTTTTGAAGGCACTAATGTAAGCGTAGGCCGAGGCACTAACAAACAGTTTCAGGTATATGGTTCGCCCTACCTGCCGGATGAGGGCTTTAACTTTACGCCCAGGCCAAACGAAGGCGCTAAAGAGCCACCCCAGATGGGCAGAATGTGCTTTGGCAAAGACCTTAGCGAGATACGCCGCATAAAAAGGCTTGAACTTAAGTGGCTGATAGACGCTTATGATGAAACCCCTGATAAATTGAAATTTTTTATCCCTTTTTTCACAAAGCTGGCGGGAACAAAAAAGCTTCAGGAACAAATAGAAGCCGGCGAGAGCGAATCAGACATAAGAAAAAGCTGGCAGCCGGGCATTATCGCTTTTAGGGCGCTGCGTGAAAAATACCTTATTTATGGCGAATAGTCATAATATTTATACAAAGTGTTTTGGAGCAGGCCAAAGCTTTAGTAATTTAGGATAATAATTTAAAAAGTTACAGCCATGAATATTACCGAATCATTAAACAGCTTTGTGGAATATATCCTGCAATTTGTGCATAAGATAAAAGGATATATAGAAGATATTATTGCCTTTTTTGAAGAGCTTAGAGACAAAATCGAAGGCCTGCTTGAATACATAGAGGGCAAGATACAAAGCATTGAAGGTTTTGTTGGGGAATTAAAACACCATGCCGAAGAAGAAGTAGCCGCTTAAGCCAATGCTTAGACAGCTTTAGGGCCTTCCTGATTGGGGAGGCTTTTTTTATTCCTCTTTACTAAGGTTTTGCCTAATGCCCTGACGATAAGATACACAAAAAGAAGGAATATAAAGATGGGTACCGCCACTACGGCAATTTCACCCACAACATCTGTTGTAGAGGAGGTGATGGTTTCAGCACTGTTAAGAAAAAACACTACTGCCGAAGTGGCTGCTGACAGCAGGAAGAGTATAAAAATGATTTTAAAGGATTTCATTGTTATTCATTTAGGGGTTGGCCAAACTGAATTATGTAGTTATTGTTGTCAAAAATAGCAAACTCCCGCATACCATATTCAAAATTTTCTATGGGATAGCAAATATTGCATTTGTTTTTAACCTGCTCCCAAAGTTTGTCTACCCCGGTAGTGTTAATGTAAAATGAACCGGTAAAGATAGATTCTTCAAATGGCAGGTGCGGATTGGGCAGCGAAAGCATTACTTCAACCTCATCGCGCATCAGCACCGCCCAGTTTTCTTCGTGCAAAGCGCATTCAAAACCCAGCACTTCTACATAAAAGGCTACGGTTGCATCAATGTGCCTGGTCCAGAACATTGGGGTAAGTGCGTTGAAGTGTGGCATTGGTTGATTTTTTTATAGTATAAAACTATAAAATATTTTGAATTATAAAATAGGACGCCGAAAATAAACTACAACGGCAGCTTCTTTTTCATTTCCTCTACAATATTGTAGGCCGCGGGGCAAATGGCTACATTTTTAAGGGTCAGGTTTGCTATCTGCTGGAATTTCTTACGGTCTGTATGCGGAAATTCGCGGCAGGCCTTGGGACGCACATCGTATATCATGCAGTAATTTTCGTTATCCAGGAAAGTGCAGGGCACGCTTTGCAATACATAGTCGTTATCCTCGTCTACGCGCAGGTACTTGTCTATAAACTGCTGGGGCTTTAGGCGCAGGTGTTTTGCAATGCGCTCTATATCGGCAAGGGTAAACAGCGGGCCGGTGGTTTTGCAGCAATTGGCGCACGTAAGGCAGTCGGTTCGCTTAAACTCGCGGTCGTGCAGCTCCTGCATTACATAGTCAAGGTTTTTGGGCTGCTTTTTTTTCAGCTTGTCAAAATACTTCTTGTTCTCTGCATGCTTATCTTTCGCAAGCTTTGGCAAATTTTTTAAAAACTGTTCAACGTTGTTTATTCAGCCTTTTCGGCCAGCAGGGCAATAATCCGCGCGTCTACCTCGGGGCTGTCCCATTTGTCGTTAATACCATCCATCGCCATTACCTCATCCATAATGGCTTTTTGCCTGTCGCCCAGTGCCAGCGCCTCGCTATACGGGCGGTAGCTAAAGGTTACACGACTGTAAAGCGGCAGCCATTTATCTGGGTATTTTTCGCTAAAGCGTTTCTCAATTTTTTTCTGCAAATGGAATTTATCGTCCGCTGTCTTGCTGCTCATCTCTAAAAAGTTGCGATACGAGAGTTCGGCAATCGCATCGGTATCGGGCTTGCGGCTTTTTTCATACTCCTTAAATATGGTATTCCAGTCGTCGCCATACTTTTGCATCATTTGGTTCAGTATGGTTATGTCTTCAAAACCGGCGTTCATGCCGTGGCCGTAAAAGGGCACTATGGCATGGCAAGCATCACCTATAAGGGCTACCTTATCTTCAAATGTCCATGGAAAGCATTTTACCGTAACGAGTGTACTTGTTGGGTTTTTAAAGAAATCTTCTACCAGTTTCGGAATCACATCTTTTGTAGACGGGAAATGTTTAGCAAAAAATGCTTCCAGCGTTTCCTTATCAGTAAGGCTGTCAAAAGAATTTTCCCCCTCAAAAGGCATAAATAGTGTACAGGTAAAGCTACCATCGGTATTAGGCATGGCTATAAGCATAAACTCATGGCGCGGCCAAATGTGAAATGAATTCTTATCAAGCTTATGTGTGCCATCCGCGTTTGCGGGTATATTGAGTTCCTTGTAGCCCAGGGGCAAAAACTCCTGGCTGTAGTTAAAGCGGTTTTGGCGCTGCATACGGTGGCGGATGCGAGAAAATGCCCCGTCGGCACCAAAAATCTTATCGTATTTAAGGTCAACCCAGGCGCCGCGTTCGGTTTCTCCGGTATGCAGTGTGGCAGTAGCGAGGTCTACATCCCAAATGCGGGTCTCAAAAAAGAACTCCACCCCTTCGGCTTCGGCCAATGACACCATTTTCTGGTTCAGGCCTCCCCTGCTTATAGAATAGATGCTTTCGCCTTCTTTACCATAGTACTGGTAATTAAGTTCATTACCTATATGTATGGCACGCTTATCCATAGGTATTGCAATTTTTCGGATTTCATTACCCAACCCTACCTCATCAAGCGTACGCCATCCACGGTGCGACATAGCCAGGTTAATGGAGCGGCCTGAAAATTTAATGGTTCTTATGTCGGCACTGCGGTCATACACATGTACGGTATGGCCCGCCCTTTTAAGATATATTGCCAGCAACGAACCTACAAGCCCGGAACCCACGACTGCAATTTTTAATGGAGTTTGCATGAAAAACGAATAAACAATAAGACTACAAAAATACTAATTAATATTCAGCGGGGTTTTGTTTACTGCATTATTTGCAACTATTTAATTAAGAAAACTTTGGCTATTAAAGGATTCTTAATTAATTAACAAGAATGGATTGTAAGGATTAATTTTATCTCACTTAACTTTTAAATATAACTATCATGAGAGATTTAATTTGGCTTATCGTTGTAATCCTCCTTATCGGGTGGGCAGTAGGATACTTTGCATTTGGCGAAGCAGTAGGTTCTCTAATACACATTTTGCTGGTACTGGCAATTATAGGTGTACTATACAGGTTAGCCACGGGAAACAGGCCGTAAACAACTACTTTACAACCTGGTTAACAACAAAGAATAAAAAATCCCCAACCGGGGATTTTTTGCTTTCCGGCGGACTAACGAAAAAAAATCGGGTATACGTAATCTTGCAAAAATGCTTTCAATCCATGGAATCCTTAAGGAAGCATTTGATATTATTTTAACACCATTTCGGCCGCATTTTTCCCACTAACTAATGCTGCTTCTACCGTACCCATGGCGGGACCCTCGTACAGGTACTCACCCGCGAAGTAAATAGTATCATCGACAGCCAGCTGTAAAAGCATCTTTGCTTGCGGGCTTTCAACTTTATCATAAGCATATGAGCCATAAGCAAAGGGTTCGTCCGTCCAGTTAACAACATGCCAGTTAAGCAGTTTTTGCTTTAGCATATCTATGGAAACAGAGAATATGTTACTAACTGAAATTAACGCATCCATCAAAATTTCTTCATTAGTTAAATCCTTCATTTCAAGTGCAGGAGGGCCACCAACCCATCCTGTGAGTAAGGGGCTATGTGCGGGAGATTGCGTCCAGTACGTAGGGATAATTTCATCGCTGAATAAAAATCCCATAGTGGAAAGATCTGCCCCGGTTTGTTTTTTAACCACATCATTCTCCCAAAAAACGTCATCAAACTCCAGCAGTATTTTTATCACCCATCCAAAGCCTATATTTTTCAAAGCAGATACCTGCTCCGGCAACGGCGGGTTAAATTGTAACGCGCCTTCTGCATTTTCAGGAGCCTGAAGTACACCAAGCGGCAGGGCGATGATCAATTTATCAGCGTTGTATGTTGTGCCATCAGCGGTAATAACATTTACATTGTTTTTGCCCCATATTATTTCGCGCGCTACGTTATTGAGAAATATCTCATTCCCAGCATTGCGGCAGGTATCGGCCAAATAGTCTATCATGGCAACATACCCGCCGTCAATCCTGTGTTGTGCGTCTTCATCTTCGTTGTTATACTCTTTGCGCAATGCAAAGGCGCTTACATCGGCTACATTAGCAGTGTCATATCCGGAAACGTATTGCTCTATCTGGCCGCGCATTTTTGCATACTTATCTCCTGCAAAATGCCGCTCAAGGAAATCATGCATGGGCACGTCATGTTCTAATCCGTTCAGCATCTCAAGAAATATATCAAAGTTTTCGATAAATTCATCGCTTTGCGTAAATGCGCCCCGATG
Organism: Flavobacterium sp. RHBU_24; assembly: GCF_046613695.1. NCBI lineage: Bacteria > Pseudomonadati > Bacteroidota > Flavobacteriia > Flavobacteriales > Flavobacteriaceae > Flavobacterium > Flavobacterium sp. RHBU_24. The sequence continues at coordinate 90,893 of NZ_JBKJHD010000014.1, read as the reverse complement.
GTGCTGCCACATTTCAAAACCCACAACGGTAGTACTTATGCCTGCCTCCTTAAGCAACGCGAGCGTTACCGGCAAATCGCCATGCACAAACTCGGCACCTAACTCAATATTACCCAGCCGTTCATTTTTTATGGTATGGATGCGACCACCCAGTCGGTTACGTGCTTCAAGCACAGTAGCAGTTTTCCCGGCTTTCGCCAATGTGTAAGCAGCCATAAGCCCGGCGGCACCCGCACCTATTATTATAACATCGGTAGGTTTCATTTTATGTGATATGTATGAGCAAGGTAGGGAATTTGTGAATTTATACACTATTTACTTAAATTAAAAATCAGACTAAAAATTGTACTTATTACACCGAAATACATATTTTTTGAGTGCAAACCGCTGGCTAATTTTTCGCCTGACTAACTTTAACCAAAAAGTAACTGCAATTATACCCTAATAACGCATTAACCGTTTACTTTTGCGATAAACCTAAGTGAACAATGGATAAGAAATTTATGGAAGCTGCCTTTAAAAAGGCTGAAGATAATGTAGCGCTGGGGGGCGGACCCTTTGGCGCGGCAATCGTTAAAAACGGACAGGTAGTAGCCCTGGGCAATAACCGCGTTACGCTTACTAATGACCCTACCGCACACGCCGAGGTTACCGCGATACGGGAAGCTTGTAAGGCACTAAATACCTTCGACCTGAGCGGCTGCGAAATATATACCTCGTGCGAACCCTGCCCCATGTGCCTTGCTGCAATTTACTGGGCGCGAATTGAAAAGATTTACTACGGTAATACAAAAACCGATGCAAAAAACATAGGTTTTGACGACTCCTTTATTTACGACGAAATTGAGAAAAACCCGGCACACCGTGCCATCCCTGCGGTGCGTTTTATGCCTGACGAAGCAATAAAAGCCTTTAAGCTCTGGGAGAAAAAAGAGGATAAAACGCGTTATTAAATAAAAAAGATGCTATCTGCAAAGGGATGATTTAATTTATATATGCATTTATACCGTAAAAGGATAAAGTGATTTGCCATAAATATTTGTTAAGTATTCTAATCCGTTCTCTTTTAGGGAACGGATTTTTTAAATTTAGGGGAATTACAATTTCCTAAAAGATGTACCATGGAACAGGAAGCGCTATATTTTTTACTATATATTATCATTGGCCTGGTTGTAGCTTTTACAATTGCTTATTTTATTTTAAAGAAAGTAGGCAAAAACCCACGCAATATCCTGCCGGTAAATTTTGCACAGCGTATTAAAATGCCGCTGTTACTTTTCTTTTTTTCTTTAGCAATAAGGGTGGTAGCTGCTGGAAATATAATTTCTATCAAATATAAACCGCTTATAGTACATGTAGGCATCTTGCTGCTTATCATCAGCATTACATGGTTCCTTATCCTTTTAACCGGTATAGTAAAAACAGGTTTTGTAAGAAAGTATGATATTACCGCCGCAGACAACCTTAACGCGCGCCGTGTGTATACCCAGTTTAGCATACTGGAGCGTGTGGCAGTTTTCGTAATCGTTGTTTTTGCCATAGGGGCAGCCCTTATGAGCTTTGAAAGTATCCGCTCTGTAGGCGTTAGTGTATTTGCATCGGCAGGTGTAGCCGGTATAGTACTCGGTTTTTCGGCCCAAAAGGCACTTGGCACCCTGCTGGCCGGTATACAGATAGCCATAACACAGCCCATACGCCTTGATGATGTGGTAATTGTAGAAGGCGAGTGGGGCTGGATAGAAGAAATTTTTTTAACCTATGTGGTAATACGCATTTGGGATAAGCGCAGGCTGGTAGTGCCCACCACTTACTTTATAGAAAAGCCTTTTCAGAATTGGACCCGCCAAAGCGCCGATATACTGGGCACAGTATTTATTTATACCGACTTTATGATGCCCATAGATCCAATAAGGCTGGAACTTACCCGCCTTTTAGAAAGTACAAAGGATAACTTATGGTAATGTAAATGTGCTGCAGGTAACTAATGCCAGCGAAAAAGGGATAGAGTTGCGCGCCCTTATGAGCAGTAAGGACTCACCTACAAACTGGGACCTGCGTGTGTTTATACGCGAGAAGCTTATTGCATTTATACAGGAAAACAGCCCCGAAAATTTACCTGTTACCCGTGTGGAAATGCATGCCATTCCCGGTGATCCGAGAAATACAAACCCCATTCCCGCAACCATTTAAATTATCTTCTTATGGAAATAAAAGACTATCTGCCCGAAACTGTAAAGGGGAAGGCTGTACTTTTAACAGGCGGCACTACCGGTATAGGCCGTGCCATTGCCTTGCTGCTGGCAGCCCAGGGTGCTGATATTGTATTCTTTGGCCATGAGGCCTATCACCTGGCCGATGCCCTTGCTGATATCAAGGCGGTGGCTAAGGGCAAGGTATTTGGCTTTGTGGCAGATTGCGGTACTGAAGCAGGAATTGGCACTATATTTAAGCATGTAGATGAGCAGCTAGGACGGCTGGATATACTGGTTAACAATGCTGCAATAGGCTTTGGCAATGTAACTGATGTAAGCTACGCCGAGTTGCAGGACGTATTGAACATCAACCTGCTTAGCTACCTGGCCTGTTGCGCCGGTGCCATAGAGCGGATGAAAAAACAGGGTGGAGGGCATATCGTTAATATTGGCTCATTAAGCGCCCAGGTACGTGAGGCTACAGGCTCAGTATATGTTGCTACTAAGGCAGGTATACGCGCATATAGCGAAGCATTGCGTAAAGATGTAAACAAGCACGGCATTAAAGTGAGCCTCATAGAGCCCGGAGCGGTAGATACCGATATGCAGCAGCAGCCTGCTGATGAAAAACTGAAAAAAGTTGAAAGCCTTGAAATGCTTGAAGCTACAGATGTTGCCGTGGCAGTTATATATTGCCTTACCCAGCCAAAACGCTGCGATGTGATAGAACTGAAACTGCGTCCGCATTTGCAAGCCATTTAATTATAGGATGTTTTTAAAGTTGGTTAAAACTTTTGCATCTTTGTAATTAATAATTCCCTTTATGCTTATGCGTGGTTTTTTTGGAGTACTGCTTTTTATAACAACCTTTGCAGCTATGGCGCAAAATACCGATGTGCCCAACCAGGCAGTTGCAGATTCGCTATTACCCGATCCCGACCCAAAGTACCGTGAAGACCAGTTCTATGCCTCTGTTACGTATAATCTCATGCAAGGAAAGCCTAAAGGTTATACGCAGTACTCAGTTTCTACGGGGGTGGGTTTTGGCTTCCTGCGTGATATGCCGGTTAATACAAAACGCAACCACTCTATCGCCATTGGCTTAGGCTATAACTACAACAACATTAAGCACAGCCTGGTAGTAGGCGATACCTTGGGTGAAACTGCTTATGAGATTAAATCTAAAACCACCTTTACCAAAAACAAACTTGTATTGCATTACCTTGACTTGCCTATTGAGTTTCGCTGGCGCAACAGTAACGATGTAAGCCACGAATTCTGGCGTGTGTATACCGGCATTAAGCTAAGCTACCTGTTTTATGATAAAGCATACAACGAGAGTGACGGAAAGAAAACAGTAACCATTAAAAACGATGCAAATATAAACAGGCTGGCCGCCGGGCTTTATGTAGCAGCAGGCTATAACACCTGGAATTTTTACGTTTACTATGGGCTTACCCCCATTTATGATAACGCAATTATGGAAAGTGGTGAAAAATTAAAGCTGCACGCCCTTAAGCTGGGGCTTATGTTTTATATACTATAACGTTGGCAACAGCCACACATACCAAAGCCCTACCTGCGGCAACACGCCCACAAGCGTTCCTAAAATAAGTTCGTAGGGGGAGTGTGCTTTTACCTGTAGCCGTGCCGAAGCTACAAACCCACTGCTCAGGATAAAAAATGCTATAATGTATATAAACCGTATATGAAAGTATATGGAAAGGCTGATTACAAACAGGGTTAACGCCGAAACTGTAAGCATGTGCAGGCTGGCTTTGTGCCCGGAAAGTATAAGTATAAAGGCAAGTGCGTTACTGAGCAGCAACCCAAAAAAGAAATAGTAGAGTTCCGGAATCCTGAAACCGGTAAAGCTGTATTGTATGAGCATGAGCAACAGCAGGCAGTACACCCCCAGGGGTACGATACGCTCACGATTTTCTTTAAGCATAGTCGTTTTTACATGGCCAAGCGAACGCAACAGATAAAAAACCGATACGGGCAATAATATTGTAAGGATAAATACCTGTAAAAAGATAAGATAAATTTCCTGGGAATATAGATAATGCCCCGCTAATAAAAAATAAAACAGCGTAGCGTATACCGGTATAAAAAGCGGGTAAAAAACATACGAAAATACAGCGATGAATTTTTGCATCAGCCTATATTTTCTTGCGCATTCGTGCTACGGGTATATCCAGCTGCTCGCGGTATTTTGCAATGGTGCGGCGCGCGATAGGGTAGCCACGTTCTTTAAGTATATCAGCCAGCTTATCGTCGGGCAGTGGCTTGCGCTTGTCTTCCTCTTCAATAACAGTTTGCAATATCTTTTTTATCTCGATGGTGCTCACATCTTCGCCTTGGTCGTTCTTCATGGCCTCGCTAAAAAAGTCCTTAATCAGCTTTGTGCCATAGGGAGTTTCTACATACTTGCTGTTTGCCACACGGCTCACTGTAGATATATCAAGGCCCACCATATCGGCAATGTCCTTCAAAATCATCGGCTTCAGCCTGCCTTCATCACCATCTAAGAAATACTCCTCCTGGTAATGCATTATAGCATTCATGGTTACGAACAGGGTTTCCTGGCGCTGGCGTATGGCATCTATAAACCATTTGGCGCTGTCCAGCTTTTGCTTAATGAACTGCACGGCATCCTTTTGCTGGCTGCTCTTGTCGCGGCTGTCTTTATAGCTTTGCAGCATTTCCTGGTAGTCTTTGCTCACGTGAAGCTCCGGCGCGTTACGGCCATTAAGAGTAAGTTCTAGTTCGCCGTCTACAATTTTTATGGCAAAGTCTGGCACTACATGTTCTATAGGGCGCGAACTGCTTTCATAAGCGCCGCCCGGCTTAGGGTTTAGCCTTTCTATTTCGTCTATAGCATGGCGCAGTTGGTCGTTTTTTATATCATACTTCTGTAGCAGCTTGTCGTAATGCTTTTTAGTAAAAGCCTCAAACTGGTTTTCGAGTATGTCAATGGCAAGCTCTATGCTTGGTGTAGGCGTTTTGCTTTTTAGCTGTAGCAAAAGGCATTCCTGAAGGTCGCGTGCGCCCACACCGGCGGGCTCCAGCTGGTGGATGTAGTGCAGTATGTGCTCTACGGTGGCTTCATCGGTATAAATACCCTGTGTAAAGGCAAGGTCGTCTACAATATCGGGTACGCTACGGCGAATGTAACCCATATCATCAATACTGCCTACAAGGAATTCGGCAATGTCGCGCTCATCATCGGTAAGGATAAAGGTATTAAGCTGCTCCAGCAGGCTTTGGTGAAAACTTATGGATGCGGCAAAGGGCATACTGCGGTCTTCATCATCGTCGCTGTAGTTGTTTGCCTGTAATTTATAGTTGGGAATTTCGTCGTCGCTAAGGTATTCGTCTATGTTTATTTCGCCCGAATCAATGTGGTCGTTGTCATAGTCATCATAGTCGTCAAACTCGTCGTTGTTATCAAACTCGTCTTTTTCGTACTCAAACTCGTCTTCCTTAGTATCTTCAAGGGCGGGGTTTTCTTCCATTTCTTCCTTAAGGCGTTGCTCAAATGCCTGCGTTGGCAGCTGTATCAGCTTCATGAGCTGGATTTGCTGGGGAGAAAGCTTTTGTGATAATTTAAATTGTAAATTCTGCTTGAGCATAGTAAATACGGACTTTTTATACAGGATAAAGATACAAAATCCGTTATTGCCAGCTACGCTTATTTAGAAAAAATTAATACGGAAGGGAGTTAGGTATGCTTTTTGAGGAAGAAGCAAAATCTGATTTTCAATTACTATGAAATTTTATGTAAAAGTGTAATTTAACATCACACTGTCAATTATCAGGGGCTTACCAAGCCTTTATATATTTTTTTCCTGTCGGTATTGGTACACTTACTTAGTGCTAAAATTAGCCGTCAAGCCACTCTTTTTCAGTAAAAACTTTCCATATCATTTAGTTTTTGCTGCGAGTTAAAAACGAGGCCGGCCTTATCGTTATCGAATTGTATTTCGTTCATATTTGTCATTTTAACATAAAAAAACCTCCCAATCGGGAGGCTTCATATCTTTAAAACTCTGCATTCTGCGGTGTCCTTGGGAAAGGAATCACATCGCGTATATTCGTCATGCCGGTTACAAACAGCACCAGGCGCTCAAAGCCAAGGCCAAAGCCGCTGTGTACTGCGGTACCAAAACGGCGTGTATCAAGGTACCACCACAGCTCTTTTTCGTCGATGCCCAGGTCGGCAATTTTTTGCTGCAGCACGTCGAGGCGTTCCTCACGCTGCGAGCCACCCACAATCTCCCCAATACCGGGAAACAGGATGTCCATAGCGCGCACAGTTTGCCTTTCGGCAGGGGCATCATCATTAAGCCTCATGTAAAACGCCTTAATTTTTGCAGGGTAATCGAATAAGATTACCGGACATTTAAAGTGCTTTTCTACAAGGAACCGCTCGTGCTCGCTTTGCAGGTCGGCACCCCACTCGTCTATAATATAGTTGAATTTCTTGTTCTTATTCGGCTTGCTGTTGCGCAGTATTTCAATGGCCTCAGTATAGCTAACGCGCTTAAAGTTGTTTTCTAAAACAAAGTTCAGTTTTTCCAGCAGGCCAAGTTCGCTGCGCTCTGCCATTGGTTTGGTCTTCTCTTCATCGGCAAGGCGCTGGTTAAGGAACGCAAGGTCGTCCGGGCATTTATCAAGCGTGTATTTTATTACATACTGTATAAAATCTTCGGCAAGGTCCATGTTGGCATCAAGGTCGTTAAAGGCAACTTCCGGCTCCACCATCCAGAACTCCGCAAGGTGGCGGCTGGTGTTAGAGTTTTCCGCACGGAACGTAGGGCCAAAGGTATACACCTGCCCAAGCGCCATGGCGTAGGTCTCCGCTTCAAGCTGGCCACTTACGGTTAGGTTGGTTTCTTTACCAAAGAAGTCAGCTTTATAATCAACCTTACCTTCTTCGTTGCGTGGCGTACCGTCAAACGCAAGCGCTGTAACCTTAAACATTTCACCCGCACCTTCAGCATCGCTGCCGGTTATGATAGGCGTGTTTACATACACAAATCCCTTTTCCTGAAAGTACTGGTGTATGGCAAACGACAGCACTGAGCGCACACGCATGATGGCACCGAATACATTGGTACGCACACGCAGGTGGGCATTTTCACGTAAAAACTCAAGGGAGTGTTTTTTAGGCTGCATTGGGAATTTCTCGGCATCACTATCACCCAAAATCTCAAGGTGTTTTGCCTGTATCTCAAACTTCTGGCCGGCGCCCTGGCTTTCGGTAAGGCTGCCTTTTATAAGTACCGCCGCACCTGTGGTAAGGCGCTTAAGGGTTTCGGGCGCAGTATTTTCAAAATCTACCACTGCCTGTATATTATGAATTACAGACCCGTCATTAATAGCCAAAAACTGGTTGTTCCTAAAGGTTCTTACCCATCCTTTAACCGTTACATCATCTATTGGCTTTGTGCTGTTTAGCAGGTCTTTAATTTTTGTATGCTTCATTTCAGTAAAAAATTAATCTTATTGTGTGGCTGTTGCTTAAAATGCAAATGCCTGCAAATGTAGTAAAAAGCTGTTTTTTTGCGGACAGGAATTTCATTAAACTTTATTATGCCTGTAAAATAAGTTTTATAAATAGCAATTGTACAATATTTCACTGCCGGATTTTTGAATTTGCAACAAGAATTATGTCGAATGGTAAGCATAAAAAAAGGGGCAACCCATCGGCTGCCCCTTTATAGTATTAAACAAGATTTATCGTTTCAGCGTAAAGTGGGCTTTAAATGTCCTTTCACTTCCGTTCTCAAGGAACTCTACCCTAAACCAGTAGTCGTCTGCTGGTACCGGGTTACCGTTAAAGGTACCATCCCATCCTTCGTCCATATCTGTCCTGCTAAGCGGGCTAAGCTGTTTGATAAGCTTGCCGTAGCGGTCAAAGATGTATATCCTTGCCTCAGGGTGGGTTATCATGCCTACTATGTTCCAGTAGTCGTTTATACCATCACCGTTTGGTGTAAAGAACTTAGGATAGTCTATCACACTTACACCGTGAAGCTCAAGCATGCTACAAGGGTTAAGTTCCATAGTGTTTACATCCCTTACATATATTGTAAAGTAACCCTGCGGCACATTAGTAAATACATTAGAATTTTGCCAAGGACCTGTAGGTATTGATGTACCATCCGGATCTTCAGGCGCTATGCTGTACTGGTATTCTCCAAAACCTTGCGCTAAAACCGTTATGGTTTGGTTATCGCCAAACGCGTTGCCTATTACGTAGCCTGCGGTATTTGGCAATGGCGAAGCAGGGCCCGAAAGAAACACTTCAAACGCTGAAATAGGATCACTCTCACAACCGTCTGCATTAGTGGCAAATACCGTATATAAACCTTCTTCTACTGCTGTATAATCCTGGGCTGTTGCACCCGGAATATCAACACCATTAAGCTGCCACCTGTAAGTATCTAACGCAGGGTCTGTATTATCTGCGTGCAGGTATACCGGTTTCTCAACATCCCCGGTTAGATAATCAACACATATAGTATCGTCGTTATCTTCACTGCTGATAGATGGTTCCGGAAGCAGGCTCACCCTGATATCGAAACTAGTTACCGCATAACACGGAGCAAACGTAGCCGTGTTGGTTATCCTTACCCAAATAGTCTGGGTTAAGTATACCGTATTGGTAAACGTTGCCGGCGTGGCTATATACTCTGCCGAAGTAGTATCGCCTAAGTTAGCGGCTGCTTCAGTAAGATAATATTCCACACTAAACTGGGTTGGGTTTTGCGTGCCCAACGCCTCAGTACCCGCAGGTGTAAGGTCAAACGGGGTGAAGCCATCATTAGTCCCATCTTCGTCACACTCTACGATAGGATTGTTACCTACTGTAGTAATAGGGTTAGCTACAGCCGCCTGCTCTGCATAAAGTGTAAGTGTTGTTTGTATCTCACACGTTGTTGTATTATTTATAGCTACAACATATATAGTTTGCTGGCTAGGAGTTTCATTAGTATATACTAACGGCAGCGGTGTACCTGCAGCTATTTCAGCAAGCCCTTTGTAAAACTTAATATCATAGTTAAGCGGGTCTTCGCCTGCGGCAACGAGTATATCACTAACGTGGCCTATAAGGTTAAACTCTTCAAAGCCTGTTGTAGGGTCGTTACATATTGCATAGCGCGGCACCACCCCTGTACTGTCGTATATTGGCGGTAGCGGGTCTACATGCAGCGGCAGTGTTACAATTATGTAACAGCCCGGATCTCCCGCCTGGCTGCCTGTACGCGTTACCCTTGCATATACCACATCATCCCAAGGTACAGCGTTAATGTAGGCCGCAGGGTTAGGGATAGCGTTAACGTTATCTTCAGCATCCTGCATTGTAGTAAAGTACGCCAGCGATGATAAAGAATCACCTAATAAGATGTTCGCATTCGCAAGGTTAAGATTAAACGGCTCCTGACCATCGTTTAGTGGCAGGGTATCGTCGCACAGTACCAGCGTATCCGGCGTAGTATTAGGATTTGGCAACGGTTTTACAATAATCGTTAACGTTTCTTTACTTATACAGCCCTGCGGTGTAGTAACAAGCACAAATATTGTTTGTGGATTTGTTGTATTGGTCCACGCTGTAAAATCAGCAATCGGATTAACGTTATTATCACGGTCGTCTTCATCTTCAAAATACTGTACTATGTTACCCTCACCTATACCAGATGGCGTAAGTATTTCATCATCTTTAACCGTAAGGTCTACAAGGGTTTGTCCGTCGTTCGGCAGTGCATCTTCACAAACCACAAGGTTGGTAGGGTGGGCAATAGGCTCGGGCTTATTTATATGCAGCTTAAAGCTTACCACTATAAAACACTCGGTAGCCAGGTTTTCTATACGTACCCATATTGGCTGCTCATCAGTACCTATAAAGGTAGCCGGGTTTGTTATCCTTGGCAGCCCATCAATAGCATAATTCTCGTCTGTAAAGTAGTGGATGATATAATCGCCCGCTACCGCACCAGGAATCTGGCTTATGATCTCGGCATCCTGCTGGGTAAGGTCAAACACCATAAGGTCATCCTGTCCTTGGCCATCCTGGTCATCACACTGGGTAATATCTTCAAGATCTACATCTACAGGGGCAGGGTTTACCGTAAGCGTTAGTGTAGTAACAACCGACCTGCAGCCTGTAAGGTTATTTGTAGCCACTATATAAAGGAAATCCGTTAGTGCATTATTAGTAGTATACGGATTCCATACCTGTATCGGGTTAAGGTCGTTTTGCGCGTTAAGCATGGTTTGATAAAACTCAACAGTAGTGTCCGGAGCGCCGTTTATCATTTCGTCGGCAATACCATTCAGGTCAAAGAAGCCGTAGCCATTGCTGTTAGTACTACAGGTTATAAGTGTATCTGCCGTAGGGTATGCAAGCAGCGGAAGCGGTTCTACCCTTATGTCTAGTAACACAATCCTGTAACAGCCTGTTACGTTATCAGTAATCCTTACATATATCGCCTCAACGGGAGTACCAAGAGGATTAGTATAAGTTGTAGGGTTAGTAATTCCGGCTGTCATTGCTATAGCATCATTAAGCGTATGGTAGAAGGTAGCTGTAACACCCTGGGCACCATTAGGCGCACTAGCCATTATCTCATCTATCTTGCTTGTAAGGTCAAATACTTCCTGACCCGGTACATCGCCCGGCGTGTCATCATTGTCGCATATCGAATATGGCGTAGGATTTACCACGATAGGAAGCGGGTTAACAATAAGTTCCAAAGGCACTATATCATAACAGCCGGTAGCGTTAATAGTTACCTTAATAAACACTGTTGTTGATGGAGAAATATAGTTTGTAGGCGATGTTATTGCCGGTGCGCCGCTTGTTATGGCAGCAATACTTTCATAATAGGTTACGGTGTGCAGTGTAGGGTCTAATGTACCAAGTACTGTATCTTCATAGGTAGTAAGGTCAAACACGCCTATACCATCTACATCGCTGTCTCCGTTGTCGCATATTTCATAAGGATCTACAGGGTCTACCGCTATTGGCCTTGGGTTTACGGTAAGCTGTAACGGTACTACGGTATAACATCCGTTTACAAGGGTAGAATACAGTCGTATCCAAAGGGTCTGGCTGGCACCGCCGTTATTGTGGTAATCGGCAGGGTTTGGTATAGCGTTATTCGAGCTGGCAAAGTTAGCATCAGCCTCTGTCTCAAAAACAATACCCGCCACGTTGGTTTGCGCACCTATGGCTTCGGCAATTGCACCGGTAAGGTCAAAAATACCCTGAAGCTGTGCCGGGGTTCCCGCATCGTTTATTGCACACGTTACTAATCCTGTAGGTATAATAGCCGTAGGCCTTGGCACTACAGTGATTGTAAAATCTTTTTCGTCGGTACAGTTTGGCGTAGTGCCTGTTTCTGCCCAGGCCCATAGTGTGTAGGTACCCGGTAAGTATACATCTCCTGCGAAATGCTCTACCTGCCCGGCTACGTTAGGACCACCCGCAAGTTCAAAATATCTCGCCACGGAAGCTGTTGTAGACACTACCGACGGCGGGGCAGGAAGCGTATACGAATCACAGGCCATCGGGTCAACAGGGTCAGTTACATCTATGTGGTTTATGGTAAGATTGAACATGTGCTCATCGCTACAAATATAGTTTGTGCCTGTCTGGGCATATACATATACCGGCTGGCTACTAACAATAGTAAGGTCAGTAATAGGGTCTACACCGCCAGAACTGTTAAAGTAGTTACCAACGGTTAGCGGTGGCAATGTAAATTCATCACATTCTGAAAAATCGGCCGGTGTATATGTAACAACAGGCGTTGTATTGATAACAATATTAAGCCTTGACTGGTCAGTACACTCTACCCTTCCTATCAGTTTCCTGTAAAGGTATACAGTAGTACTGGCTGTAATGGTTAGGTTGTTAACTTCTTGTTGTGCAGGGTCAGGATTTTCGGGCCCGTCAGGAAGCGTATAATACTGTTGTATGTAAGAATCATCAGGGCCAGTTCCGCCCACGTTAAGGTCAGGCAGTGTAAAGGTATCACAAGCCTCTATATCTACCACCCTTTGTACGCCAAGAGGGTGATTAGGAACAATCTCATCATCATAGGCATCGGCATAATAATTGCCAGATGCATTAGCAGCTGTTTCTATAGCATTGATTTCTGAATCTACCGCGGCAGAGAAAATCATTACATCAAAATATGTTTCGGCGCTACATCCGGGGTTTAGGGGCGACTCAGCATATATGTATATCCTGGTACCTAAATCAGGATCGGCATTTGTGATTAGTGTAGCAGGCGGTTGCGACTGGCCGGGTACATTTGGCCCGCCAGACATCATATAATAAGTATTATACTGAGAAAGAGGCCCAAAAGTATATGAATCGCATACGTCAACTATCGAACGCGCATCAACTGTAGGTGTTTTTATAATCCTGACTTCAAAGCTGGCTTCATCAGAACAGTTTGGTACTGTAGCCGTTTCGGCATATACGTATATTTGTTGCGTGTAATATACAGCCGGATCCCAGTTAAAAGGGGGCTCTATTATAGTGCCTGCCGGTATTACCTGCCCACCACCTGTTGGCCCTCCTGCTGCGGTATAATAATTTCCTACAGCAAGCGCGGGAAGCACGTATGAGTCGCACTCTGTTATATCAGCAACCGGGGCCACTACCGGAGTGATGTTAATTGTTACATTAAACGAGGTATCATCAGTACACGCGGCTGCACTTGGCACAAAATAATATATTGTTTGTGTGGTGGTAATTTCTGTACCCGGCGGTATTTGGGTGCCAGATCCACCAGAGCCATTTGGCGCTGTCCAGTATTGGCCGCCTGCTACTAGCGGAGGCAGTATATAGCTATCGCATTCAGTAACATCAGCCGGAGGTGTAGGGTTTACCAGAATATCTAACTGGCTTTCAGAAATACAGAAAGGTGCCTGGTCAGATTGAGTGAATATATATAACGTTGTCTGAGTACATATTTGTTGTCCCGCAGTGTACATGGTACCACTACCACCAGGTAACGAATAATAATTGCTATCTGCGTTTCCTAAAACAGGCAATGTATAACACCCGCACTCTGCCACTACACGGTCTTCTTCTATAACGGGGTTACCATAAACAGTAACATCAAAACTGCTTTCTGCAAAACAAAGCGGGTTTGTTCCGGCAATAGCATCATATACATATACAGTAATTGTTTCGGGGGCATTTTCAGTTGCCGTTGCACTGGTAATAAATTCACCTGCATTTAATAACTGGTTACCAGGCGTTGATGGGCCTCCGGACATTGTATAATAGTTACCGTTATTAAGAGGCTCAAGTAAATAACCTGGGTCGGCACATACAGTCTGATCCTGAATAGAAGCTACAGAAATGTTATTGATTGTTACTTCAAATTCGTTTTCGGCCTCACAGCCCGGGTTAGAATTGTATACGTAAAGGGTTTGACTGGCAAATAATTCTGTCCCAGCCGGAATCATAGTCCCTCCGCCGGCTGCGCCGCCACTAAGAGTCCAGTATTCGCCACTTGTAAGGGTCGGTAAGACATAGCTATTACATGCCTCAACATCAGCAGGGTCGTCTACAGACGGCGCGTTTGTAATAGTTACTGTATAGCTAAAAGGGAAGCCGGCACCCGGATTTGGGTCTGCAGTACAGTTAGTGCCGTTGTTAACATTTGCATATAAATATATTGTAGTATTTGCTGTAAGTACCGAATTTGGAGTTAATAACGTACCCGTTTGATTAGGGCCGGTATAATAGGAAATCCATGCAGCTGCTGGTTGAGGCACTGTATATGTACCGCAAGTAATTACGTCAGCAGGCGTAAGGGCCGGTGTAACAATACTTACCCTAAACTGTTTTTGGTTAGTACATTCAGGGTCTGTACTACTTACAGCATACACGTATATTGTTTGGCTTTCTGTAATCTGTGCACCTGCATTCAGCATTGTACCTCCTCCATCAGTGGCGGTATAGTAATTTCCGTTTGCTAACGCAGGAAGCGTATAGCTCGTACAGGCTACAACATTTGAAAAGTTTGGTAAGGCAGGTAGAGGTGTAATAGTTACGGTAAAACTGCCTTCGGCAGTACAACTGCCGTTTGAAACACAAACGTATATGGTTTGTGTAGTTGTAATCACAGTACCAGCGGGTATTTCTGTACCTGTACAACCAGGAGATGGATAATACTTACCACCGGCAGGGAGAGGAGGGAGCATATAGCTGCCACACTCTGAAATATCTCCCGGTGTAGGAGCAGTATCGCCTATAATGGTTATTGCAATGGTCCTAAACCTTCTACAACCATATTCATTGGGAGAAGTAGTGGGCCTTAAAATTATTGACGAAGTAATAGTGCTGCCAACTGGATAAAATGTACCTGTGCCATTAGCACCTGTGTAATAGCCTGCAATTTGCGGATCTCCGGCGGCGGCGGGAGGAAGTATATACTGGCCGCAGGCCGTTATTGTGCTTGGAAAAGCACCTATTGCTGGTAATGGATTTATAGTAACAACAAAGCTATCCTGACTTGTGCAATTTGCATTATCAGGATTCTGGTAATATATGTAAATTGTTTGTGTGTAAGGGTCGTCTGCAGGCCATCCTGATGGGGCAGTTATAGCAGTACCTGCAGTAATTAAGTCGCCGGTTCCGTTTGCTCCTGTATAGTAATTACCTACCGGTACTGCTGGGAGCGTAAATGTGCCACAAGCCGACACATCAATTCTTGGTGAAACTACAGGGCTGATAGTTACATCAAAGCTGGTTTCTACAAAACAGCTTGCGTCCGGGGCTTCTCCATAAATATATATGGTTTGTGAAGTATTGATATTTCCGGTTAACGGTGCGCCGGCCCCATTGGGTGCGCTATGATAACTGTAACCTGCAGGCAGGGCAGGTAAGGTGTAGCTCACACACGGAAATTGGTCTGCAATTGTATAAGGAGCGATAATGGTTACACTAAAATATGTGTCCTGGGTACACTGTGCAGCACTTGGTATATAAAAATATACGTCTTGTGTGGAGCTAATTACGGTGCCTGCTGGATACATTGGGGCTCCGCCCCCCGGAGCGCCATGATATTCCTGGCCTGGTTCTAATGGGGGTAGTGTATAGCTATTACATGCTATAACATTATCAGGCACGTCAACGGCGCTGCCCTGAAGCACAGTAACCGTAAAACTCGTCTGGTTAGAACAACCCGCACTATTGCTGGCATAAATATAAACAGTTTGCGATGTGGTTAATGGCACACTTGCATCTATAGGGTTATTACCGCCGCTACTTGCATAATAACTACCATTAGCTATTGTTGGGAGGGTATAGCTGCCACATGCCGTAGTATTATTGAGCGTCGAAACCGGCGGAATAGGATTTACATTTATAGTAAATGAAGTAACCGCAAAGCAACTTGAACTCTGTAAGCTCTGTACCCTGGCCCATATAACCTGTGATGGGCCGGTTACCGTATAGTTAGAAGCTGTAGTGATATTATCGGTGGCTGTATCTGCACCTGCAGAACTGGTGTAATAAGTAACAGCATAATCAGCCGGGCTCTGCGTGCCCAATAGCGTGGCGGTTTGAGCGGTAAGGTTTACGCTTGCTGTATTAGACCCTATAGTACCTTCACATACATTTATGGTAGCCGGTGCTGTAGCGGTCGTGTTAGGTATAGTAGCAAGACTAAATGTAACTACTGTATAACAACTGCTGTTGTAGCTTTTTACACGTGCATATATTGTAACCGTACCTCCATTTGTAGTATATGAAGAGGCATTTAAAATACCCGTATTAGCATCGGCATCGGCCTGGCTCGCGTGGTAGGTAACTATTGTTGCGGGGTTAAGTCCCTGCTTAAGCGATGGCGTATTTGCAGCAAGGTTATAAGTGTATGTTCCGGTACCGTCCGGGCAGGCATATAAGGTACTTGCCGGACCAGGGATAATTTGCGGGGTAAACTCTATTTCTACCGCTTGGGTAGAGGTACAGTTTTGTACGGTATTTGTAATAGTAGCAACATAAGTACCACTTTGTGTAATACTTGTAGAAATACCACCCGGATGCGGCTGACTGTTCCTGGTCCAGGTAACACTATAATTAGCGGCAGAAAGCCCCGTGTTTAAGTTTAACGTTTCTCCCTGACACAGTGCTGTATTTGCAGCAGCGGTAAGGTTTTCACCTACTACAGCATGTCCCAGGTTAAAACTATCATATTCAAAAAACACTGCAGAGTTATACTGCGGGTCGGTACCAGTGGGGTTGGCATTAGCCCATCCGTCATCTGCAACCACTATTTTAAGGTGGTATGTAGTGCCGGGCACTAATGTATAAACTGCATGCAGCACTTTGCTTTGTCCCTCAAAGTTAATTGCTGCGGTGGAAGCAGCACCTCCTCCGTTAAAAAGGTCGAAATATTCAAGGTTTTGGCTGGCACAGTTACCGTTATATGCACTGTTTCTAAGAGTTGCAACAGAAACCACATCGTTTGTCCCTGGAATTCTTGCTATATTCTGGTACGGTTGTGCTCCTGTTTTAATAAGTATTGCCATACCATCTTTAGAATTACACTGGTATTGCCCATACTCTTCAGAAGCAAATATATAAGGTATATCAAGCGTAGATGTTGCAGCAACAAAATCAAATTCCAGTACTGTGGCATTCATCGACTGAAACCCGCCTGGCAATCCTGCCAGAGCGGCGTTAAGGTCAGCATCGCCAAGCCAGGTTTGCGCAGCAGCACCACTATCTGTTGATACAGAGGTATTTGGCCCGGAAGCTGTAGCGGCAGCACCACTTACAAGCACCACGCCCGACGCAAATGGGAATGCGGGGTTAGTATTGGTATACGACCCTATACTATTACCCTGTGCATAATTTACCGTATTTAAACCGGTACTTTTGGTAGCATTAGATACCTGCGTAAGGCAGAGGTCATCATACTTAACCAGTGAATTTACTAACTGTGTAGGGTTAGCATTACCATTCGCAGTGGTACTCACAACAACACCTTGCGAAAAGCCTGCCGCAGATAGCAGTAGGCCTAATAATACAAGTAGATTTTTTCTCATAATTTCCAACTAAAACTTGCAATCTTTAATCTTTTGGGGAGCTTTTTACAGCTAATAAACAGGCACTTAATAGAGTAGGCAAATATAGAATATTTGTATTGCCACAATATATATTTTTCAACAAATTTACTTCAACTCGACTGATATTTAAATTATAAATAATTAACAATGAATTAACAAAAAACTTACACCAATAAATGCTAAATACACCACTATTCACAGATAATATTCATTGTTTTTATAGATATAGCCATGTTAACGTGAACGCAAAAATACAGGAATTTTTTATTTATCATAATTTTATAGCAATTTTGTTCTTACCACTACTAAACATTTATGGTAAGCATTACCCTACCTAACGCGTTGAACAATTTTAAAACGTGTTATATAAACCCACATATTCACGCGAAACGTATAAAAATATAATAATGTTTTAAATAAAGACAGGAAAATAAGGTATACCATAAAATTTCATCACGGCTATTTATGGCAATCCAGGCTAAAAACATGATTAAAAAAAATGCCAACTTAAGGCGTTTAAATGCCTTTTCAATGGCTAATATTTTTTTCCCAGTTTAATTTTCACCTTGCCATCGGCTTCATCTTCGGCTATAAGATGCACCACTATGCCGCGGTTGCGGCGTTTCGCCAGTTCTTTTTCATCTTTAATATGCTTGTCTCTTTCAGGGTTGCGCAAGGGTACCGATATAAACATTTTTGTACCTCTTCCAAAAGAATAAGTACCTTCAACATCCATATTAATTAAGCTGCTGTTTATCTGCATCGGTGCTACGGTTATTTTTTCGCCTTTGATATCAAAATGTCCTTTAAGATTATCAAATTCAATATTTTTTACATCCCGGAATGGGAACGCAAATTTGCCCACGCTTACTATAGGTTCAAAATTAATAAGCCTGGCTTTTTTAAGAGTAAAAGTTACATTGCCGTTAATCGACTTTGGCAGTAAATTACCCTCTTCGGTAAGTATACCGCTAACATCTGCTGTTGCAGAAAATATACCTTTTAGCTGTCTACCAGTAAGGCTTTGCATACCAAAGTTTTCAAACGAATCTAAAAAACGGCTTACATTTACACTCTTTACATCGGCAAGGAGGTTGTATTTTGTACTGCCACCGGTATATACACTACCATTAATACTAAGTTGACCTCCCTCGTGGTGCAGTCCCGCATTTTTAAGCACAATATTACCCTGCTCTGTAAGTAATACGTTTGCTGTAGCATTAGTTGCATGAAATTTCTTATAATATACATTATCAACCTTAAGTTTCATGTCTACGCTACTTTTCTCAAAAAGCAGGCTCATATCATCAGTAAAATTTCCTTTTTTATTTTGTTGTATTTTTTTTTGAGTTTCCTTTCGGGTTTGCAGAAACGATATATATTCTTCTAAATACAGCTTAGGGCTGTAAATCTGCCACTCTAACACTATTTTTTCAGGATCAGAATAATAAAGGTTTAAAAAGTTGCCTACGTGCCCGTTCATGTTCACAATGCTCTTATCCGTTTTTAAAACAATGCGGCTTATATTGAGGTCGTCCTTTGTAAAATTAAGCGCTACCGATATATTATTAAACCGTAGCTTGCGTGGCACATAGGTAATATCTGCATCTTTAACCGTAATACTGCCTTCTACAAAAGGCTTGGCCAGCTTAAAGTTTACCACATCAGCCTTAAAGTTCAGTTTTGCAACGGCGGTACCTTTACTAAAGGTTAGAAGGTCATCATCTACAAAATTTTTCAGTTTTTCAATTATAAATGATGATGCAAAGTCACCGGTGGCAATGGGTTTATCTAAATTAAGTATCATGGCTTTACCCAGTGTAAATGGCACGCCATTATAGCTACCCCTAAAATCTGTGAGTGTAATAGCCGAATTTTCGTCGCTTATCTCTCCCTGCTTATTATACCTGTTTGTAAAACTGCCGTTAAAGCTGCAACCATCTACAGTACCTCCGGGTGTAATAAGCGTGTTCTTTTTAATGCCCGCAGCCACCTCTATAAGCGGGTCGCCCTTATCATTAAAATCACCTTTAATGCCGCATGCCACACTAATGGGCTGCTTAATATCAAACATCATCAGCTTTTGTGTAATATTAGGTGAAAGCAGGTTAGCGGCATCCTTCCATAATATATCAGGGTTTTCTATAGAAATTTCAAATTTTGATGAATTGCCCGTATATAATGTAGCGCCTACAGTAAACTTATCCCCTCCTATTATAAGGGGCATCTTTTTGAAATCAAGTGCGCCTCTGCTGTCATTATAAGTAATATCAAAACGCCCGTCAATTTCCTGGTCTTTTATAAAACTGCCCCTTGCCGTATTAAAAGCCATGCTTTTTGCAAGTGCTCCAAGGCTAATATCGGCCTGCCAGCCATTATTCTTATAATCAATTGTAGCAAAAAGACTGTGTACCTCAAAATTATACAGTTTCCCTGTTTTAACATTATTTGCAGTTAAAGATACTTTATCAAGTTCCAGCTTGCGCAATTCAGGCAGGCCGCCATCGTTAGCATCTTCGCCGGCAGGGGTTTTCTTTTTATTTCTGAAAACTGATGTGTTAGTATAGCCATTAGCGTCGGTAAAAATATCGGCGGCAGCATTAGCTATGGTAATTTTTTTAATCTCAACCGTACCCCGAAGCAGTGCAAATGCATTAACAGCAACGTCAAGGTATCCGGCTTTTAACAGCGTATGCTTGTGGGAATCGAACAATGAATCGCGCACCACTACATCTGTAAGACGCAAGCTAACGCTGGGGAAGCCCCGCAAAAATGTGGTTTCCATAGCGCCTATTGTAATGCTGCCAGATATGTTTTCGTTTAATGAGCTGGTTATCATGGCAAGGGTTTCTTTCTTGTGGGTATGTATGTACCAGGCCAAACCTGCATATAAAAGCACCACCAGGCAAACAACTAAAGTCAGTACGCGTAGGGCTATACCCACCACTTTTCTTTTTTTGGACGTGTCAGGGATAACAGTATTAGTATTTTTAACCATCTACTTAATTATATTGTACTAAGATAGTTTGCACATAATAATTAAGTTATTAGATTTTGTTAAAAAGCCATGGTTATATAAAATGAGTGCGGACGCTTTCGCGCCCGCACTGCCCCCAGAAAATAAACGCACTAAAATCGACATTAGTGCATTAAAACAACTGTATCTTTCATAGTGATCGGCACCATTATGAGGATACAGGTGCAAAAGTAAGATTTAGCGTACTCAACACTTGGTAAAAGGGCATAGACAAACCATAGACAGATATTAAAAAACGGCTATTTTATGGGTAAAAAGCATCATTTTTACCTGTTGGTTAGATTACATCTCGACTATTCAGCATCCAAGCCTTTCTTTTGCCTTATTAAATAAACATTCCTCCCGAAACTTCTATACGCTGTGAAGTAATCCAGCGGGCGTCGTCAGTGCATAAAAAGGCAACTACCCCACCTATATCATCCGGAAGCCCTACCCTGCCCAGCGCGGTTTGAGAAGCTATAAAATTATTAAGCTGGCTGTTGTCTCGCACTGCACCACCTCCAAAGTCGGTTTCTATAGCGCCCGGAGCTACAATATTTACGTTAATACCGCGGCTGCCCAGCTCTTTTGCCTGGTACTTAGTAAGTGTTTCCATAGCGCCTTTCATACTTGCATAAGCCGCGTAACCCGGCAGGCTAAAACGCGCCAGCCCGCTGGAAATGTTTATTATGCCTCCGCCGTCAGCCAGCAAAGGCAATGCCTGTTGGGTAAGGAAGAACGGGCCTTTAAAATGGATGTTTACCAGGGTATCGAAATCGGCCATTGAAGTTTCAGCAAAAGCAGCGTGTATACCTATACCGGCATTGTTAACCAGATAGTCAAATTTTTCTGTAGAAAACTTTACTTTAAGAATCGCCGCTACTTCAGCTATAAATTCTTCAAAGCTTTTTGCATCGCCAACATTAAGCTGCACAGCCGCCGCTTTTTGGCCCAGTGCTTCAATTTCTTTAACTGTTTGTTGGGCTTCTTCCTTTTTACTGTTGTAGGTAAGAATCACGTTCAGTCCTTTTTTAGCAACAGCCAAGGCCATATTTTTACCAAGGCCTCGGCTTCCGCCGGTAATCAATGCAATTTTAGATTGTAACATATTGTGTATATTTTAGTTATTTACACTACAAAGTTACATAGAGAGAAGTGCTAAAAATGGTGTACTCTTCAGAATCTTCCGAAGGCAATTCAAAGTTTAAAGTTTCAGGTTCAAAGTTTATGCCGTTCGGCACGTTGAGTGAACAACCTTAAACCTTAAACAAATTTCTTCCGGTACTGCAACGGTGTTTGTCCGGTCATGCTTTTAAAGAATTTGGTAAAATTGGTGGGCTCATCGTAGGCAAAGCGCTGGCCTATTGCAGCTATGTGCAAGTCCGTTTCTTTAAGAAGTTTTATAGATTCTTCTAATATCCGCTCTTCCATAACTTCACAAGGCGAGGTATTCAACGTAAGCTTTAGCGTATTGCTAAGGTGCCGCGGGTGGATGAACAGCTTATCCGCAAAATCTTTAGCGTGGTAGCGACGGGTAGCATGGCCGGACATAAGATCAGCTATGTGGTCTTCGGCCAGTTTTAGGAAGTCGGCAGCAATTTCATCCTTACGGGAAAGAATTTTTTCGGGTATCTTTTGGGTTTTGGCTATAAGTGTTTCCATACTAAGTGGTGTAAGGCACTAAATTACAAAAGAACTTTCTTATTTTTGCATCACTTATGGCAAAACGAACCGCTAACAGTACTCAGATATCACTTTTCCCGGAAACGCTGTATGAATACCACATACTGCTAAGCCCCAGTGATGCCATAAAGGACGATGTAGATAACCTAAAGCAGGTACTGCACGAGCAGATAGGGATAGCCGATCGCGACCGCACATCTATAGCACACATATCGCTGATGAAGATGGAGGCGTTTGAATCGACCAGCGTAAAGGATATTGTAAAGAAAGTATTGGCAGGCGAACCCAAATTTACCATAAAAATAAACGGTTATGCACATTTTGAGCATGGTAAAGAGCGCACGCTCTACCTGAAGCTGGACGAACCCGAAAGCATAGACCGCATTGCCGTAGCCATAAAAAACCCCTCTAAAAAGAAGGCTCCTAAACCAAAGTACCGCCAAACAAGCATTGTTGATAAACCCGAGCGCAAGACAAAGCTCAGTATGACACCCCATATTACCATAGCACGTAATATTAGTGAGGCCGACTTTGAGAAAATAGACTTTGCCGCTTTTGAATACCAGAACGAATGGGTATGCGACCGCGTAATCATCCGCCGCCGCCTGGCCGGAACCGATAAGTTGTTCAGCCCCGCTGGTGAAGTAAAACTGGGTTAGAAGAATTATTAATCAAAACAAAAGGGCGGGTAACCGTTGCTATCAAAATTAGGTTTGATAGCAGCCTGGTGACCCGCCCGTTGTCATCTTAAGGAGTGACTATTACTATTAAGGGTTAGATTGTGCATACCAGTACCATATACCGGCAATAACAATAAGCACTGCCAGTATGGCAAGCGCAATTTTAACCGCGCTGTATGGCCTTTCGCCCTGTACCTCACCGGTACGGGCATTTATTAAAAAGCGGTATAGCTTTTCTTTATACCTATAGGCACTGGTATATACCGGGCACAGCAGGTGCTTAAAGGTAATAGCGGTATAGTTTGTGCGTGTTGATAGTATACGCTGCTCATCGCCGCCTATATGGTTGCGGATACTGGCGCGTATAGGTCCATCCATTACCTCCTTGGCTACCTCAAAGCCATCTTTAAGGCTTACCTGGTATTTCTCTGCATTAAAGCCGCTCAGGTAGCTTTTATCAAATGGCACCAGGTTTTCCAGGTCCCACGGCTCCAGCTCGTCCACATACTTCCGGGGAAGCGAGCCCGTTGCCGATACCATTACATCGTCAAAGTTTACCATTACCATACCACTTACAGGGTACCAGCGCGTTTTGCGCACCTGCCTGGTCTTGGTAACGCTGCGTCCATTTTCGTTAGCCGTATAGGTCTCGGTTACATAGTAATGAATACCACGTTCACCCACATAGTTAGTATAGGTAAGGCTGTCATAAGTCCAGTACGGTATATACATGCCCTTAAGCCCGTCCATGCTCAGCGATGCTTTTTTAAGGGCATTAGGCGCAAACCACATTTTAGCAACCCATTTTTTAAACTCGTCCTTGCCCTGGTCCTTAGTGAGCTTAAAGGGCAACAGCGAGCGTGGCTCTATTATGCTTTCCATAACCGCATTTGCAATAATAAGCGGTGCGGCACAGTAGGCACAGGATGTAGAATTGAGAGCACCGCTTACGGTAGACGTAGCCCCGCAGCTGTCGCACTTTACAAACTGCTCTGTAAGCATGGCCACACTGCCGGATTGTTCATCAAGGGCGGCCAGGTAGTCAAATTCTTCTATTACTTCATCAGACTTCGGTATCTCATTATCGGCACCGCAGTACTCGCAGCTCAGGTGCTCTGTGCCCGGTTTGTAAACAAGAAATGCACCACAATTAGTACACGGAAACTTTAAGCTCCCTACTTCTGCTTCTTCAAGATTTTCCATAATTACAGCCCCGGTATTGGTGGTGGAACATTTTCAAATACTCCCGAGAGTTCCGCAAGCTGGCCCGCAGGTGTCCAGTTGGCAAGGCCGGCATACCATACCAGTGAATCGCGGTTAAACTGGTTTTGGGCAGCAAGCTGTTTTAGGGCAGTAACTTCAAAAGGGCCTGCCTGCTGGCCGTTAAGCACAGTAAAGAATGACGGGGCTGCAGGGATTGGGGGTGGCATGGGTGCCGCCGCCTGTGGCTGCTGGGCTTGCTGATGCTGGTTTACCATCATGTTTGTCATTTGCCCGGCCATACCTATTCCCATACCCATCCCTATACCGGCACCAGCGGTACCGCCTTCATTAAGCGACGCATTCTCAATTGCCTTAGCTGTTTTCATTTGCGTGAGTTTGTTAAGGTCTACCACGTTAAGTCGGCTAAGCTCAAATATTTCCTTCTTAACCTCCTCCGGCATCGATATGTTTTCGATAAGGAAGTTAGTAACCTCAATACCGTATTTTTCAAATTCAGGGCCTATTTCGCCAAGAACAAAAAGTGAAATATCGCTTATGTTACCGGCATAGCTTTCTACCGGAAGATTAGATTTGCCCACTGTATTTGTAAACCGGGTAACAATCATGCTTTTAAGCTGCTCGGCAATTTTATCTGAGGTAAAGTTACCATCGGTGCCTACTATTTCCTTAATGAAAAGAGGCGCGTCCTTAACCCGGATAACATATGTACCAAAGGCGCGGATTTCTATCATGCCAAAACGCTGGTCGTTTAGCGTTATAGCATTTTTAGTACCCCAGCGCTGTGCCGTAATGTTGCGGGTGCTAATAAAATAAACCTCTGCCTGAAAAGGGCTGTTAAAACCAAACTTCCAGCCTTTTAGGGTAGAAAGTATGGGCAGGTTTTGGGTGGTAAGCGAGTACATGCCGGGCGTAAAAACGTCGGCAATCTGGCCTTCGTTTACAAAAACGGCTACCTGGCCTTCGCGCACGGTAAGTTTTGCGCCGTTTTTAATTTCGTTCTGGTAACGCTCAAAACGATATACAAGTGTGTCATCAGACGGGTCGAGCCATTGGATTATATCAATGAATTCGCCCCGCAATTTGTCAAAAAATCCCATGTGATTTAATTTTAAATTTGATTGATCGAAAAATTAATTGGTTGCGGGCAGAAATGTACGTTTTATTTTTGTACCCATAAAAAAATGTTAATTAATTTTACAGATGCACTACACTCCCACTTAAATATACAAGAGTGCATCTGCTTTACTAAGAGATTAAATCGCTAATTTTACCTGCGCCGATAAGAAATCGCACGCCTGATGAAATATTGCCTTACGTTTTTATTACTTACGCTATCTACCACCACCTACAGCCAGGTACTGCGCAAGCGCACACTAAAACTTATGGGCAGCAGGTTTGACATTACTATTGTGGCCGGTGAAAAGGCAGAAGCAGAGGCCTATATAGATACTGCCGTGGCTGAAATAACCCGTATAGAAAACCTTATTTCTGAGTGGCAGCCGCACACGCAGGTGAGCCAGGTAAACCGTAACGCGGGCATAGCGCCGGTAGTAGTAGACAAAGAGCTTTTTGATCTTACCGAAAGGGCGTTATATTTTTCTGAAATCAGCAATGGCGCGTTTGACATAAGCTTTGCGGCAATGGACCGGATATGGATCTTTGACGGCAGTATGACTGAAATGCCCAGCCCTGAAGCCATTAAAAAATCAGTGGCAAAAGTGGGTTACAAAAACATTATACTTGATAAAGAAAAGTGTACCATATTCCTGAAACTGGCCGGTATGAAGATAGGCTTTGGCTCAATAGGGAAAGGCTATGCCGCCGATAAAACACGGGAGCTTATGATGAGCAAGGGCGTAACAGCAGGCATTATTAACGCCTCTGGCGATATGAATACCTGGGGCGCCCAGCCAAACGGTAAACCGTGGACGGTAGGCATTACAAACCCCATAGATAAAAATAAGGTACTGGCTGTTTTTCCGTTGCGGGAAACAGCTGTGGTAACATCGGGCAGTTATGAAAAATTTATAATGCTGGGGGGTAAACGCTATTCGCACATCATTAACCCAATGACTGGCTATCCGGCCTCGGGACTTAGTAGTGTTACCGTTATGGGGGCAAGCGCCGAAACGGCAAATGGCTTTAGCACCGCCATGATGGTGCTGGGCAAAGACGAGGGGCTTAACCTTATTAACCGTTTCCCGGAGCTAAGCTGCATAATAGTAACCGATAGCGGCGAAGTCCTGGCCTCTAAAAACACGGATCTGAAAAAATACCTTAAAAAACAGCCTAATAACTAACATTTGGCTGCAAGTGTTAAGGGTATCCCAGTATTATAACTTGCCCACTATACTCTCTGCCGCTATAAACCCTCCCGTCCAGGCATTCTGAAAGTTAAAGCCGCCGGTAATCGCATCTATATTCACTACCTCGCCGGCAAAATAAAGTCTTTCGTAAAGTTTGCTTTGCATGGTTTTAAAGTTGACCTCTTTCAGGTCTATACCGCCTGCCGTTACAAACTCTTCCTTAAACGTGCTTTTGCCATTTACCGGATATTCGCCATGCGTAAGTTCAGTAGCCAACGCGGTAAGCTGGTTTTTGGTAAGGTCTGCCCAGCGGCTTTCAGGGTCAATGCCCGCCGCAATTACCAGGCTTTCCCACAAGCGGTTAGGGAAATCAAACGGCGATTTCCTGCCCACGGTTTTCTTCGCATTATTAAGTTTTAGCTCGCGCAGTATTGTATCGCACTCGTCAAAATCAACCTCGTTTAGCCAGTTTACTATGATTGTAAAATGATAATTTTTATCGGCAAGTTCGCGAGCACCCCACGCGCTAAGTCGCAGTATGCCCGGCCCGCTCATGCCCCAATGGGTTATCAGCGTGGGCCCTGACGCTTCAAGCTTACTTCCCTTAACCTTTATCGTTGCTACCGCCGAAACCCCCATGAGGTTTTTAATACGCGCATCTTTAATATTAAAGGTAAACAGCGAAGGCACCGGCGGTACGATACTGTGCCCGAGCTCCTGCAGCATTTCCCACATCTTGGGGTTGCTGCCGGTGGCCATTACCAGTTTCCCGGCCAGATAGGTTTCGTTCTGGGTTTCTATTTTCCAGTGGGTTTCGGCGTGGTACAGCGATTGTATACTTTGCCCGGTGAGTATTTGTATGCTGAATTTTTTAGCCGCGCCCAAAAAGCAGTCTATTATGGTTTGTGAACTGTCCGTAACCGGAAACATGCGACCGTCTTCTTCAATTTTCAATTCTACCCCTTGCCGCTCAAACCACTCAATAGTATCGCCACTGCTAAAACGGTTAAACGGCCCGCGTAGTTCCTTCTCCCCTCTCGGATAAAACTTAACCAGGTCGTTAGGGATAAAGCAGGCATGCGTAACGTTGCAACGCCCCCCACCCGATATCCGCACCTTACTGAGCACCTCTTTACCGCGCTCCAGTATGGCTATCTTAAGCTTAGGATTGCGTTCGGCTATGTTTATCGCGGTAAAAAACCCTGCTGCCCCGCCCCCGGCAATTATTATATCAAATGGCTTGCTCATATACGGTCAGGGTAATCGGTTATTATGCCATCCACGCCCAGCGCTTTTACGCGGGCTATATCTTCGGGTTCGTTAACGGTCCAGGTATAAATTTTATATCCAGCTTCTTTGGCTTTGTCAACATTGCTTTCGGTAAGGAGCGAAAAATGCGGGTGCAACGCGACGGCATTGAACTCCTCCGCCCATTGCCATGCCTGGTGTATGCTGGCCTGTGTAAGGATGCCCAGCGGCACCTTAGGGTTTATGGCATGCATTGCCTCCAACTCTTCCCGCTGAAAGCTCGACACAATAACATCATTATAGTGGTAGCCTTTTTCAGCTACATAGCGTTCTATAAAATCGCTAACGGGCTGCGCGGTATGGCGGCCCTTCATCTCTATATTCACAAAACAATTTTTGCCTACGGCATCAAACACTTCATCAAGCGTAGGGATGCTGTAACCGCCGGTTACTTCAAGAGCCTTCAATTCGCCCAGCGAAAGCTTATGCACCTCGCCGGAGCCATTGGTAACACGGTCTACCGTAAAGTCGTGAATAACCACCAGCTCACCTGTAGCACACACATGCACGTCAAGCTCTATAGCCTTTGAGCCAAGCTCCAGCGCCCTTAAAAACGAGGCTACGGTATTTTCGGTAACATGGCCCTTGGCGCCACGATGGCCTATATTCAGCATTGGCAATGTTTTCTGCAAAGATAGCCAAAATACACCCGCCTAAAAAACAAAAGCCCCCTGCTACGAGCAGAGGGCCTTTGGCAAAAAACGTAAACTATCAATTAATCCTTAACGATGCGTAGCATTGATACGCCTGTAGCGGTACTTACTTTGGCAAAATAAACACCCGAAGCAAAACCGGCGGCATTTACAGTAGTTGCCTGCGCGCCCACGTTTTGTGTAAGGATGGTTTTACCGGTAATGTCAACTACCTGTAGCGTGGTAATTTCATCGTTTCCGCTAAAGTTCCATACCGATGTGGCAGGGTTAGGGTATACCATGATGTTATTTTTGACCCTTACTTCAATACCTGCCTCGGTAGTAAATGCAAACTCGGCACTAGTGCGGTTAAAGCTTACATCATAGGTACCTGCAGGTACCACAAAGTTCTCGCCGGGAGAGGTAAGCGTACCCGATGGGTATGTGCCGCTACCCCAGCTTACCGCCCACTGGTGGTTAAGCCTGAATTTTATTTCGCCGCCTGCAAAAGCCTGGTCCATCTTGGTATAAGTAACCCCGTCTGTAGTTTCAAGGTCAACATCGGTGTTCCAGTTGATAAGGCCATCACCGGTAATACTTACGGTGACATAGTTAAAGGCGTAGGCACCTGTTTCGGTATTAAAGGTAATGTTATACGCATTTGCAGGCACGGAAATAAGGCCGCCTTCTGTAGCTGTACCTGTGGGGAAACCTGTGCTGCCCCACTGCCCTTCGGCATTTACTGAAAAGAAATAATCTCCCTCGCCCAGCGTTACATTGTCGGCAAAATAGTTTATGCCGTCTAACGTTGAAAATGAAGCTGTAATACCGCCGCCTGTAAGGGTTACGGTATCAAACACCACGCCCGGGGCCGAAAAGGTATAAGCACCGGTAGAAATATCAAACGTTACATCCCAGGTACCATTAGTAGCAGGAATATTAGCACCGTTTAGCACACCTGTACCCGACGGGAAAGTAGCAGCGCCCCAGTTTACTGACCAGCCATGGTCCTGGCGGAATTTAACGCCTGCATCTACTCCGGAACCTGCTAAAGGAATTTCAACCACAAGGCCGCTATAGGTGTAGTGCACACCGTCAGTCGTGGTCATGTCAAGGTCGCCGGCCCAGTCTACAGAAGTAGAACCTCCCAAAATACTGATAAGAGGGTTTTGAGCGTTCATAATTGCCGTGCCCACCATGAACACCGCGCAATAGGTAAGTAATTTTCTGATCATAATAAAAGTAAATTTAAATTAAGAAACCGTTATAGTAAAATAAACCAAAAAAAGGCCTTAGGCATTGCCCAAAGCCCTTATATTCTAATTAGTTAAAATCCAATACTGCCATGGCAAAGCAGCTATTTCCTGGCCCTTTTTAAAGGTTACCTTTTCTCCTGTAAGCGCGTTTGTAAACGTACCTTCGGCAGCCACTGTAAAATGTAGTTTGTCTTTAGTAAGGTTAGCGATGTAGTAAAGCTGTTTGCCTTCTTTTTCACGTTCAAAAGCCAGTATCTTTTTATCGTCAGATGTTTTTAACCTTTTATATGATGCCGGTTTTTTACCACCGTTAAGCGCGGCATCGGTATTCTTTAATTTGCCCAGTTTTTCATAAATGGCAAACATTTTACCTTCTTTCTTTTCAATAGGGTCCTGCTCAAAGAATTTAAGGCGGCGTTTGTTGTCATACTCCTGGCCGGTATAGATAAGTGGCATGCCCGGCATAGCATAGGTAAGCGCAGCAAAGGTTTCGGCAGCATCACCCATGCGCTCATATTCGCTTCCGTTCCAGGCATTTTCGTCATGGCTGCTGGTAAGATTCATCATGATATCATCCTTCTCAAATTTTTTTGAAAGGTGTTTCATCATGGCATCCCAGTCGGCCACGGTTTTCTTTCCCTGTGCAATATCGTTCATAACATGGTGCGCCTCAAAGCCGTAGCCCATATCAAACTGCCCTTTCATCAGGTATTCCTTTTCGCTTTCCATCAGCATGAAAAGCGGCTTCACTTCTTTCAATTTCGGGATGGCAAAATTCCAGAAATCAACAGGCACATTATCGGCCACATCGCAACGGAAACCGTCTATATTCTGCTTCTCTACCCAAAACTTCATTTCGTTAAGCATGGGTATGTACAACTTTTTATTAGTATACTCCAGGTGGGCGACATCCGTCCAGCCCCACGGTTCACCCGTTTCAGGATTTAGTGGGTCGGTCACTTCGCCTTTGGCATTGTGCTGGTAGTATTCCGGGTGCTCTTTTATCCATTTGTGGTCCCAGCCAGTATGGTTAGCCACCCAGTCAAGTATCACATAGATGCCGTTATCAT
Source organism: Flavobacterium sp. RHBU_24 (assembly GCF_046613695.1). NCBI lineage: Bacteria > Pseudomonadati > Bacteroidota > Flavobacteriia > Flavobacteriales > Flavobacteriaceae > Flavobacterium > Flavobacterium sp. RHBU_24. The sequence goes on along the minus strand of NZ_JBKJHD010000014.1, from coordinate 60,418 downwards.
GGGCGGTTTTTACTAACTTCTGGAAATCCTCCAGCGTACCCAAATCCGGGTTCACCGCGGTATAATCGGTAATGGCATACCAGCTGCCCAGGTATTTTTTCTTTTCATTTGGGTCAGTAATATCCTCAATCGACTTATCGGCTGTAGCCTTTCTCTTTGTCATCGATATCGGATAAATGGGCATGACCCAAAGTATCTTTACGCCAAGCTGCTTTAGTTTCGGAATGTCTTTTGTAAAGGCATTAAACGTGCCTTCCGGCGAATAGTTACGGATGTTTGCCTCATAGATAACGGCGTTTTCCATCGCAGCATCGCTTACCGGCGGCAGGGTTTCCGCAACGGCGGGAGCTGGCTCGCTTTCAACTTTCTTTTCCTCTTTACAGCCCCACAGCAGGGTTAGTGTAAGAACGGTTATTAGTATTTTTTTCATTTAAATGAGGTTTGGTTTTTAGCTTATTTCAATTCCAGCACCATAACGCTCTTCGGCTCCATAGTAATCTCACCGGCAACGTTAACAGTCTTACCCGTAATTACATCCGTACCCGATTTATAGGCTTTAATGTTCTCGGCAAAACGGTCGGTGTTGAAGGCCTTAACGGCGGGCGCGTTATTTACCACGACCATTACGGTTTCCTTTTCGTTGTAACGGAAGTATACATACACGTTATCATACGGCAGATACTGGGTAGTCTTGCCCGAGTGGATCACGGCTTTGTTTTTCCGCCAGGTAAATAGTTTTGAGGTATAATCGAAGTACTGTTTTTCCTGTTCGGTACGGCCTGATGCTGTAAAAGCATTGTGGCTATCGCCCTTCCAGCCACCCGGAAAATCATGTCGGATATCGCCATCGCCCTTGCCCTTGTCGCCTGCCATGCCTATTTCGCTGCCATAGTACAACTGCGGAATACCACGCTCAGTAGCCAGGATTGCCATGGCCATCTGGTATTTTTTAAAGTCGTTTTTGTAGATTTCGTTCAGGCGGCCGGTGTCGTGGTTTTCGGCAAACGTAAGCACACTGTTGATGTTAGGGTACAAAAAGTCGTTAGCCAGGTTGTTGTACATTTTATACATGCCCCTGTCCCACCCGGCATCGTCTTCGTTAAAAGCCTGCGCCAGGGCATCCATACCGGTAAAGTCCATTACGCTTGGCAGGTACGAATTGAAACTTTGTATGGCCCCCACTTTACTGTCCTTCTGCCAATAGGCCATCTGTGCCTGGTCGTTCATCCAGACTTCGCCTACTATATTGAATTTCGGGTACTCATCGGTAATGGCTTTTGTCCACTTACTGATGCCCTCTTTGTCATTATAGCTATAGGTATCTACCCGGAAGCCATCAAGGTCGGCATATTCAATCCACCATATTGCATTTTGTGTAAGATAGTTTAACACAAGTGGATTACTTTGATTAAGATCTGGCATAGATGGTACAAACCAGCCGTCTACACACTGGCGTTTATCGCTTTTGCTGGCATTAACATCAAACTGCGTAGCCATGCGGTAGTTGCTCTGCGAATAGCCTGGAAACTGGTGCACCCACTCGTACGTTGGCAAATCTTTGTACATCCAGTGCTGTGCGCCCCAGTGGTTGGTTACATAATCAAGCACCAGCTTCATGCCGCGTTTTTTTAGCTCAGCCGAAAGGCGCAGGTAATCTTCGTTAGTACCATAGCGCGGGTCTATTTTATACACATCGCTTTGGCCGTAACCATGGTAGGAGCCGCGCGGGTCGTTATCTTCGCACAACGGCGTCGCCCAAACTGCCGTCGCGCCAAGCTCTTTGATATAGTCAAGGTTCTTGATGATACCCTCGATGTCGCCGCCGTGGCGGCCGTTAGGATTGGCGCGGTCTGCCTTCTCAGTAACGGCTTTGTGTGAGTCGTTATCCGGGTTTCCATTTGCAAAGCGGTCGGGCATGAGCAGGTACAGCATGTCTGCTGACGTATAGCTTTCACGGTTTGCCGAACCCGCCTTACGCTGCTTTAGTTCGTATTTTTGAGTAAAGTCTACTTTATCCTTGCCGTTTTTAAACGAAAAGGTCAGCGTTTTTGCCGATACATTCTTTGTATCAACAGTAACAAAAACGTAGTTAGGATTTTCGGTCTTTACCACGTTGTTTATCACCACGCCGTCTGAAACCGAGGGGGTGTATTGGGCGATGTTTTTTCCGTAGAACATAACCTGAAGCTCAGGGTTGTTCATGCCGCTCCACCAGAAAGGCGGCTCAGTGCGTTCTACCTGGGCAAATGCGGTAACGCCCGTAACTAGTAAGATGTAAAGTAACTTTTTCATTGTGTTGTTTGTTTTCCTGCAAGGTTTTAAAAACCTTGTAGGTATGTTTTATTTAGCCTGATTGGCATTCCCCTCAAGAGGGGAATGCCACGGTTGCTATCAGAACCTTATATTTATTGTAACACCTGACAGGTGTGGTATGCCGTACGAGTAAAGTTCCCCCTCTCTCCTTCGGCGGGGGGGGGTTGGGGGTTAGGACTCATTAATCCTTAAACCGTAACCAATTCGTTCGGCTTTACGGTAACGGCATTGCCGTTAACCACCACATCCATGTCGTTGCCCCCTTCAAGGCTAAAATGCGTTTCGCCCGGCTGTACCGATACTTTAAGCACCTGCCCGCGGAAGTTAATCTTAAACGAATAGCCCTCCCATTGCTCCGGAATTTTTGGCTCAAAATACAGTTTATTATTTTTAACGCGCATACCGCCAAAGCCTTCTACAATACTCATCCAGGTGCCGGCCATGCTGGTTATGTGCAGGCCTTCTTCTACCTCTTTATTGTAGTCGTCAAGGTCAAGGCGCGACGTACGTAAATAGAACGTATACGCCTGTTCCATCCTGTCGAGGCTGGCGGCCTGTATGCTGTGCACACACGGCGAAAGGCTGCTCTCGTGTACCGTAAGCGGCTCATAAAAGTCGAAGTGCTTTTCAAGCTGGTCTTTGGTAAAATGGTCTTCAAAAAAGTAGAAGCCCTGCAATACATCCGCCTGTTTTATGTAAGGCGAACGCAATATCCTGTCCCAACTCCACTTTTGGTTAATGGGGCGCTGGCTGCGGTCAAGCTGGCTCACGGGCACAAGCTCCTTATCAAGGAAACCGTCCTGCTGCAGGTACACGCCAAATTTATCTGAAAATGGCAGGTACATGTTATCCGAAACATCTTTCCAGGCGCGAATCTCTTCTGCGTCTAATTTAACCAAATCCATAATACGGGCATGGTCATCCGCATATTCATCACGCACGCGGGCTATCTGCTCCACGGCATAGTCAATACACCATTTGGCAATATAGTTGGTATAAAAGTTGTTGTTTATGTTGTTCTCGTACTCGTTAGGGCCTGTAACGCCCAGTATCATGTACAGATTTTTATTGGCAGAAAACGTAGCCCTCTGGTGCCAGAAACGCGCTATGCCTATCAGCACTTCAAGCCCTTTTTCAGGGATGTAGCTGTAATCGTTAGTAAAGCGGTAGTAGTTATAAATGGCGAAGGCAATGGCGCCGTTACGGTGAATTTCCTCAAAGGTAATTTCCCACTCGTTGTGGCATTCCTCTCCGTTCATGGTAACCATAGGGTACAATGCCGCGCCGTTTGTAAAGCCCAGCTTCGTAGCATTTTCTATCGCTTTGCCCAACTGGTTGTGGCGGTAGGTAAGCAGGTTACGCGCTACCTGCTGGTCTTTGGTCGCCATATAAAACGGTATGCAGTAGGCCTCGGTATCCCAGTAGGTAGAGCCACCATATTTTTCGCCGGTAAAGCCTTTAGGGCCTATGTTCAGCCTTGGGTCTTTGCCCAGGTACGTCTGGTTGAGCTGGAAGATATTAAAGCGGATGCCCTGCTGCGCCTTTACGTCGCCATCAATGGTAATATCCGCCATTTCCCAAATGCCTGCCCAGGCGTGTTTCTGCTCTTCTAAAAGGGCATCAAATCCTTTAACTTTCGCCGAAGCAATAACCGCCTTAGCAGCGCTTATCAGCTCCGCCTCCGGATGGTTTGTCGATACGGTATAGCCGCCGAATTTCACTATGGCTGCCGTATCGTTAGCGTTAGCTTCAATAGTATAGCTCAGTTGCACTTTCCTGTCTGTAGCCTCAGCATTAACGGGTAGCGTTTGTGTATCATTGCCATTTAGCAATATGTTGTTGTGCATAAAAGCAGCCGCTCCAAAACCGGTCTTGAACGTGCGGGCCGTTACAAAACCTTCGTTAGCAGAATATTGCACGTCTATTGGCTCCCAAAAGGTTTCCTCCCAGTTGGCATCCATATTCTTAACGCCTGCATCTACATAGGGGCTAAAGGTTATCTGTGCCGCGCGGTTAAGCGGGGTAATTTCATATTTTATGGCGCCAAGCTCATCTGCCACAAGCGACAGGAAACGCTTTACGTTTACTTTTATTTCGGTCCCGTTTTTTAGTACGGCCTCAAAAGAGCGGTTGTACCAGCCCTCTTTCATATTGAGCTCGCGGCGGAAGTTGTTTACAATGCTGCATTTGGCCAGGTCAAGCGCTTCACCATTTACGGTAATGCCTATCCCTATCCAGTTAGGTGCATTAAGTACCTTTGCAAAATATTCAGGGTAGCCGTTTTTCCACCAGCCCACCTTGGTTTTGTCGGGGTAATATACACCCGCTATATAACTTCCCTGAAAGGTATGCCCGCTGTAGTGCTCTTCAAAGTTGGCACGCTGGCCCATGGCGCCGTTGCCAATGCTAAAGAGGCTTTCTGATGAACGCACTCTTTCCGCATCAAATCCTTCTTCTATTACCGACCAATTATCCGGTATAATATAATCCTGGTTCATGTGTGCTTATTAACTGTTAACTAACGTTTCTAAAAAATGTATGTTTATCTCTGCAAAGCTGTTAAAGTTGTGCTTTGCTTCGTGCAGGGTATTGGCATCACCTATGCCCACGCTCGTCATGTGTGCAATGTTTGCGGCCTGTATGCCTGCAATAGAATCTTCAAATACTATCGAATCTTCAGCAGGTTTGCCCAGCAACTGTGCCGCCCTTACAAATACTTCGGGGTCGGGCTTGGCATTGGCTACATCATTGCCGTCTACAATAACATCAAAGTAATGGATGATGCCCACGCGCTCTAAAATTGGCCTTGCGTTCTTGCTTGCCGAACCTAAGGCTATACCCTGGTTATTGGCCTTAAGCCACTCCAGCACCGGCATTACACCATCGAGTATTTCATCAGCGGCCATGTTAGCTACCGAGTTCATATAGTCGTCATTTTTTTCGGCAAGCCATGCATCTTTTTCCGCCTGGCTTGCTTCTACCTGGCCTAAGCCAAGGATAATATCCAGCGAGCGGCCGCGGCTTACGCCTTTGAGCAGCTCGTTATGTTCATGCGTAAAATCGATACCCAGGCGGTTGGCAATTTTTTTCCAGGCCACGTAGTGGTACTTGGCCGTATCTACAATTACACCGTCGAGGTCGAAGATGAATGCTTTTTGTTTCATTGATTATTTTTGATTGATGTATGCTTAATTAGTCACGGTGTCGTCGTTATCTTTTACCCTGGCTACAAACAGTGCAGCAATGATAAACGACACGCCGCTTGCCATAAGTGCATAAACAGCGTTGCCGCCATAGAGGTACTTTACCATAGGCCCGCCAATAATGGCATTGATGATTTGCGGTATTACAATAAAGAAGTTGAATATACCCATATACACACCCATTTTCTTTGGTGGGATGGAGCCTGAAAGGATGGCATAGGGCGTAGCTAAAATGCTTGCCCAGGCAACGCCCACACCTACCATAGAAAGGATAAGCCAGTTAGGATTAGGCACAACGTAAATGGATAGCAGCCCGATACCACCTATTAGCAAGGCAATGAAATGGGTTTTTTTACGCCCTATTTTTTTAGCGATAAACGGAAGGAAAAGTGCCACTATAGCCGAGACACCATTATAAACACCAAAGATGATACCTACCCAGTCGCCTGCTTTTTGGTATAATGCGCTTTCGGCAGCGCTATATTCGCTAAGCTCTTTTAACGGGGTGCCATACAGGTGGTGTGCAATGGCCGGTACAGTAAATACCCACATGCCAAACAGTCCGAACCATGAAAAGAACTGCACCCAGCTGAGCTGGCGCATGGTTTGCGGCATTTTTGCAAAATCGGTAAAAATGTCTGTCAGCGAATGCTTTTCCTCAGCAGCAGGCACGTCAGCAGTTTCTGCGGCTACCTGAAAAGCAGCCATTTGTTCGGGCGTATATTCTTTTGTGGTAGCTATAGTAACCAGCACAGCCCCTACAATACATACTGCCCCGATAATGAATGATAATATAAGATGGTAAGGCACCTGCCCGGGTGTTTCGGCATGCGGCACATTAAACCAGTTTGCCAGTACATAGGGCAGCCATGAGCCTATAACCGCACCCACGCCTATAAGCACCGTTTGGGCACTAAAGCCCAGTGTACGCTGATCGGCAGGGAGCATGTCGGCAACAAGTGCACGAAAAGGCTCCATGGCAATGTTAAATGAGGCATCCATTACCATAAGGAAACCGGCACCAACGTATAACGCAGGCATAAGGGCGGTAAGTGCCCCGGCCTGTGGCATAAATACCAACCCAAGTGCAGCGAGTAATGAACCTACAAGGAAATAAGGTTTCCTGCGGCCGAAGCGTGTCCAGGTGCGGTCGCTGTAATGCCCGATGATGGGTTGTACAATGAGCCCCATGAGCGGCGGTATAATCCAAAACCAGGAAAGGGTGTGTACATCGGCCCCAAAAATCTGGAGGATGTGGCTGGCGTTTGCGTTTTGTAGTGCAAACCCCATCTGGATTCCGAGGTAACCGAAGCTCATGCCCCAGATTTCCCAGAAACCTAATTTACGCTTTTCCATTATCGTAATTTAAATTATTAACGATAAGCGCGTATGGCTTATCAAAATCTTATAAAAAAGTTTGAAGTGACTTTATAAGCTTTGATAATCAGTACAAAGATATATGTTTTTTAATACAAAAAACGTTTTAGTAAAAAATAATTCCTACGCTGCCAATAAAATTCAGTTTTTAACCTGCTGTATATTAGTGATTTGAAAAAACTACAAGGTTGTCGTAGATTTCTGTTGAGGCCCCTCCGAAACCCTCTACTTTTGAGAGACTATGCGCGATACTTACACCTGTGCCGTACTCTCCCTCAGCACCAAATGTGTTTCAACCAGTTCGGTGTGGTATTGCTCAGTTTCCTCCTCTTCGCGCTCCAGGCGCTCTATAAGCAGTTTTGCCGCACGTCCACCCATAACAACACCATTCTGGCTTACTGTGGTAATGCTCGGGCTACTGTATTGGGAGATTATACCATCGGTAAAACCGATAATAGACATGTCTTCGGGTATACGGATACCCATTTTTGCCGCCAGTTTTATGGCGGTAACGGCAAATAGCTCGTTCACTGCAAATATAGCCTCCGGTTTCTTATCCTGCAGCAATACGGCTATTTTACTGGCACAACCCTCTATATCTTCAATTTTTACAATAAGCTCGTCGTCTATCGCCAGGTCGTGGTCGCTCAGGGCATTAATGTAGCCGTCGGTACGCAGGCGGCCTACACTTACATAATCTACCGTAGTTATAAGGCCTATTTTCTTAAAGCCTTTACTTACCAGATAGTCCACCGCTTCATAGGCCGCCATCTGGTCATCTATAATTACTTTATCGCACAATACATCATTAGTAACGCGATCAAACATTACCACAGGCATACCCTGGTTAATAACCTCCTGTATGTGGTGAAAGTCCTTTTTTTGCTGGGTTTCTTTGCTGAGTGCCATGATAAAGCCATCAGTGCTGCCGGTGGCGAGCATCTCCATATTAATTACCTCTTTATCAAAACTTTCGTCACTAAGGCAAACAATTACATTATAACCCATCTCATTAGCCACCTGCTCTATGCCGCTAATTACTGTAGCAAAAAAGTGGTGCACAATTTCGGGAATAATAATGCCTATAGTCTTAGTCTTTTTGTTTTTAAGGCTCAGGGCAATGTTATTGGGTTTGTAATTGTAAAGCTTTGCAAACGCCTGTACCTTCTGGCGGGTATCTTCTCCTATTTCAGGGCTATTTCTCAGTGACTTAGACACCGTACTAATAGAAACATCGAGTTCCCGTGCAATTTGCTTTAAGGTTACCTGTCTTTTCATCGGGTTTGAAGTATATTTAGTCGATTTCGACTATAATTATTGATATCCAAATAAAGATAGTCATTATTTTTATTAATCACAATATTAAGCTGTTTTGCTGCTGCAAATTTAAAAAGTTTTCAACACGACAACGTTGTAGTAACCTTCATTTTACGAAAACGTTTTTTTGTGTCGCCAATTTAGATAATTTTAATCCCTGAAGTGATTTTATAAGCATTTAAAAACGCAAAAATAACCTAAACGACTTGTATGAAAACTATGTATCAGAAGTTATTACTTTTATTGCTGATGCTTCCCTTTGGCCTTTTGGCGCAGACCAAAACCGCCACGGGAACCGTTCGCGATAATACCACCGGGCAGCCCATACCCGGCGTGAGTGTACTTATAGTGGGCACCCAAAACGGTACATCTACCGACATGGATGGTAATTTTACCCTTTCGGCAGTTGCCGAAGGCGCCCAGATAAGCTTTAGTTTTATTGGCTTTGCCTCGCAAACGGTAACTTTTACCGGCCAGCCCATAAATATAGTACTTGCCGAAGATGCTACACAACTGCAGGAGGTAGTTGTAATAGGCTACGGTACCACTACTAAAAAAGATGTAACTGGGTCTGTTACCAGCGTTACCGCAAAAGACTTTAACAAGGGTGCCATAGTAACGGCCGAAAACCTTTTTAGCGGCAAGGTTGCGGGCGTTACTGTTAACACCAGTGGCGCGCCGGGCTCTGGCTCGCAAATACGCATAAGGGGTGGTTCGTCGCTTTTTGCATCTAACGACCCGCTTATTGTAATAGACGGGCTTCCCATCCTTTCGGACACTAACATTGGGTCTACCTCTCCGCTTGCCGCGCTTAACCCTAACGACATCGAGTCGTTTACAGTATTAAAAGATGCTTCGGCAACCGCTATTTACGGCAGCAGGGCGAGTAACGGTGTAATTATCATTACCACTAAAAAGGGCGGTAAAGACCTTAAAGTGAGCTATAACTTTAAATATGGAGCCGGTAAGCATACCGATAAAATAGACGTGTTTAGCGCCGATGAGTTTCGCACCATAATACAAAACACCAGGCCAAACGACGCGGGCTTGCTGGGTACCGCCAATACCGACTGGCAGGATGCCATATACAGGCGCACTGATTTTGTAGACAACAATCTTTCATTGAACGGCAACCTATTTGGCTTTATGCCATCACGTCTAAGCTTGGGTAATACCTACCAGGAAGGTTTAAGGCTTACCAACAAGTTTAACCGCAGTAATATTTCGTTATCATTAAACCCTTCGTTTTTTAAAGACCACCTTAAGTTTAATGTAAACGTTAATTATACTAACGAAAAAAACCGCTTTGCCGATGGTGTAGAGTATAACGCCATTCACTTTAACCCTACCCAACCTATTTTGGATGCCGATTCACCTTATGGCGGCTATTTTGAATACTACAATGCAAACGACGCTAATAACGCGCTGATTTTAGGTACACGCAACCCGGTTGCCCAGCTTATGCAAACCTACGATACGGGTAACAACAACCGTATATTTGGAAACTTCCAGACAGAATACCGTTTTCATTTTATAGACGGGCTTAAAGCAGTTGTAAACCTTGGTTATGACAGGTCTAATGGAGACAGGACTCGCCTGGTGGGTACTAATGCTGCCTCTGCGCCAAGCAACAACAGCATACCTTATGGTACTAATGAGTATAGCGAAAGAAGGATAGAGAACCAACTTTTTGACGGTTACCTTAACTACAACAAAACATTTGGCACTACGCAGCTTGATGCTACCGCAGGTTATTCTTACCAAAAATTCCAGACACGCAGCTTCTACACAGGCAACCTTAATAACCCTACGCTAGGCAGCAATTTCCCTGAAACGGATATTGATACGCCTAACGTACTAATCGGTTTCTTCGGGAGGGCAAACATTACTTTTAACCAAAAATACCTGTTTACCCTCTCGTACAGGAGGGATGGCTCATCGCGCTTTGCCGAAAATAACCGTTGGGGCAATTTCCCTGCAGCCGCTTTTGCATGGAGGGTAAGAGACGATTTCTTTGCAGAATCTAACACCGTAAGCGACCTTAAACTACGCCTGGGCTATGGCGTTACCGGCCAGCAGTCTATACCCGAAGCTAATGTGTACCTGCAGCAATACCAGATAGGTAACGGTAACAGCCAATATATGTTTGGCGGCTCACAATATCCTATCGCAGTTTCAAGGTCATACAACCCTGACATTAAATGGGAAGAAACCACTACCTACAATGCAGGTATTGACTACGGCTTGTTTAATGACCGTGTTACGGGCGCTTTAGATGTGTTTTATAAAAAGAGCGACGACCTGTTAAGCAACGTACCGGTTGCAGATGGCAGTAACTTTTCTAACTTCATCTGGCAAAATATCGGCAGCTTTACCACAAAGGGTGTAGAGTTCAGCGTTATAAGCGATGTTGTAAAAACAGAAAACTTTAGGTGGAACGTAAACTTTAACTTCACCAAATTTGAGAGAAGGATAGAAGAGCTTGCCTACAACCAGGACATCCTTTTAGGAGGCACGGGTTCCGGTACTGGAGGTACCGCCCAGATTTTAAGGGAAGGCTATACCCCCTACTCTTTTTACCTGTACAAACAATTATATGACACTGCAGGCAAGCCTGTAGAAGGCGCTTATGCCGACCTAAATGGCGACGGTGTAATAAATGGCGACGACCGGTATATTTATAAAAACCCCGATGCTGACGCTATTTTTGGCTTTGCATCAAGCATCAACTGGGGTAACCTTGATTTCTCATTTAACCTTAGGGCAAGCGTAGGAAACAGGATATATAATGCGGTTAACGCCGGCAATGCCCAGCTTGCGTTGCTAAAAGCCGATGCCGTATTGGCAAACGTACCTAAATCGGTAACCGCTACTAACTTCGTAAACACTTCTGACGTGGTGCTATCAGACTACTTCGTAGAAAACGGCTCCTTTTTAAGGATGGACAACATTACACTGGGCTACACATTCCCTAAATGGCTTGATGGAAAGGCTTCATTAAGGCTGTACGGTGGCGTGCAAAACGCATTCCTTATAACAAAATATTCAGGCCTTGACCCTGAAATTACTAACGATGGGCGCGACCAGACCATCTACCCAAGGCAAAGGCAGTACCTTTTTGGTGTTAACGTTAATTTCTAAAAAAAGCAACTATGAAAAATATTAAACTAAGCCTGATTTACCTCATGGGCCTCTTCGCACTAAACTCGTGCACGAGCGACCTTGATGTAACCCCAAAAGACGACGACATCTTTACGGCAGACAATTTTTACGCACAGCCGGGAGCTTATAAGCAGGCACTTGCAGGTGTATACGGTAACTTATCTATGACCGGAACCTCCGGTTCAGACAACTCACTACTGCAGGGTATTGATGCCGGTACCAGCCATTATGGCCGCTGCCTGTGGTACCTGCAAACCCTTACTACCGACGAGGTAATATGGAGCTATGAAAATGATGCCGGAACACGCGAACTGCAACGCAATACCTGGAATGCCGATAACCCATTGCTACTGGGTATGTACAGCCGCCTTATGGTGGAGGTAGCCATAGCAAACGAATTCCTTAAACAGTCTACACCCGAAAAAGTAAGCGCAAGGGGCATAACAGGTACCGAAGCTACAGACATAGCCCTATACCGCCAGGAGGCAAGGGTACTGCGGGCACTGGTATACTATAATATGATTGACCTTTTTGGCAAAGGCACTTTTGTTACCGAGAATGACCCTGTAAACTTTCAGGGGCCGGAATACAGCGCAAAGCAACTTTATGATTTTGTAGAGAGCGAACTTACTGAAGTACTACCCACACTTAAAGCGGCGCGTACTAACGAGTATGGCCGTGTAGACCAGGGAGTGGCTAACATGATACTTGCCAAGCTGTACCTTAATGCCGAAGTATATACCGGCACGCCTAAATATGCAGAATGTGCAGCGAAATGCAGCGAAATTATTGCAGGCGGTTATACTTTAAACACAAACTACCTCAACAACTTTACAGCCGATAACGAATTGTCTCCGGAGATGATTTTTACGCTTCAGAGCGATGGCAACGTTACCCAAAACTACGGTCCTACTACTGTTATGGTTAACGGCCAGGTAGGCTCTATTGAGCAAAACGGCCTTGATTTTGGTGTAAGCGCCGCAGCATGGAGCGGGGCTTTGAGGTTAAGGAAACAATTTGTAGAGAAATTTAACGGGCCAGAATTCCTTAATGATGCGAGGAATACCATTATAGGTGGCGACGAACGAACAATTGACATTACGGATATAGCAAACCGCGACCAGGGATATATTTTAGGTAAATATTCTAACATTTCTTCTACCGGTGTGGTAGGGCCTAACTCTACGTTTGTAAATACTGATTTTCCACTGTTTCGCCTTGCAGATGCCTACCTTATGTATGCGGAATGTGCGGTAAGGAATGCAGCCGGCACTTCTCTTACACAAGCACTTAGTTATGTTAACGCGCTGAGGATGCGTGCACACGGAGGCTCTAACGTTGGGAACATAAGCGCGTCTGAACTTTCGCCTGAGTTTATACTTGATGAGCGCGCACGCGAACTGCACTGGGAAGGCCACCGCCGCCAGGACCTTATCCGCTTTGGCAAATATACCGGTGGTAGCTACAACTGGGCCTGGAAAGGAAACGGCGCTAATGGTGTGGCCATACCCGGCCATTTCAGACTGTTCCCGCTGCCTACCGCCTCATTGGCATCAAACCCTAACTTAACTCAAAATACTGGCTATTAATATAATCCTTAAAAACTCTTAAAATGAAAAATATATTTTTATACGTATTTACTGTTGTACTTGCCGCCGGTTTCACGTCGTGCGAAGATGAGCAGGACCTGCTGTTTGTTAACCCTACAGGCAGTTTTACCATAACGTCGCCTGAATCGGGCGCTGCTGCCGTGCTTACAGCCGCAACAGCTACTAACACCGCGCTTACCGTTACCTGGGAAGATATGGACTATGAAACCGCGACCGAGGTTAATTATGTAGTGCAAATTTCTGCCGACGAAGCTTTTACCGCCCCGGTAGATGCTGCTACGACTACCTCTACCACTGCAAGCATTGTAACATCTGCCCTTAATAGTATAGCGGTTAACGCGGGCATAGCTTATGAAATGCAGGGCGTGCTGTATGTAAGGGTTAAGGCTACCGTAGGCGCACAAGGTGCTATGGAGACGTATTCTAATACTATTACATTCCTTGTAACGCCTTATGAGGCATCTATACCGGTGGTGGACCTGTACCTTGTAGGTAATGCCACAGATGCAGGCTGGAATCCTGACAACAACAATACTCCTCTTTTCAGGGATGCGGAAAACCAGAATTTGTATCACTTTACAGGCTATTTTGCTGCTGGCGAACTTAAGTTGCTTTCCCTATTAGGCTCATGGCAGCCGCAATATGGTTCAGCTGGTGACGGTATACTTGCAGTTAACGACGGTACAGGCAGCGACCCCGCAGCTATTGCTGTTGCAGCCGCGGGCTATTATGAGTTGACTGTAAACACGGAAGACATGACCTATACATTAACCCCTTATGATGCCAGCGCTGCACCGTCTTTTAATTCAGTAGGAATTATAGGAGAAGGTACACCCGGCGGATGGACTGCTGATACAGTATTAACAGCCACTGCCACTAACCCCCATATATGGCATGGTACAGACATTGCCATTACTGCTGCGGCTGTTAAATTCAGGGCAAATGCAAGCTGGGACCTACCGGGAAACTGGGGTGGAGGCACTCCTATATCGGGCATGGTTACGGTAAACGGAGGTGATTTTGTACCTGTTGTAGATGCGGGAAACTACGATGTTTGGTTTAACGACCTTGACGGACGTTACATCTTTATAGCCGTAAACTAATACACAAAATTAAAAGGGCTGCCACTAACAGCCCTTTTATAATTAAATTATAAGCATGAAAAAAGTATTATTCTTATTACTGATAGTTACCGGCTTTACAGGCTTAGCGCAGGTGTCTACCACCCCTTCCCCTGGCATACCTACAGAGGCTGTTACCCTGAATTTCGATAAAGCAGGCACACCCCTTGCAGGCTACAACGGCACTATTTACGCCCACATAGGACTTACCGTTAACGGCCAGACATGGCAAAACGTTGTAGGTACCTGGGGGGTAAACTCATCGCAGCCCGCCCTTACCCTGGTAAGTGGTACTACTTACAAACTTGACCTTACACCAAACCTGTACACTTATTTTGGCGTACCGACTACCAGCACCATTACGCAAATATGTGTAGTATTCAGGGCTGCATCGGGTGCACCGCAAAGTGCTGATTACTTTATAAACGTAGGCGCGTTTCAGGTTAGCCTTACCGCCCCTGTCGAAAACGGCACAACCATTGTTTCAAATGGTGGCAGCCTAACCGTTTCGGCTACTAACACTGGTGGGAACGCGGCTTATGAGCTTTTTTTTAACGGCACGAGCATCAACACAAATGCATCAACTGCAAGCTATAACTATACACAAACTAACATAACAGAAAGCGGCCATTATGAGCTGGTAGCTACAATGGGCACTAATGTTATTACTAAAGAGTTTGATGTCATTGTAAACCCGGGTACCATTAGCCAGGCACTGCCTGCCGGCGTGCGCGATGGTATTACCTATAATGATGCCGATAATACTAAGGCCACGCTGGTGCTTAACGCCCCGGGCAAAGACTTTGTGTATGTGGTGGGCAGCTTTAACAGCTACAGCCCTTCATCAGGCTACGCCATGAAAAAAGACCCTGCAACGGGCAAATTCTGGCTGGAGCTTACCGGGCTTACGCCAAATACAAACTATACCTACCAGTACTGGGCAGTAGACCAAACGCCTATTGCGAACACACAATCACTGGTAAAAGTGGCCGACCCATTCTCTACCCTTGTACTTTCGCCTTATGACGACCCATATATTACCAGTGCCGAATACCCTAACCTTCCTGCTTACCCGGCAGGACAGCAGTTTGAAGTTTCGGTGTTAAAAACAGGGCAACAGGCGTACAACTGGCAGGTGCCAGATTTTGTACGTCCGGCTAAGGAAAACCTTATCGTTTATGAAGCCCTTATAAGGGATTTTGGCACAGACAAAACCTGGAACGGCCTTGCCGCTAAAATTGATTATTTTAAAAACCTGCATGTAAACGCTATTGAACTTATGCCGGTTATGGAATTTGAGGGCAACATATCATGGGGTTACAACACGGCCTTCCACATGGCGCCCGATAAAGCGTATGGCACGGCAGACAGCATGAAAGCGTTTATAGACCTGTGCCACCAGAACGGCATTGCGGTAATACTGGATGTGGCGCTTAACCACGTATACGGCCGCTCTCCGCTGGCGCGCCTCTGGGCTGTTGACGGCGATGGTGACGGTTTTGGCGACCCATCTACAGAAAATCCCTATTGTAACACGGTTGCAAGGCATTCCTACAGCGTGGGCAGCGACCTTAACCACTCCAGCCTGCTCACACGATACTATGTGCAGCGCACGGTAGAAGAGTGGATGACTGAGTATAATATAGACGGTTTCCGATGGGATCTTACCAAAGGATTTACCCAAAACTGTACTGCTAATGACCAAACGTGTACTAACAACTACCAGGCAGACCGCGTGGCCATACTTAAGCAATATGCGGACTACCAGTGGGATATTGACCCAGACTTTTATGTGATATTTGAGCACCTGGGCGTGGGCGGCAGTGCTAATGAGGAAACCGAATGGGCTAACTACCGCGTGGCAGAAGGCAAAGGCGTAATGCCATGGAGTAATTTTAACCATGCTTACAACCAGCTGAGCATGGGTTATGCATCTGAAAGCAACTTTAACAACATGGATTTTGAAAACCGTGGTTTTACCGCGCCTCGTGTTATGGGATACATGGAAAGCCATGATGAGGAAAGGCTGATGCGCAAAAACATACTTTATGGTGCCGCATCGGGCAGCTATGATGTAAAAAACGTAGCTACAGGCCTTGAAAGGCAAAAAGCCATAGGTGCTGTATCGTTACTTATACCGGGGCCTAAAATGTTCTGGCAATTTGCCGAACTAGGCTATGACTATGGCATTAACTACTGCGAAAATGGGACCTATAACAACGATTGCCGCACTAACCCCAAGCCAATTCCATCTGAAATAGGATATACAACAGACCCGGCGCGTTTAGCAATTTACAACACTTGGGCAGCGCTAAACAATATGAAGCTGAACAATGCAGTGTTTAATACCAATACATTTACTATTACATCGGGCACTTTAACGCCCAGGATAGACATCTGGAACAATAACCTTAGCGAAAGCGAGCTTAAGGCGGTAGTTGTCTTGACTAACTTTAATACGACGGCACAAACGGTTACTACTAATTTTTCTATTGCGGGAAACTGGTACAACCTTATGGACAATACAACCTTTAGCGGCACAAGCGTTATGTTGCAGCCGGGAGAGTTCAGGGTATTTGGCAACCAGCCATCAAGCCTCGCTACAAACACTCCGTCCGCAGTATCCGCAGCGCTTTTCCCTAACCCGGCTACAAACCAGTTTAGCATAAACATACCGGTAGCTAAGGCTGAAGTATATGCCATAACCGGGCAGATGGTAAAAAGTTTTGGCCCTAACAGCAACGGCAACACGTATGATATAAGCAGCCTTAGCAAAGGTATTTACCTTGTAAAAATTACCGATGTGACTAACCGCCAAATCACAGTAAAACTTGTAAAAGAATAGTTTTTTGAATTAATTTAGATAGTACGCTTGAGAATGGCTCCTTTAAACGGGAGCCTTTTTATTTATTGAAATTTCCCCCCGCTATGATATATAATTTTGCTAATGCACTGAGCCTGTTCTGTATTTATGCTTCGATGGCATTTGGCTACAGCCAAAGCGCCAGTATAACCTTTAATGTAAACATGAACAGCAGAGGCGTTCTTCAAATAGGCCTTTGTTATTTATATCTTAAAGGGACTGCCTAATATAAGCTGTAGGCGTATTTTTATTATTTAAAATTTAGACACTACATGAAAAAGATACTTTTTATGCTACTCGCTTCTACACTGTTTGTAATGTGCAAAACGGCTAAGACCGGCAACACCTCAAAAACAGGCAAAATAGAAACCGAGAAGGCCAACGAACCCGCAAGCGAGAACGTTATTTATTCTGATAAGTTTAAGGCTGCCACAGCTGCCGAGACTGCCGCATTATTAAAAGAACTTAACGCCACGGCAGAGAATTATTCCGTTTTGGTGCTTACACGCAACTACAAGGGCGAGCAAATAACCGTAACCAGCAACGGCAAGCAGGTATATAAGGACTACCCTATTTCTAACAACGCCATTGGCATAGCCGAGAAGATTCGCATAGACAACACTGGCGATACCGAAATTTATGATAACCATACCAAGAAATCAATAACTATAGGAAGTACGGATGCCAAAAAGTATAAGTTTATACATGTGGCTAAAGAGCCGGCCAAAAAAGTGCCGTTTGTAATTGTGTATAGTAATAAGGTGAAGAAGCTGAAATAATTTTATATCCAAAGGCGTTAGGTTTTTAGTACTGTTGCTATTAAAAACCCACCACCATGAAAAAGTTTATCTTAATTACCTTTTTAGCTTGCTTTTCCTGTAGTAAGAAAGAGGTTTTGCCACCCGAAACCGCGGAAGAACGGGCTGAGGTAGAAGCATTCATTCGCAAAACCGACACTTTATATAAGGATTTTAAGCTGCATCTCCCGGATTATTTTGCAGACAGCCGTCATCTCTATAGTATGAGGGACAGCACCATAAAAGAATTTTTGGTCCACAACGGAATAAACCGCACGTTTTATTATGCCGATTTTGATGGCAATGGTATTGACGACATACTGGTAATGGGAGACAACCCATCAGTTTGCGGAGGCCTTCAATCTGGCGAACCCTGTATGTTTTGTTGCCTGGTAGTATTAAAATATCCTGAAAGCAAACCAAAGGTTATAAAACTGCAACGCGGCTGGAGGGGGCTATTCGTTCCGCAGGTAGTTAAGCAAAATGGCAAGCCCCTCATCCATATATTTGAACCCGCCCAATATATAATTAATACACAAATCATACCCGTACGCCGCTATACTTTAGGATATGTAAATGGTGAATTCATTGAGTACAACCCGAAACCGACGTATAATGAAATTGAAAAAATTGAATTTTATGCAGATAGTTGTTTTGGCACCTGCCCGATGTATCAATTGACTCTAAATAAAACCGGAGCATCATATTTTATAGCAAGGCACTATAATTTTAGTGATGAAATAGGCAAAGACTATAATAAAGAGGAAGGTTTTTTTAAATGCCATATAAACAAAAACGATTATGTTTCCCCTGAAAAACTCTTGAACTACATAAACGCTGAAAAGCTTAATACATATTATCAAGTATTAGGGACAGACCAGTCCACAGGCTTTTTAAAAATAACCTACAGTAACGGCAATACAAAAAAGATAGGTGATTATGGTAAAGTAGGCACTTATGGGCTTATGAAATTATATGGACTGATGGACGAAATTCGCTTTAACCAAAAGTGGGAAAAGACAACGGAAAAGCCCGGCATACGCATGGGCCTTGAAGAATGGTATGCGAAGTAATTTATCCCCCACAGCGCAGAGTGTTCTCCATAAAGATTACGGCATCTCAATTCCTTCGCAAAGACATCGCATGAAGAAGGCGACATAAATCAGTCTAAACCGACCGTGTAACAGTCGTACCCGATAGCCCCGGGCATCGCCCGGGGAAACGAATCGCCGTCGAACTATCGAATCATCAAATCAATCGAACCATCAAATCACCAAATAAACGCATAAACAAATCCACCAAAAAATCTCTATCTTTGCATCCTTCACGATGTTAAAAATCATTCCGCGATAATAATTTTTATACATATTTGAATTTCTAAGAAATAATTGTACTTTTGCATCCCCTTTATTGGGGACGGAATGTTTAATTAAAATTATTTATTGTGAACACATTAAGCTACAAAACAGTTTCAGCTAACAAGGCCACTGCCCGCAAAGAGTGGATAGTTGTTGATGCTGAAGGGCATAATCTGGGCCGTTTTGCTTCTAAAGTTGCGATGCTTTTAAGAGGTAAATACAAAACAAATTATACCCCGCACGTTGATTGTGGTGATAACGTAGTAGTTATCAACGCAGAAAAGATCAACCTTACAGGTAACAAGCTGGAGGATAAAACCTACATCCGCCACACCGGTTACCCAGGAGGGCAGCGCACTCTTACCGCTAAAGTTGTTAAGGCAAAAAACCCTTCAATCTTAGTAGAGAAAGCTGTAAAAGGAATGCTCCCTAAAAACAAATTAGGCGCAGAGCTATTCCGCAATTTAAATGTATATACAGGGCCAGACCACAAACATGCGGCACAGGCACCTAAAACCGTTAACCTAAACGACCTAAAGTAAGATGGCGACAATCCACAAAATCGGCAGGAGAAAAACTGCTGTTGCCCGTATTTACCTGACTGAAGGATCAGGACAAATTACGGTTAACAAAAAAGACATTGCAATTTATTTCCCTACCGCTACACTACAGTACAAAGTACGCCAGCCGCTTAGCATGACTAATACGGTTGACAGCTATGATGTAAAAGTAAATGTATATGGTGGTGGTATTACCGGCCAGGCTGAAGCTGTACGTATGGCAATAGCGCGCGCTATGTGCGAAATTGACGTAGAAAACAGGAGCATCCTTAAACCAGAAGGCCTGTTAACAAGGGATCCACGTATGGTAGAGCGTAAGAAATTCGGCCAGAAGAAAGCCCGTAAGAGATTCCAGTTCTCTAAACGTTAATATGTTTATGGGATATATATCCCAAACTGTTTATTATTATTATTTAAAACTGAGTTGTTGTTGCCCCACCGAGGTGAGGGGTTAGTTTAGCATCTAAATGGGCAAGGCCGTTAATTCGCCACTTACTCATTGCGCTTACTCAACAGAACGTAAACTATTACAAAAATGGCAAATAAAGTAGATGTAAAAGAATTACTGGAAGCAGGTGTACACTTTGGACACATGACCAGGAAATGGGACCCAAACATGGCTCCTTATATATACATGGAGCGTAATGGCATACACATTATCAACCTGTATAAAACCGCAGCTAAAATAGAAGAGGCTAACGAAGCCCTTAAAAAAATTGCTGCATCCGGCCGAAAAATACTTTTCGTAGCCACAAAAAAACAAGCAAAAGACATTGTGGCTGAAAAAGCAGGTGCCGCTAATATGCCATACATTACCGAGAGGTGGCCTGGTGGTATGCTTACTAACTTCATCACTATCCGTAAAGCCGTTAAAAAAATGGCTTCTATTGATAAAATGAAGAAAGACGGTACATTCATGACGCTTTCTAAGAAAGAGCGCCTTCAGGTAGATCGTCTTCGTGCTAAGCTTGAAAAAAACCTTGGCTCTATTGCTGACATGACAAGGCTTCCGGCTGCGTTATTCATCGTAGACATCAAGGCAGAACACATCGCAGTAAAAGAAGCTCAGAAATTAAACATTCCGGTTTTCGCAATGGTAGATACCAACTCCGATCCACGTGAAGTTGACTATGTTATCCCTGCAAATGATGACGCTTCTAAATCAATAGACAAAATTTTATCTTTAGTAACCGGCGCGGTTGTTGAAGGCCTTGCTGACAGGAAATCTGACAAAGATGACTTTTCAGACCTTCCGGCTGACGAAGCTGCTGAAACAATAGAAGCTGCTCCTGCAACTCCTGCTGCCGAGGCTCCCGCTGTAGAAGCTCCTGCTGCTGCAACTGAAGAATAAATTAACATTACAGTAAAGCCGTTGTGCGGGGTGATGTTTACTTTTGTGGCATTATCTGTATAACGGCTTTATATTTTTTTACAAACATCAAAAAAAACAACTTTATAATGGCAAATATTACTGCTGCAGACGTTAATAAACTACGTACCATAACTGGTGCCGGTATGATGGACTGCAAAAAAGCGCTTGTTGAAGCTGAAGGAGATTTTGACAAAGCAATTGAAAACCTACGTAAAAAAGGACAAAAAGTTGCTGCTAACCGTGCTGACCGTGAGTCTACCGAAGGTGCAGTACTAGCTGTAGTTAACGCTGACAAAACCGCAGGTGTTGTTGTATCTGTAAACTGTGAGACTGACTTTGTTGCTAAAAACGAATCTTACGTTAAGCTTGCTACAGATATTGCTAACCTTGCCCTTAACTATAACACTAAAGAAGAACTTCTTGCCGCAGACTACAACGGTATTACTGTTGAAGAAAAACTTACTGAGCAAACAGGCGTAATAGGCGAGAAAATAGAAATTGGTGCTTTTGAAAGGCTTGAGGGCGCTTTTGTAGGTTCTTATATTCACGCCGGTAACCGTATCGCTACCCTTGTTAGCCTTAGCGCTAATGTAGAAGGTGCTGAAGAGGCTGCCCGTAACGTAGCCATGCAGGCTGCGGCTATGGCCCCTATAGCCCTTAACGAAGATGGTGTTGACGCTGCTATTGTTGAAAAAGAAATAGAAATTGCTAAGGATGTACTTCGCCAGGAAGGCAAGCCTGAAGCAATGCTTGATAATATTGCAAAAGGTAAACTGGGCCGTTTCTTTAAAGACAACACCCTTGTTAACCAGGACTACATTAAAGACAACAAACTAAGCGTAAGCGCTTATGTTAAGTCGGTTGATGCCGGGCTTACTGTAACAGGCTTTAAAAGGGTTGCGCTTGCATAAGTAAAGCACACCCTGCTAAATATAAAATCCCGCTTTCAAGGCGGGATTTTTGTATTCAGGTATACATTAAATTATTGCTTATTAGCCGTAAAGAAAAATTGCAGCGATAAAAACTCCTCAAAAATACCAAAGGTAAGCCTATTAAATATTTTCGCCATCGACCTGCCTTTATAAATACTTATAGCACTTTTTAGAGTAGTAACCTTAAAGCCCGATTTTGCAAAAAGCCCCACCATGTTCTTTTTACAATAAAACCTCATGTGCGTATAGTCAAACAGGCCACTTTCATCATACTTAAAGTCGCCTTTTAAAAATATCCTTTTAAATGTACTGTAGTGCCTTACATTAGGCATGCTTACAAGCGCGGTACCTCCTGCCTTAAGATACCTGTTCACTTTTTCAAGCACATGTTTAGGCTCTACAAGATGCTCTATCACATCCGGTAAAAGAATAAGATCAAAATAATTTTCAAATTCATGGAAATCAAGCACTTCAATATTACCAAAGATAAAACGGTCTAAAGGCTTATATTTTTCCGGATGTTTCTTATCTTCAAATATATCTACACCCACGGCTTCCTGCGCAATGCCTGTGCTTTTTAAATAATAAAGTGTTTCGCCATAAGCCGCCCCTATTTCTAAAACCCTAAGGTTTGTTGCATTACTGTTTATCAGGGTTAAAAGGTCATGCCTTATATTGGCGTAATAAGATATATCTTTATCTTCGTAGTTCATTAAAAGTACTTGTTAATTAATTTAAGCAATATTATGAAATAAAAACATCATCCACAGCAAGAAACAATCAAATATTTATGCGCGCCGCTCACAGTATCCATAGTTTAAAGAATTTATTAACAAAAACCTTTTCGTAAGCGGTTGCGTATATAAATTAAAGCCACGACCTTCAATAAATACCGAACTTTGGCGTTGTCATTACTGTACAGGCACTGATAAACGGGCATACTATTTGCATTGAAAATTAATGTAACAGCGTTGTAAAACGCCCTGTAAATTTTAAAAAATTATTGCTATGGATACTTTTACCATCAACAGCGCCCTGGCGCCCCAAAGGGAAAAGCTGTTAAACCACCCGCTTTACGCGAGGATAAAAACAATAGACGACCTGAGGTTTTTCCTTGAAGGGCATGTGTATGCCGTATGGGACTTTATGTCGCTGCTTAAGGCCCTGCAAATAAAGCTTACCTGCACCCAGGTGCCGTGGCTGCCTGTGGGCAACCCCGAGATACGCTACCTTATAAACGAAATAGTGCTGGCCGAGGAAACTGACATTAATTTAGACGGTAACAGGCAGAGCCATTTTGAAATGTACCGCGATGCCATGAGCAACTGTGGTGCCGATATCAGTGCGGTAGATGCGTTTCTAAAGGATGTGGTGGCTACTCAAAATATATTTGTTTCAATTAAAAAGAGTAACCTGCACCCCGGCATAAAAGAGTTCCTTGATTTTACCTTCAGGGTAATTGAAGAAGGCAAGCCGCATGAAATAGCAGCAGCGTTTACTTTTGGGCGCGAAGATTTAATTCCGGCCATGTTTACCGAAATACTGCGCAACTTTGAGGCTAACTTCCCTGAAGCCGACCTTAAAAAGCTGGTATATTATTTTGAGAGGCATATAGAACTCGATGCAGATGAGCACGGGCCCATGGCCATGCAAATGATAGATGAGTTGTGCGCGGGCGACATCTTAAAATGGCAGCAGGTAGAAAATATCTCCGTAAAAGCGCTCGAAAAAAGGGTGGCGCTTTGGGATGCTATAGAGGAGCGTATGCTACACGACCACATGGCATCGATATAAAAATCACTACTATTTTACTTATATTACAGGACCACGGAAAAATTCCGTGGTTTTTTTATTAAAATTTTTCTTAACAAATTATTGAGGTTAATATTAAATATCAGATATTTGCAACTGAATATTCGACAAATTTACTAATAGTTTAACTCCAATCATCCCCATGAAAAAAATTACCCGCAACCTGTGGGCGCTAACCTTTGTAAGTCTACTAAGCTTTACAGCCAATGCCCAGATTAATACTATAAAATATAAAAAAGCAAAAACAACTGTAACACAAAAACTTGCTCCAGCAACCACATATCTAAACGTAGGCAGTATTACACAAGTTCCTTGTTCCACAAATTTTGTAGTAACGTTTACAGTTTCTAATCCCGGCGTTGAAGATTTAACTTCTGCAACCATAAATTACACAATAGATGGTTTTCCCGCAACACATTCATGGGAAGGCTCGCTTCATGCGGGAGAAAGTGAAACCATAACATTTACTGTGCCAAATACCGCTACAGGCGAGCATAGCGTTAGCGCCACGCTTGCTGCATTGAATGGAAGCACACAAGGTGTGCCTACAGAAACCTATGACGAAACCATCAACATTCAGCTACTTACCACACCAGCACCTACGGTAACCATACTTATACAGCCGGATAACTTTCCTGATGAAATATCCTGGACGCTACATCGCGTTGGGGTAGAAGAACCCGTAGCCCATGGTGAAAACTATAATCCTGACCCTGAAGTTGTGGGTATAATAACACAAACAATTAATAACATTAATCCTGGTGAATGTTACGTTTTTACTATAATGGATGACTTTCCAGACGGCATTTGCTGCCACGGTAATGGCGAAGGCTTTTATCAAATAATCAATAGCAATGGTGTAGTAATATATACCGGGGAACCGTATATAGAAAGTGCTACTGTTACGTTTGGCGTGATAGAACAGCCAGCAGCTGTTACATCTTATACGCTTAGCAACATAAAGCTATTCCCTAACCCCGCACCTGGTGTGTTACACCTGGAGATACCTTCAGGCATTTCATTACCTGATAGTTATACCATATTTAACAGCGTGGGCCAGGTTGTAAACAAAGGTGTAATAAGCGAATATAACCAGCAGATAAACGTTGCTAATTTTGCAGGCGGCGTATACTTTATAAAGGTTGATAGCGGTAATGCCACTAAAACAATACAGTTTATTAAGTCGTAAACAGATAAGCTATTCCGCGGAGGCTGTTTTTTTATTTACAGTTCTATAGTTTTTAGCTATCGTATAAGACTAAAGTGTCCCTTTACAGTGCGGCCGTCGTTAACGGTAAGCACAAACCAGTAGTCTGAACTTGGCATTTGCCGGCCGTTAAATGTACCATCCCACCCAAACGTTTTAGGGTCAACATCAAACAGCAGTTTGCCATAACGGTCATATATATATAGCTTGCTGCCCTTATATCTTTCGGCACCCAGGCCGGGTATAGTCCAGTACTCGTTAGCAGCATCGCCATTAGGCGAAAAGAACTTCGGTATGGCCAGCACACCTATCTGCTCCCTTATTATACCGCATCCCTGGGTATCATATACATATACCATGTGCAGGCCTTTAGCAACATTTTCAAACAAGGGGCTTTCCTGCCACGGGCCGTTTGGTGCGTCAAGGCTGTAAAGATACTCGGTATTTACCCCACCCAGCGGAATGGCAACAATATTTACAGTATTATTATCGCGCAGGTCTTCAACAATTACATCGGTAATTTCTGCTACATTACTGGCTGTAACAATAACGGTGCGGGTTTTCTGGCAGTGTGTTGGGTACGTATTGTCAGTAACAATCAGCGTGTATATACCGGGCTCATTAACCATTATATCCGGTGTTGTAGCCCCTGTGCTCCAGATGTAATCATACTGGCCACCATATACACCGGCTTCCAGTGTTATATAATCACGGGTATTAAGGCAAACCACTCCGGTGCTATTTTCCTCTATATCGGGCAGTGCACGCACGTGTAAGTCTATCCTCGCTATGCCCAGGCAGTTATTACTGCTTTCTATACGTGCGTAAACTGTCTGACTATTAACCTGGGTATTGGTATACAGGGGGGGTATTTCGTTGGTTTCTGCCAGGGCATCTGTCTCTGTCGGATAATACGCTACCTGTTGGCTGCCGTTTTCATACCCTGCCTCGGCAAGGTTAAATAAGGCAAAGCCATCTTCAACACCATCATAATCACAGGTTTCTATTATGGCCAGGGGCAGCACGTTTGTGGTAACAAAGAGGGCCAGGGGCAGCACCCTGTAACAGCCGCTAAGCGTGTTTAACACTTTGGCATAAACAACATCACCACTACCGGAATTAGTATACAATGCGCTAATGCCATTAGTATCGTTTTCGGCATCGGCAAATGTGGGATAGTAAAATACACTAAGCGCTGTATTGGTACCCGTATACTGGGTGTCGGCCTCATGCAGGTTAAACTGCGTAATGCCATCAGGTGTAGCGCCGGTATCGCACTGCACCAGTACCGCGTTCAATACATTTGGCGGAAGGGGGTTTACGATAAGATTTATAGGCTGTATGTAAGTACAGGAAGGATAAGCAAGGTTTTTTATAAGGGCATAGACAACTGTGGTATTGGTATAAAAATTTGAAGGCAGCGCCGGTGCACCTGCCTGTGCGTTTGCCTCGGTTGCATGCCAGCTAACAGAGTAGCCCGCCGAAGTAACCAGAGCCGCAGTAATGTCTGTAAGGTTAAAAGTTGCCCTACCGTTTGTGTTACTGCCATCTGTTGCATCATCGCATATAGAAAACGAAGTGGCCGTAAGCGTTGCTGCAAGAGCCGCCTGTATCTGGAATGCTACAGTAGTGTAACAATCGGTATTGGTGTTGTGCACTACACGCGCATATACTGTTTGCGGATTGCTGGTATTAGTGTAAGCTATGCCGTTAAGCGGATTACTGTTAGCATCTGCATCTTGCTGGGATGCATAATAATATACAGTAAAGTCAGCCGGATTTTGCCCTCCCAGTATGGCGGCACGGGTGCTGTTAAGGTTAAAAACGGTAAAGCCGTCGTCATCAGGGTCGCACTCTGTAATAAGTGCGGGCACTGCGGCCGTAGGTGGTGGTAGTATATTAACGTCCTGGGTTATAAACTCGGTAATACCATCATAAGTAATGCCAGCTACTACGGTATAAGCACCGGAGGCAGCATAGGTATGTGCAGGTGACTGCAGTGTGGTATTGGCAGAACCGTCGCCAAAATTCCATACCACGCTGTCGTAATTACCATTTACGTGGAGGCTAAATTGTGTGGTTTCGCCAAAACATGTCCCTTCCTTTTGTATGGTTGCGTAAAAAAGCGAGGTTACAAATGGTGGAAGCCCAAATATACTGGCAGTACCCGCCGGAAGCGCAACCGCACTGTTAACATAATTGCAGGCCACACCATCGGCTTCAGGAAAGTTGATAACATCTAATGCGGTACCGTTGACAACAGCTTTATAAATTTTACCGTTAGGGCCTAACTGTAAGGTGGTAGAAGTATTGCCTGTGCTTATTTCGACACCGGATGACGGAATGCTGTCCGCCAACAGGTTGTATTGCTTAACTTTAGAAAGTCCCGTATCATTTTCCTGGTATGATACGTAGAGTTTTTGATTTTGCGGGCTAAACTCCACTCCATAAGGGCGCATGTTATTATCAACCATTACCGGGTTTGATAACTGGCCCGTAGCCCTGTTAAAATTATACAGGTATACTGTACCGCCATTGCCCACCTCGCCGGTAACGCCGCCTGCCTGCTGGTGGGCTATTGCCACAAACTTT
This sequence comes from Flavobacterium sp. RHBU_24, assembly GCF_046613695.1. Taxonomy (NCBI): domain Bacteria; kingdom Pseudomonadati; phylum Bacteroidota; class Flavobacteriia; order Flavobacteriales; family Flavobacteriaceae; genus Flavobacterium; species Flavobacterium sp. RHBU_24. The sequence continues at coordinate 32,822 of NZ_JBKJHD010000014.1, read as the reverse complement.
CCGTTTGGCGAGGCCTTGATACAGCCTATCGCATTACGCCTGTAGCCCGACAACGGTATTACAGGGTTTATCTGGGTTACAACCGGGGTTTCGTTTACGCCGTCAGCGGTCACTTCAAACGCGTAAAAATTATCAACAAAATGTGTTATAACCCAATAACCGTCTCCAGATGCATTCTTTACGGCGGTAATTTTTTCCGAACATTTGTAACGTGCCTCCTCCAGGTTAGCAGGGTCATAGGTTAGCAGGTGCACATTGCGTGTGGTAACATCGCCTATGGTGCCTGTACTTCCGGCTACATTCAGGTCTACAACCGAATAGTTTAATCCGTTGTTAAGGCCATCGTCTGCCTCAGGTATGGTTTGTGCACCATTTGTTTCTATATAGGTACCGGTATACTGTGCCGGATAAAACTCGGCATTAATATGGTGCGGCTCATCTACGGTAAAAATGTAATAAATATTAGGGTTGTTCTTTTTTGGGATTATAACCGCTGATTGTGAACTTGACGGATCACCTAAGAGCCCCGTACCGTTAAAGTAATCTCCATTAGGCATTACTACGTGGTTACGGTCCCAAACGGTTCTGCCATCGGTATAAAAGAGAAGGTTGCCATCAGCATCGCTAATAGAACTACAACCCTCATTTGTTTGCATTTGCCCCCCGGCTAACGGCACGACGCTGCCGTCATCATTAAAATGAATGCCTGCGTTAAGGCCAAAATACCAGTTGTTAGCTTCTTTTTGGGCAAAAGAAACTAATGGCAAAAACAGCAAGTATATTATTATGGGTATCTTTTTCAATTCAGTTTACAGCGACTAAAACAGCTATTTATTATTTGTAACACTTGTAAATACGGCCGCACATAAAAGACCATGCAGCACCTGCAATTCTTAACTATATTTTAGGGATTATAAAGTTACTATAAAACCTATTACTATAACAGCTATAATGCCTTTTCACCTCATTTTTTTTATGTTTAACCTCTTTACAGGATTTTCAGTTAGATTAAATCACATATTTGCACTATGTTTATGGTATTATGGCAAAAAGAACCCAAAAATATATACTGCATTTACTGGGCTGTGTGCTGTTTATAAGTATTCCAATACTGTCATCGCCCGATTTTAACAATAATACAAACCTGTTTAGCATACCCCATTTCAGGAGGAGCCTCCTTGCCTTTGTACTGCTGCTGCTTTTTTTTTATGCCAATTACCTTTACCTCATACCCCGGTTTTACTTTACCCGCAAGCTATGGCTGTTTTATGCTGCTGTACTGGGCTGTTTTGCTTTTGTAACCTTTTTGCCTAATTTACTTATACCTATAGATGAAAACCCGTTTATAATAATACGCCCGCAAATGCCCGGCAGCAGAGGCCTGCCGCCTAATATGGCTAAGCTGCACACCCTGCCTTTTTTCTTAGGGCGGTCGCTGCTGCTGTTTCTACTTGTATTTTCGCTTTCTTTCCTCTTAGGTATCAACCAGCGCTTATCTGATATTGAAAGCGAAAAGCTAAAAACCGAGCTAAGCTATCTTAAGGCGCAGATAAACCCGCACTTTTTATTTAACACACTGAACAGCCTTTATGCCCTGGCGCTGGAAAAAAGCGATGCCACTCCCGAAGCTATACTAAAACTATCGGGCATGATGCGCTACGTGGTAAGCGAGAGCAGCCGCGACCTGGTACCGCTGGAAAGCGAAATTGCGTATATAAACAATTACATAAGCCTGCAAAAGCTGCGTATGGACGAAAACACCTACTTTAGTTTTGAAACCACCGGCAGCCCGGCAAGCAGGTATATATCACCGATGCTGCTTATACCCTTTATAGAAAACGCCTTTAAATATGGCATTAACCCTGAAGAAGATGCCGCTATAAGTATAACGATAGCCATAACAAATAATCAGCTTTCTTTAACCGTGCGTAATAACAAAGTGCACGCAGCACTGCCCTATGAAGAAGAAAGCGGCCACGGTATAGAAAACACCCGTTTGCGGCTGGAGTACCTGTATACAGGAAAATATAGCCTTACTATTAAAGATGAAACAAAAAGTTTTGAAGTACAACTAACTATAGGCCTGGTATGATAAACGCAATAGCAATAGACGACGAACCACTGGCGCTTAAAATAATTACCCATTTTTGCAGCCAGATAGATTATATAGTGCTTTTAAAAACCTTTACAAAAACCGATGAGGCGCTTGCTTACCTGGAAAAAAACCCGGTAGGGCTGCTCTTTCTTGATATACAAATGCCCGGCAAAAACGGCATTGATTTTTATAAAATGCTCTCGCCAAAAACCATGGTTATATTTACTACTGCGTACAGTGAGTATGCAGTAGAGGGTTTTAATGTAAACGCGGCCGATTACCTGCTGAAGCCTTTTTCGTTTGAGCGATTTTTAGCCGCTACCGATAAGGTTCTTAAAGAGCAGCGCGCACGCAACACTACAACCGGCAACAGCCACTTGTTGCTGCGTGCCGACTATAAGCTGCACCGCATCAGTTTTGAAGACATACTGCTTATAGAAGGGCTTGATGATTATGTAAAAGTGCACATTAAAGGCAAAAGCCCGATAACCGCGCGCCTGAGTATGAAAGGCCTTATGGAAAAATTGCCCCAGCCCGAGTTTATAAGGGTGCACCGCTCTTATATCATTCCGCTTAGTAAGGTAAAAAGTCTGTATAACAAGACACTACAACTGGAAGATTTTGTAATACCCGTAGGCGAAACGTATAAAGATGCGGTAAGTAAATTTTTCTCTGAGTGATTTTTTTACAACGAATACACAAATTCCCGAATTTAAAATACTTAACAAGCGAATCACATTAGAGTAATTGGTGTAATTTGCGGCTTGCATAAACTTTTAATAAAATTTCATTTTTCTTTGCGATTGAAATTGAATAACTTGCAATCGCTTTACAAGAATGTTTGAAATATTTATAGCAATGAAGAGCATTACCCTAAAAAATACATTATTTACGGGCCTTTTACTGTTAGGTACTTTTACTGCCACGGCCCAAAACCTGCCTAAAGTTTTTGGCCATACGGTAAAAGCCGTTAACCCCGATAACGGAGCTATACGCTGTGCGACTACCGAATATGAAGCATGGCTGCAGGAGCAGGACCCTAAGCGCCCCACACGCACCGAATTTGAAGCCTGGCTTGCGCCAAAGGTAGCCGAGGTAAAAGCGAAAAGGATGGCCGCAAAATCGGCGCAATCTGTACAGGAAGTGATTATTATACCCGTTGTGGTACATGTAATACATAACGGCGATGCTTTAGGCGTTAACGAAAATATATCGGACGCTCAGGTTCTGTCGCAAATTGAAGTGCTTAACCAGGATTTTAGGAAGCAATCTGGTACGCCGGGCTATAACAACAACCCTGTGGGTGCCGACATGGAAATACAATTCCGCCTTGCACACACGGCGCCGGATGGCAGCTATACAACCGGTATAGAACACCTAAACCTTAACCAGGCAGATTATAGTTCGATACAAAGCGTAGACACCAGCGTAAAACCCACAACAAGCTGGAACCCGAACGACTACTTTAACATCTGGACAGTAAATTTCGGGGATTCAGATTTATTGGGCTATGCTCAATTCCCTAATACTTCGGGGCTTGGCGGGCTTGACAGCTATATGGGGGCTGCTAATACTGATGGGCTTGTTATAGGCTACGGTTACTTTGGATCGGCCGATATTTACCCGCAGGGCAACTACAGCACCACCTACCCTCAATATAAATATGGCCGCACCGCCACACACGAAATAGGCCATTGTTTTGGCCTGCTGCATATTAGCGGCGACAATTTTGCTAACTGTATGGTAGATGCAACTGATTCTTACAAAGACTACTGCTTAGATACCCCGGCAACTGACCAATATAATTTTTATTGTAACACTACAAATTCATGCCCGGCAAGCCCCGGTAATGACATGATAGAAAATTATATGGATTACACCAATGACCAGTGCATGAATATCTTTACCCAAAACCAGAAGGACAGGGTAACAGCGGTAATGAATAATTCCATACGCAGGGCAAGCCTTAAAACATCAAATACCTGGCAGGAACCTGCTGCCATAGCGGCCTATGACTTTTTTAAAGGTATCAGCCTCTACCCTAACCCTGCCAGCACCACCTTAAATATATCAATACAAAACGGCAACCTGCCCGAAAGTTATAGCATTTACAACAGCCTGGGCCAGCAATTAACGCAGGTAAAAATAAACAGTGAGGCAAACTTGGGTATAAATACATCAGGCCTAAGCACTGGCGTTTACTTTATTAAATTGATAAAAGGCAGCCAAAGCAAAACGCTTAAGTTTATTAAAGAATAGCTTTTTTTATTAATCTATATCTGGAGCCTTTGCTACGTATCACACATTTAGCTCCATCACAAAGCCTTCGTAGGAGCGCACATTTAGCACAGTACCGTCTTCAAAAATAAGGTACTGCCCTTTTATGCCCACCAGCCTGCCACTGTAGTTAGGCGTAGTGGCAAGGTTAAGGCTCTTAATTTTTTTTGGATATTCCAGCACCGGATATTCCATTTTATACAGCTGCTCTACAGTGGTTTCAAAATATTGCGACACATCATCAGGAAGTAAATCTTTTGCAATATTCCGCATGGCAATAAGATCAAATTCCGTTACCTCATTGCACAGCATTTTCTTCCAGTTAATTTTATCTGAATAATGGTTTTTAAGCGCTACCTCGGTAATTCCGGCCAGGTAGCGGTTGGGCACCTCTACAAGTGGTATGGCAAAACTCGCGCCCTGGTCTATCCAACGGGTGGGCACCTGCGTTTTTCGGGTAACCCCCACCTTCATGTCGCTACTACAGGCCAGGTATACCACGTGGGGCTGCACCTGCACACGTGTCTCATAATCAAGGTCGCGGTCGGCTATCCCTAAGTGGGCCGTGCTCAGCTCGGGGCGCATTATCCAGTCGCCCGCACCGGGTATGCTGTAAAAACAATCATAGCAAAAACCCATGCGCCATATTTTCTTTTTTTTAGCGCAGTTAAGGCACTCAAAACCCCGGAAGGAAAGCTCTATCTCCTGTCCCAGCAACTGGTTCATGTGGATAAAGTTGTCGTTAAAAACCAGGTAATATTGTATGGGGCTGCCCGCCTCAGTTTGCATTTTTGTGAGTACACCTTCGTATCGCATAAAAAAAATCACTATTTTTAGGGCAATAAAGATACTAAAATATGGCCTTGCCTATTATAAATTCTATTGCGTCGTGGATACTTAAAAAACGGATACACGACATGGAACTTTTCCTTAAGTACCCAAATGAGGTACAGGAAGAACTGCTGCACAACCTGTTAAACACCGCTGAGCATACCGTAATAGGCAAAAAATATGATTTTGCTTCGATTACAAATTACAGAACATTTGCAGAGCGTGTGCCGGTTTCTACCTATGAAGACCTGGAGCCGCTAATAGAGCAAACCCGCAAAGGGGAACAAAATGTATTTTGGCCTACGCCTATAAAGTATTTTGCAAAAAGCAGCGGCACTACCAATGCAAAAAGCAAGTTTATACCTGTAAGCGCCGAGGCCCTGGAAGACTGCCACTATAAAGGCAGTAAAGACCTGCTGTGCCTGTACCTTAATAATAATGAGGAAAGCCAGCTGTTTACAGGCAAGAGCCTTCGCCTGGGCGGCAGCAAGCAACTGTATGCAGACAATAACTCGGTTTTTGGCGACCTCTCGGCTATACTTATAGACAACATGCCTTTTTGGGCAGAAATGAGCAGCACACCCAGCAGCAGGGTATCACTAATGGGCGAATGGGAAAGCAAACTGGCTGCGATAGTAAGTGAAACGGTTCATGAAAATGTAACCAGCTTTGCCGGCGTACCCAGCTGGATGATGGTACTGCTAAACCGCATACTTGAAGAAACAGGAAAAACCAGCCTGCTGGAAATATGGCCTAATATAGAAGTGTATTTTCATGGCGGTGTAAGCTTTGAGCCGTACCGCGGCCAGTACCACAACATATTGCCCAAAGATGATTTTAAATATTACGAAATATACAACGCCAGCGAGGGTTTTTTTGCCATACAGGACAGTAATTATAGCAATGAACTGCTATTGATGCTGGATTATGGTATTTTTTATGAGTTCATACCTATGGATACCTTTGGCACCGACCGCCAACGGGTACTACCGCTTAGTGAAGTCGAACTTAATAAAAACTATGCCGTGGTAATTACTACAAATTCCGGACTGTGGCGCTACATGGTGGGCGACACCGTAAGGTTTACAAGCATAAGCCCTTACAGGGTAAAAGTGAGCGGCCGCACCAAGCACCATATAAACGTTTTTGGGGAAGAACTTATGGTAGAGAATACCGATAAGGCCATTGCCAAAGCCTGCCAGCTAACGGGGCTTGAAGTGCTGGACTATACCGTAGCCCCTATTTTTATGGAGGGCCGCGAAAAAGGCGCACACGAATGGATTATTGAGTTTAAAAACGCGCCACTTAATGCAGAGGTTTTCCGCACGCACCTGGATGAGGCGGTGCAAAGTGTAAATTCTGACTATGAAGCCAAGCGCTACAACAACATGACACTAAATAAACTGGTACTTAACGTGGCCCGCCCCAAACTGTTTTACGACTGGCTTAAGGAGCAAGATAAGCTAGGAGGCCAGCATAAGATACCCCGACTGAGCAACGAACGCACGTACCTGGAGCAACTTAAGGCCCTGCAAAAAGAAAGCAACACATTAGCCTGAGCATAAAAACAAAATCTTTTAATGGCTAATTTAACAATACTTTGGCATTGATTTTGCATGATAACACACAACACTAAAAAATAATTAAGATGACGAAGATGATGAAAAGGAACTACATTTTATTATTGGGTGCAGGCCTTATGCTGTTAGGCAGCTGTAGCCCCGTACACCGCTACGGCTGCCCGGGCAGAGGCAGGCGCTGCATACCGCTTTCTCATAACGAAACGGTAAAGGCAAAACCACAGGAAATGAAGCGTAATGCTTAAATTATATAGTTAAAGCCGGTGATAATTTAGCCGGCTTTTATTTTGGGTAAAGCACTACCATAAAAAATTCATTTCCCATTCGTCTACAGCAAACCGCCATTCAACGGTATAAAACTGCTACTAATTTTATAAAGTTAGTTGTGCCCTGCAATATTTATTATGTTTGAAAAATGAATGCAACGAATTACGGGATGTCTCCCGCTGAAGAAAAAAACAGGCTGAAGGAATTAAGAAGTTTTGATATACTCGACACCCTTACAGAAAAGGACTATGAGGATATTACCACACTTGCTTCCATTATTTGCGATGTACCTATTGCTCTTATAAGCCTTGTAGACAGCGACAGGCAGTGGTTTAAATCGCACCGTGGCCTCCCTATAGACGAAACGCACCGGCAGTATTCCTTTTGCTCTCACGCCATACTTACCCCTGATAAGCCCTTTATTGTAGAAGATTCCCGTCTTGACGACCGTTTTAAAGATAACCCCTATGTTACCGGCAGCCCAAATATTGTTTTTTATGCCGGTATCCCACTGGTATCTGAAAGTGGTTATGGTATGGGTACCGTTTGTATTATAGACGATAAACCGCACACCCTTACACCGGGGCAGGTAAACGCCCTGCAAATACTTGCCGGGCAGGTAATGCACCTGCTGGAACTGCGCAAAGCAAATCTGGAACTTGGAATACGTAGGGAAATGCTCGAAATAAAAAACAAAAACCTGGACAAGATAGTAGCCGGGCGGGTGGCAGAGATAGAACAGCAAAACCTGATGCTCGAAAACATGAATAAAGAGCTACAGGCGTTTACCTATATTTCCAGCCACGATTTGCAGGAACCACTGCGCAAGATACAAACGTTTATAAGCATGATTAGTGAGCGTGAGTATAATAACCTTTCTGAAAAGGGGCGGGAATATTTTGCTAAAATAGAAAAGGCGGCGGGGCGTATGAGCCTGCTTATTAAAGACCTGCTTGCCTACTCCCGTACTACCACCAGTAAGCAATCTTTTGACGATATAAGGTTAAGTAACCTTGTAAATGCTGTAACCGATGACATGCAGGAAGAAATAAAACAAAAAAATGCTTTGGTTATCCTGACATCTGATGGCGATTTTAAAGCCATTAGCTTTCAGTTCAGGCAAGTAATATACAACCTGCTTTCAAACTCGCTCAAGTTCTCGCGGCCAGGTACACCGCCGGAAATTAAAATTGGCTATAAAGCAGCTAAAGGCTACGAACTTACCTTAAGTCAGTGCTTGCCTGAGCAGAATTACCACATCATTACATTCCAGGATAACGGCATAGGATTTAACAGCCTGTATAAAGATAAAATATTTGGCCTCTTCCAAAGGCTTGAAACTAAAAACATCCATTTGGGCACCGGTATAGGACTGGCAATAGTAAAAAAGATAATAGATAACCATTCGGGTCACATAGATGTGGCAAGTACACCCGACGAAGGCACACTGTTTACTATAATATTGCCTTTTCAATGATCAATAAGTTGTAAAATAAAGTTCAACCTGAAAAATAAAAAAGCCCGTAAACACGAAATGTTGCGGGCTTTTTTGTGTTATATTTTGTCGTTGCAGCTTTAGTATTCACATCCGGCCATGGACATTATAACTTTAAAACTAATTTAAAATTATATCTTAAACGTAACTACCGGTCGCACCGCGTGGTTTACAAGGTCTTCGCTTATGCTGCCGTTAAAAAAGTGGGCAAGCCCCTGGCGGCCATGTGTGCACATTGCTACAAGATCGGCGTTAACGCTGTTTGCAAAGTGCAGTATGCCTTTTTCTACGTTTACATCGTTATATATATTAACAGTGTAACCGTTTATAAGCGAAAAGCCGGCCACAAAATCGTTTATTATTTTTTCGGTCGCGTGGGTACTTTTAAAGTTAGCGGGGGTGTTAATGTACAGCAGGTTTAGCTTTGCATTAAAAGTGTTTGCAAAGTCAACCACTTTTGTAAACGGTTTTTTAATTTCGTCGGCAAAGTTAGACGCAAATACAAAAGTAGACGGGCTAAAATCGGCCTCTTCTTTTTTAATAACAAGAACCGGAATATCAGATGTGCGTACCACCTTCTCGGTGTTAGAGCCGATAAACATCTCCTTAAAGCCGCTGGCACCGTGCGACCCCATAACTATAAGGTCGATATCGTGTTTTTTTGCCGTTTTAATAATGCCTTCAAAAGCGTCAGAAAAAAGTATTGAGTCGGTAACATTAAGACCTTCAAGGTAGTCTGCCGATTTTACGTCGTCAAACCTTTCGTGTGCTTTTTTAAGGAAAAAGGCAATTTCCGGCACCTCCACCCCGGCCACTATTGCATCATTTTCCTGGCCCGGTAGTTCGAGCAGGTGCAATAAAAATATTTCGCCGTTATGTTCTTTTGCAATTTTTGCGGCAACTTTAAGTGCATACTCGGCATGGTCAGAAAAATCTGTCGGGACTAAAATTTTTTTCATAATGTAGGATAATTAACAAAGTTTTGGCGGAACTTAACCACCCGAAAGATAATAATTAATTTAACATTAACCAATGATTTTCAAGATATAAAAATTATTAGTATATTTGCACCGTTATTTAGTAAATCAACAAATAATGAGGGGACGGGAGTCCCCTCTTTTTATAACATTATGGCATTTAAAGATAAAGTAGCCTCGCTTTTAAATCAGGCACTTGATGAGCGCCCTGACTTATTTTTGATTGACCTTAGTATAGGTACCGATAATAAGATAACCGTTACAGTAGATGGCGACAACGGGGTTAACCTTCAGGACTGCATTGATATAAGCCGGGCCATAGAGCACAACCTTGACCGCGAAGAAGAAGATTTTTCGCTGGAAGTAGCCTCAGCAGGCGCCACAAGCCCGCTTAAGCTGCCCAGGCAGTTTAAAAAGAACATAGGGCGCACGGTGCTGGTAAGCACCCCAGATGGGGAGACAGAAGCCCCGCTTGCCGGTGCCACTGATGAAGGAATAATACTGGAGTGGCAGGCGCGTGAACCCAAGCAGGTGGGCAAAGGAAAAGAGACCGTAACAAAAAGGGTTGAAATACCCTATAGTAGTATTAAACAGGCAGTTGTTGTAATTAAATTTTAAAAATAAACGTTGGCATGGAAAATCTGGCATTAATAGATTCGTTTTCAGAATTTAAGGATGATAAGCTAATAGATCGTGTAACCTTAATGGCTATACTTGAGGACGTATTCAGGAATGCGCTTAAGAAGAAATATGGGTCTGATGATAATTTTGACATTATTATAAACCCCGATAAAGGGGATATGGAAATATGGCGTAACCGTGTGGTAGTTGCTGACGGTGAAGTGGAAGATTCTAACTCAGAAATATCTATTACAGAGGCGCGTAAAATAGAGCCCGACTTTGAGGTAGGCGAAGAGGTATCGGAAGAAGTAAAGCTGATACAACTGGGCCGCAGGGCGATATTAGCGCTGCGCCAAAACCTGATCTCTAAGATACACGAACATGATAATACTAACCTATATAAGCAATTTAAAGACCTTATAGGTGATATTTATACTGCTGAAGTGCACCACGTAAGGCCAAAAGCTGTAATTTTGGTGGATGATGAAGGCAATGAGATAGTACTGCCAAAAGAAAAGCAGATACCATCAGACTTTTTTCGCAAGGGAGACAACGTTCGCGGCATTATTGAAGCAGTAGAGCTTAAGGGCAACAAGCCCCAGATTATAATGAGCCGCACCTCTGAACTTTTCCTTGAAAAATTATTTGAACAGGAAATACCCGAGGTAGCAGACGGACTTATAAACGTTAAAAAAGTAGTACGTATACCAGGTGAAAAAGCTAAGGTAGCGGTAGACTCTTATGACGACAGGATAGACCCTGTAGGTGCCTGTGTGGGCATGAAGGGAAGCCGCATCCATGGTATAGTAAGGGAACTGGGCAACGAGAATATAGATGTAATTAATTACACCACAAACACACAGTTGTTTATATCCAGGGCCCTTAGCCCCGCAAAAGTATCGTCTATAAAACTGGACGAAACTAACCACCGGGCCGATGTATTCCTTAAGCTGGAAGAAGTAAGCAAGGCCATAGGCCGCGGCGGACACAATATAAAACTGGCAGGGCTATTAACCGGTTATGAGCTGGATGTAATACGCGAAGGCAGCCCCGCTGAAGAGGAAGATGTAGAACTTAGCGAATTCTCTGACGAAATTGAGGCGTGGGTTATTGCAGAGTTTGCAAAAATAGGCCTTGATACCGCACGCAGCATATTAAAACAGGATGTAGCAGACCTTGCAAGGAGGACGGACCTTGAGGAAGAAACCATTCTAGATGTAATGAGGATACTGAAAGACGAATTTGAAGATTAAACCGGCTAACACTTAGACAGCAACAACACAACGCACGACGATAATAGTAAAAAAAATTTATGTCTGAAGAAAGAGCAATAAGATTAAACAAAGTTTTAAGGGAATTAAATATTTCGCTGGACAGGGCTGTGGACTTTTTAAAAGATAAAGGCCATTCTATAGAGGCAAGCCCCAATGCCAAGATATCCGGCACGGAATACAATGCCCTTTTTAACCAATTCTCTGCCGACCAGAGTAACAAAGCCGCATCGCTTGAGGTAAGCGAAGAAAAGCGTAAGGAGAAAGAGGCGCTGCGTATAGAAAGGGAAAAAGAGCTGGAAGACAAAAGAAGGCATGAAGAAGAGAAACAAAAGCAGGAAGTGATACGTGCACGCGCATCATTATCCGGCCCCGTTCCTGTAGGCAAAATAGATTTAAACCCTAAAAAACCAGAACCTGTTGCTCCTGCCCCTTCAGCCTCACCTACAGCACCGGCAGTCCCCCAGGCAGAAAAACCGGCTCCCGCGACTGAGACTCCAAAAAGGGAAGAACCAATAGCACAGCCAGAAGCCGTAGCAGAAAAACCGGCAGAAGCACCCGCCACACAGGCAGAGCCTGTAAAGGAGCCGCAAAAACCGGCAGAGCGAAAAGCACCGTTAATACAGCCTCGCTATATTACAGATGCAGCAGCACAGCAAGCAAAGCCAGAAGCGGAAGCACCACCGGCTGCACCGGTAGACGAGCATATAAAAACTCAGTATACAAAACTTTCAGGCACCACTTTTACAGGCCAGAAAATAGACCTTACGCAGTTTGACAAGCCCAAGAAAAAGAAAGAAGAACCTGCGGCAAGAAATAACAATACCCAAAGGCCGGGCGGCAACCAGCAAGGCGGAGGCGCCGCCGGTAAAGCTAAACGTAACCGCATTACCCCAAGGCCACAGGGCCAGGGCGCTGGCGGCAATGCTACAGGCGGGGGTGGCAATACCATAAGGCCAAACGGGCCAGGCGGAAATAGCGGGCCGGGCGGAAATAAATTTGGCCCTAACAAGCGTCCTGCAATTGTAAGTAAAACAGAGCCTACCGAAGAAGAGGTTAAAAACCAGATTCGTGAAACGCTCGAAAAACTACAGGGTAAAGGAAATAAATCTAAAGCCGCTAAATACCGCCGTGACAAGCGGGATACCCACCGCCAGCGTAGTGATGATGAGCAAAGGATGGCTGAGGAAGGCAGTAAAACAATCAAGGTTACAGAGTTTGTAACCGTGGGCGAAGTTGCTACCATGATGGACGTGCCTATCACTAAGGTAATTATGACGTGTATGAGCCTGGGCATAATGGTTACCATGAACCAAAGGCTGGATGCTGAAACGCTTACCATAGTTGCAGACGAGTTTGGCTATGAAGTAGAATTTATAACAACCGACATTGAGGAGGCTAAAGAAGTTGTAGAAGACAGGGAAGAAGACCTTGTATTCCGTGCGCCTATTGTAACTGTAATGGGCCACGTAGACCACGGTAAAACGTCGCTTCTTGACTACATCCGTAAAGAAAATGTAATTGCAGGCGAATCGGGAGGTATAACACAGCACATAGGTGCTTACGGTGTTACCCTTGATAATGGCCAGAAGATAGCTTTCTTAGATACACCGGGCCACGAGGCGTTTACCGCAATGCGTGCCCGTGGTGCCCAGGTAACGGATATAGCTATTATTGTAATTGCTGCCGATGATGGTATAATGCCACAAACAAAAGAGGCCATAAATCACGCACAGGCTGCGGGTGTGCCTATTATATTCGCAATAAACAAAGTAGATAAGCCTGCGGCGAATCCTGAAAAAATTAAAGAGCTCCTTGCCGGTATGAACCTCCTTGTTGAAGACTGGGGCGGTAAAATACAATCGCACGATATTTCTGCAAAAACAGGGCTTGGCGTAAAAGACCTTCTTGAAAAAGTGTTGCTTGAGGCCGAACTACTTGACCTTAAAGCCAACCCTGAAAAAGCTGCTGTAGGTACTGTGGTAGAGGCTTTCCTTGATAAAGGGCGTGGCTATGTAAGTACAGTGCTGGTACAAGGCGGTACACTTCGCCTGGGCGATTATGTACTTGCCGGTAAGCACCACGGTAAAATTAAGGCAATGCATGATGAGCGCGGCCACAACGTTAAAGAAGCGGGACCATCTACGCCTATATCTATATTAGGGCTTGATGGCGCGCCAACAGCGGGTGATAAATTTACGGTATATGCCGATGAAAAAGAGGCCAAGCAGATAGCTGCGAAACGTACCCAGCTGATGCGTGAGCAGAGCGTGCGTACCCAAAGGCACATTACCCTTGCTGAGATTGGACGCCGTATTGCACTGGGCCAGTTTAAAGAACTTAACATCATCCTTAAAGGTGACGTGGATGGTTCGGTTGAGGCATTATCAGACTCATTCCAGAAACTATCTACAGAGGAAATACAAATAAACATCATACATAAAGGTGTGGGCGCGATAACCGAATCTGACGTACTTCTTGCTTCGGCATCAGATGCTATCATTATCGGGTTTAACGTAAGGCCGTCTGCAAATGCAAGGCAACTAGCCGATAAGGAAGAAATCGACATCCGTAACTACTCAATTATCTACGATGCTATTGACGACCTGAAGGATGCGATGGAAGGTATGCTTTCTCCGGAAATGAAGGAAGAAGTTACCGGTACTGCCGAGATACGTGAAGTGTTCAAGATATCTAAGGTGGGTTCTATTGCAGGCTGTATGATTACCGATGGTAAAGTGTACCGTAGTTCTAAGATAAGGCTTATCCGCGAAGGCGTGGTAATTTACACCGGAGAGTTAGCAACACTTAAGCGTTTTAAAGACGACGTTAAAGAAGTATCTAAAGGCTACGACTGTGGTATACAAATTAAAAACTATAACGACATACAGCAGTATGACATTATAGAGGCTTACCAGGAAGTTGAAGTTAAAAAGAAACTGAAGTAACATATTTAAAATTATAAATAAAAAATTCCCGGAATGCTTCGGGAATTTTTTATGTTTATAAATGAAACGCCTGCATATTGAAAAACGCAACAAGAATATAAAATAAGTTTCTGATGAACTATTTAAAGATACTTGCAACTATTGCATCAATCCTATGGACTGGAATTAACGTAAATGCACAGCAAAATCCCGAATACCACTTAATTACATTAAGCAGTAGTGACCCTGATGTGGCAGTACCGATGAAGTTTTACGTGGCGGGTGTATATGACGGAAGGCAGTTTACCAATAATATAGGCACTGTACAAAAAGGGCTCGCCAACAGGCAGGTACTGGCTAATTTTGAAAAGCCATTCCTGGAGGAAATTACAGCATACCTTACAAACGCTTACCCTAAAAAAGAGGGGCTGTATCCGGTATGGGTACGCATAAACGATTTGTATGTTTCAGAATATACCGAGCAGACGGAAGAAACCGGATATGCTTCGGCAGTCATGGATGTAATGGTAAAACAGAACGACAGCCTGTATATTGAAGGCACATACGGCGGTAACGTAGAAAGCAGCAGCATTGACGTTACAAAATTCCATGCGCTGAGGATTAAACAGGCGCTTAATAAATGCCTGGGCCTGTATGAGGTTGCGCTGCCTGAAGAAAAGCAGCATGAGCCTTTTATTGAAGACAATATAAAACATGAGATTCCTATACAACCGGCCGAGGGAATTTACAGTTCGTACCTTGATATGGTAAAGAACAAACCAATAGGAGGAGCTAACTATTACATCCGGCAGGATAAAAAAGATAAAAGCAGGTATTATGTAATAAACCGCACCAACAGCATGAAGTGCGATAACTACTATGCCTATTGCGATGGCGAAAACGTATACCTGAATGTAACACGCCTTACGCATGAAAAATTTTATGCGAAGACCGAGCGTATTGCTAATAAATTTTTCATAGACAATCTTGCTTACGACCAAAACAGGGCCATTACGCAAATGGCCATGTACCAGCTTGTAGGCATAGCAGGTTGGTTAGCCACCAGCGATATAAGTATGCCTGTAATGATAGACTGCTATAGCGGGCAACCATTTTTTCTTTCGAATAATGGCATTAAAACCCTTTTGGAGCCTGAACCGCAATTGCTAAAAGAATATAAGAAAAGTAATAAAACACCCGAAGATATTAAAGCCGTAATAAAAAAATATTACGAATTGCACAACGGTAAATAAAACAAAATCCCGCCTCTTAGCGGGATTTATTCTTCAGGAGCAAGTGCTATCTCCAGCCCTTCAAGTTCGTTTGTAATGGGTATCTGGCAGCCCAGGCGGCTGTTTGGCTTTACGTTAAACGCCTCGCTTAGCATGGCATCCTCATCGGGGCCCATTTCGGGCAGGGGTACCTCATTAAGCACATAGCACTGGCAGCTGGCGCACATGGCCATGCCGCCGCAAATACCTATAGTGCCTTCAGGGGCAAGTTCATAAGCACGTACCACCTCCATTATGTTCATGGCCATATCTGTAGGTGCCTGCACAGTATGCGCAACGCCGTCGCGGTCGATTATTTTCAATGTTATCTCACTCATCCTTTTGAGGTTTCAGGTTTCAGGTTTCAGGTTACTCACTCAAACCCGCCAAACTATGTAAAGAGGGGGACTTAGCGCCTGAGTGGCTTCGGCTAAACGGTCAAAAAACCTGAAACCTGAAACAAATAAAAACTATTCTATCGCTTTTACCACCTGCTTTTCGGCCTCCTTGCGGGTACCGTCAAAGCCGTCTACGCCACTTACGGTAGTATATTTAAGCACATATTTTTTGCCGGGATTCAGTTTATTAAACACACTCTGGCACATCAGAGTAGCTTCATGGAAGCCGCACAATATTAATTTTAGCTTACCGGGATAAGTATTGATGTCGCCTATGGCATAAATGCCTTCTATGTTAGTCTGGTAATCGAGCGCGTTATTAACTTTAATAGCATTCTTTTCTATTTCAAGGCCCCAGTTGGCTATCGCGCCAAGCTTTGGCGTAAGCCCGAACAGCGGAATAAAATAATCGGTTTCAATACGGCGGTGCGCGCCTTCTATTTCAAGGTCGAGCGCTTCGACTTTTTCGGCACCGTGAATACCCGTAACCTCAGCCGGGGTTATAAGATTTATTTTGCCCTGGTGTTTCAGCTCGGTAACTTTCTCTACGCTATCCAGCGCGCCACGAAACTCGTTCCTGCGGTGTACCAGTGTAACCTCTGCCGCAACATCGGCCAGGAAAATACTCCAGTCTAATGCAGAATCGCCCCCACCCGCTATTACAATACGCTTATCGCGAAAAAGTTCCGGGTCTTTTACAAAATACTCCACGCCTTTATCTTCATAAAAAGCGATATCTTCAATAACCGGCTTACGTGGCTCAAAGCTGCCGAGGCCACCGGCTATGGCTACTGCCTTTGCATGGTGTTGTGTCCCTTTATTAGTGGTAACAATAAAGGTCCCATCGTTTTGCTTATCAATAGTGTGGGCGGTTTCGTTAAGGGTAAAACCGGGCTGGAACTGCTTTATCTGTTCCATAAGGTTCGCTACCAAATCACCCGCGAGTACCGATGGAAAACCGGGAATATCGAATATAGGTTTCTTAGGATACAATTCGGTAAGCTGGCCGCCCGGCTGCGGAAGCGCGTCTATTATATGGCATTTCAGCTTTAAAAGGCCGGCTTCAAACACGGCAAAAAGCCCTGTGGGGCCTGCGCCTATTATTAAAATATCTGTAGTAATCATTCTGACTTAAAAAGGATAAAGCAATTTATGCTGCAAAGTTGGCTAAAACCGCTTTAATTTAATATGATATAAATCATGTATTAAAAAAGGCGCGTTTTATGCTATGTTTACAACCGTTTCTATTTGTGGCGCATACTTTTTTATGGTAGTTTCCACTCCGGCTTTTAGTGTCATCTGGTTCACACTGCAGGCCACGCAGGCACCTTCAAGGCGCACACGCACATGCCTGTCATCCTCAATATCAATTAGCGAAATGTTACCTCCGTCAGATTCTAAGAACGGGCGTATCTCTTCAAGGGCCCTCTCAACGCTGCTTCTGATTTCTTCTGTTGTCATTTTTGCTTAGTTCTTTTTTACCGCCGAACATCCGGCCATGGTAGTTATTTTAATAGCTTCAGAAGGCGGAAGGTTATCATTCCTGTTTACCGTTTCCTGCACTACATTGCGCGCCAGTGCTTCAAATGATGCCTCAAGCGGGGTAGCGGTTTGCAGGGCGGCAGGGCGGCCGTAATCTCCGGCTTCGCGAATGCCCTGTACCAACGGTACTTCACCCAGGAATGGCACCTCAAGGTCTTCGGCAAGGTTGCGAGCGCCTTCTTTACCAAAGATATAGTATTTATTATCCGGAAGCTCTTCGGGTGTAAAATAGGCCATATTTTCTATAATGCCCAGAACAGGAACATTAATACTGTCCTGGCGGAACATGGCCACGCCTTTTTTAGCATCGGCAAGCGCCACAGCCTGCGGCGTACTTACTATAACCGCGCCCGTAATAGGGAGCGATTGCATGATGCTCAGGTGGATATCGCCCGTACCCGGAGGTAGGTCAAGCAATAAAAAGTCAAGTTCACCCCAGTCGGCATCCCAAATCATCTGGTTCAATGCCTTGCCTGCCATTGGCCCACGCCATATAACCGCCTGCTCAGGGCTGGTGAAAAAGCCTATTGAAAGTAGCTCCACACCGTAGCTGGTAATTGGCTTCATTTTACTTTTTCCATCTACCACAACCGATATGGGGCGCTCACGCTCTACATCAAACATTATAGGCATAGAAGGTCCATAAATATCGGCATCGAGCACGCCTACCTTAAAGCCCATTTTTGCCAGGGTAACGGCCAGGTTAGCCGTAATGGTAGATTTGCCCACACCGCCTTTACCAGATGATACGGCTATAATATTACTAACACCCGGCATTTGCTTGCCTTTAATTTCGGGTTTTTCAGGGGCTTCCACTTTTACATTCACCTTTACTTTTACGTCAGGCGATACAAGTTCGTGTATGGTTTTTACAATATCGGATTCAGCGCGTTTGCGGATGTGCATGGCCGGGGTGGCCATAACAAGCTCTACAACTGCCTCATCGCCAAAGGTAAGCACGTTTCGTATAGCGCCGCTTTCCACCATATTCTGGCCTTCTCCGGCAAGGGTAATGGTTTCAAGGGCCTTAAGTATATCTTTTCTGTCTAACTTCATAAATTTAAAATAGCTAACCGTCTCTTATTAAGACTTATTTCAAATTGCAAAGATAGCGTGAAAAGTTTATTCAGCGAAGATTATTTGGAGGAAAGTAGTAAAGTTACACAGAGGCAAAGTCGAAATCTTAAGCAGTAATCTTAGAACTATCGAGCTAATTTAAATCTACACTACAGGAGTTCCTTCGCCGGGTCCCAGAAAAGCTTTTCAAAATCAACCACTTTATTTTCCTTCACTACTATCCCCTCGCTTTCCAGGAGCTGCTGCATGAGATTGGTGCCGTCAAAATGGTGCTTGCCGGTAAGCAGGCCTACACGGTTAACCACACGGTGCGCGGGCACATCATCCCGGTTATGGCTGGCATTCATAGCCCAGCCTACCATACGTGCCGAACCGGCAGCACCTAAGAATTTGGCAATAGCGCCATAACTGGTTACACGTCCATAGGGCACCTGCGCGGCTACATCATATACTTTGTCAAAAAAGTTTTCTTCCTGCTGCGCCATACGTGGTGTTATTATCTTTTAAGGATTTTAATGAGGGTAATGATAGCAATCAGGGCCGTTATGGAACCCAGGAAATAGTTCACATTTCGCATAAAAAATTCGGTTTTATGCTCAAATTTTTTAAAAAACAAAATATAGAGGTAAAACACGGCGTAAGACCCCCCGGTAGCGCCCAATACAAACAGGAATATGCACAGGTTAGAAAACTTAAACACATTGGCTGAAGACAGCGATATGCTAACAAAAACGTAGTATGGTATGGGAAAGAAATTGAGTGCAGAAATCATGGCCCCTAAAAAGTAGTTGCCTGTTTTACTGCGTATGTGCACCAATTCTTTATTGAGTTTTTTCTTTTTTCTTTTTTTAGAAAAGAAAAAAAAGAAAATGGTAAGCATGGCAAAAATAAAAACGCCCGCTTCTTCCAGGCTGTCAATAATTTCAGGACTGTGGTTAATAAGCCGCGCAAATACTACCGATATATAGGCTTGTATAAATACTATGGTAGCAGCGCCTGCGGCAAACACCATGGCGTTTCTTCGGCCTTCTTTAAGGCTTACCTTTGCGGCTGTCATGTTTAGCAAACCCGGCAGCAATGTTGCCACAAACGAAATGCCGAACCCAATGATAACCGGTAGGATGTACTCCATGCTGTTTATGTTAAAGGCGGTTTGTTTTGCGTTATTTTATTTTAAAGCGGATATAGGTAATGGGCTTATTTTGCTCGAGGTATTGCTGCTCATAAAACGTTTGTATGGCGGTAACGATTTCCGGCGCACCCTCGTTGCGGTATACGTTATGGTTAGCATACAGTACCTCATGGCCTTCGCCATGCAACAGGCCCAGCGTGTAACCGTGCATAAACTCGCTGTCAGTCTTAAGATTTACCACGCCGTTTGGTTTCAGTATTTTTTTATAGCGCTGTAAAAATTCGGCATTAGTAAGGCGGTGCTTGGTGCGCTTATATTTTATTTGCGGATCTGGAAAGGTTATCCATATTTCACTTACTTCTCCTTCGGCAAAAAAGTGTTCTATAAGTTCTATCTGCGTCCGCAGGAAGCCTACATTGCTAAGACCGCCTTCAACTGCAGTTTTGGCGCCACGCCAAAAACGGGCCCCTTTAATATCTATGCCTATAAAATTAGATTCAAGGTAGCGCTCCGCAAGTCCTACCGAATATTCTCCTTTGCCACAGCCCAGTTCTAAAACGATAGGGTTATTATTTTTAAAGAAATCGGCGTTCCATTTTCCCTTCAATGTAAAGTTACCTGCTACGGCTTCTTCCCTTGACGGTTGTAAAACGTTGTTAAACGTTTCATTTTCCCTAAAACGCTTCAGTTTATTCTTGCTTCCCACTATAAACTTAAATTTTTGGTAAAATTAGGGAAATATATGTAACTATAAATAATTTTAGCTTGCGGGTTATAAATAGTTGTCAAAAAAAACCTTGATTTTGGAAACGCGCAAAAAAATTCTGGTAGCCCCGCTCAACTGGGGACTGGGCCACGCGACTCGGTGTATACCTATTATAGAAGCGCTGGAAAATCATGGTTTTGAACCCATTATTGCTTCAGATGGCGCCGCGCTAATGTTACTTAAAAAAGAGTTCCCGCAGCACGTAGCGGTAGAACTCCCCCCTTATCAGATTGAATACGCCAAACATGGGGCGTTTTTTAATATCCGGGTGCTCCTGCAAATGGGGCTGATGTTTAACGTGATTAAAAAAGAACAGCGTATTGTAAAGCACCTGGTAGCAGAGCATGGAATTTCCGGCATAATAAGCGACAATCGCCTTGGTGTGTATTACAGCGGCCTACCTTCTATATTTATCACCCACCAGGTTAACATGCTTTCAGGGACGGCATCGGGGCTTGCCAGCTCACTGCACCGGCATTTTTTAAAAAAATATATAGAATGCTGGGTACCCGATGTAAAGGCATCACCAAATTTATCCGGTAAGCTGGGGCACAGCGAAGAAGATATACCCAACCTTAAGTACATAGGCCCTATAAGCCGCCTGCACAAAACAAGCCCGGAAAAACACTATGACCTTGCTGTGCTGCTTAGCGGTGCAGAGCCACACCGCACTACGCTGGAAAACAAACTCAGTGAAGAGCTTAATCGTTTTGATGGCCAGGTAATATTTGTGCGAGGTGTGGTAGAAGAACGCCAGGTTACTTCCCGCAATGGGAATATAACCATTTACAACTTTATGAGCAGCGACGAGCTGGAAGAGGTGCTAAATAAAAGCGAAATAATACTTTGCAGGCCCAGCTACAGTACTATAATGGATATAGCAAAGCTGTGCAAAAAAGCCTTTTTTATACCATCACCGGAAAATGAAGAGCAGGAATATCTGGCTAAAAAGCTAAAACGGGCCGGGCTTGCTCCTTTTGCTTCGCAAAAAGCCTTTAAAATTGAAGATTTAGAAAAAGCGCGGATGTATAAAGGCCTGCGCGATATTAACGGTGTAGCAAAATGGAAAGACCTATTTACTCTTTTCAAGGGTAAATGAAAATTCTGACCCCTGCTTAAAGGTACTTTCTACATATATTTTTTCATCGTGCGCCTCTATAATGTGCTTTACAATAGAAAGCCCCAGGCCTGAGCCACCCTCAGTGCGGGCGCCACTTTTATCTACACGGTAAAAGCGTTCAAAAAGGCGCGGTATGTTTTTTTTCTCTATACCTTCGCCATTGTCTTTTACACGCACTATAATTTTGTTGTTTACAAGGTCTTCTATACTAACCTCCGTAGTTCCGTTTTCTTTGCCGTATTTTATCGAGTTCACGATAAGGTTAGTTACTACCTGCTGTATTTTTTCCTGGTCGGCATATACCATTATGGGCCGTAAGTATTTGCCGTCAAACATCAGCATGATGCCTTTTTTATCTGCTTTCATCTCAAGGAGGTCAAACACGCTTTGTATAAGCTCCAGTATGTTGAACTTGGTAAAATGAAGGTTCAGGTCGCCTACCTCCAGTTTCGTAATCATGTCAAGGTCCTGCACTATGTAGGTTAGGCGCTCTACCCCTTTTTCGGCGCGCTGCAGGTATTTTTTTCGAAGGGTTTTATCATTCATGGCTCCATCAAGCAATGTAAGCAGGTAGCCCTGAACGGTAAAAAGCGGTGTTTTAAGCTCATGTGATACATTGCCTAAAAACTCCCGCCGGTATTCCTCTTTTATTTTAAGAGCCTCGATTTCCATCTTTTTGTCCCGTGCAAACTTTTCAAGTTCGCGGGTAAGGGTAGCCATATCTGTGGTAATGCGCTTGCTGCGTAGCGGGCTTGCTTCGAGCAATGATATATCATCATATATTTTTTTTACTCTACGGTAAATAAAATGTTCTACCCTGTACTGCAGTACAAAAAATGAGAAAACCAAAAGTATTATAAAGAAAAGAAGCACGGTACCAGTACTGAATGCGTTTGTAAAATACAGCAGTGCAGACAGCATTACGGCTGAAAATACAGAGATGTATAACGCCGATTTAACAGCGAAACGGTATGACTTCTTAAATTTTATATTCACCTAAACCTCCAGCTTATAGCCCACTCCTTTAATGGTTTTAAAAATATCGTCGCCTATTTTTTCGCGCAACTTGCGTATGTGTACGTCTATTGTACGGCCACCCACCACTACTTCGTTACCCCACACTTTATCAAGTATCTCTTCCCTTTTAAACACCTTACCCGGTTTTGAGGCCAGCAGGTAAAAAAGTTCAAACTCTTTGCGTGGCAGTACAATTTCACGGTCTTCAAGAACAATTTTATATTCTTCGCGATTAATTTCAATATTGCCTACACGCAGCACATCCTCTTTGGCCTCGTCTTCCTTAAGCCTCCTTAGCAATGCTTTTACCTTGCTTACCAGCAGTTTTGGCTTAATGGGTTTGGCTATATAATCATCTGCACCGGCATCAAAGCCCGCTACCTGGCTGTAGTCTTCACTTCGTGCGGTAAGGAAAGTGATAATTACGTTGGCCAGCTCCGGTATTTTCCGGATGTTCTCTACCGCCTCCATGCCGTCCATTTCGGGCATCATTACATCTATAATAATCAGCTGGGGCAACTCTTTCTTAGCTTTTGCCACGGCTTCCCTCCCGTTAACAGCGGTAACAATCTGATAGCCTTCCTGGGAGAGGTTATACCCCACAATTTCAAGGATATCCTGCTCATCGTCTACAAGTAAGATCTTGATGTCTTTTTTTTTCATTTTTGACGCTATATGATGTTTAGCGGGGTAAAGGTAAAGATAATAAAAAACCATCAAAGACCCTTAACTGTAATTTAATCTGTTAACAATTTAATAATAACAAAGAAATCCAAACCTAACAATTACCTAACATTAGGTTTAACAGGTCAGGCCATCTTTGCACCAAAATTATAACAACACGACATGAAACTTAAATTTTTAGTAATCGCCCTGTTTATTTTTGCCGTGGGCTTTGCTCAGGAGAAGGCAACCCTTACCGGCATCCTTACTGATAAGGACATGAACGGAGCACCCCTGCCGTTTGCAAGTGTAACCGTTAAAGGTACCACAATATCTACCACTACAGATGAAACAGGAAATTACACCCTTTCGGTTCCGGCCGGGGAGCAAACTATAGTATTTAGCTTTTTAGGATATGAAAGCAGAGAAGCTGTTTTAACCTTTACGACGGGCGAAACACAAACGCTAAACCAGGAACTGGGGTCTACCAGCGTACAGCTTAATGACGTAGTAATAGAACAGCAGGTAAGCCGCGAAAAAGAATCGGCGCTGCTACAGCAGCAAAAAAATGCTGTTGAGATGAAACAGAACATAGGCGCACAGGAACTTAGCCGTAAGGGAATTGGCGATGTAGCTACCGCTGTTGCTAAAACTTCGGGGATATCTAAACAGGAAGGCAGTAATAATGTATATGTGCGGGGGTTAGGCGACCGCTATAACTCTACCTCTATGAACGGACTGCCAATACCATCAAACGACCCTGAAAAGAAAAATATTTTTCTTGATATTTTTACAACTGACATTGTAGACGTTATATCAATAGACAAAGTATATTCTACCAGACTTTTTGGCGACTTCGCAGGTGGTAACGTAGACATTATATCTAAAGAATACAGGGGCCAGGGCATGTTGGAAGTTTCGGTTGGCTCAAAAGTAAACACCAATGCAATTAATAAAAACGGGGAATTTTTATTACAGGACGGCCCAGGCAAACTAGGTTTTAAAAATTACGACTACGCATCAAATGCATTAACTGCTTATACCTTTAAAAACAGCCTTACACCACAAAAAGAAAACCCTTATGCGGGAAGCCTCGGCTTTAAGGCAGGCGACAGCTATCAGATAGGTGAAGAGGGCAGGCTTAGCTTATTTGCTACAGCAAATTTTAGCAACAACTATGATTACAGGGAGGGGCTTAACCAAACAGTAAGTGCACAGGATGCGACAATAAACTCTTACGACCAGGAGCGCTTTCAATATGCTACAAATACAACAGGCATGTTTAATGCTGCCTATCGTGTAAACAGCAATAATAAGATTTCTTATAACTTTTTGCTTGTAAACTCATCAAACCAGTTTCGGGATACTTTTAACGGAACAATACGCGATATTGCCGAGCAAGACAATGGCCTTATCCAAAGGGGTACCTATGTTAAAAATACTCTTATGATTAATCAGCTTTTAGGAAACCATAAAATTGACAGCCTTACCACTATAGACTGGGGTGCATCATACAACAAGGTTATTAGCGACATGCCGGACAGGACACAAAATACACTTAGAAATACTAATGGCACGTGGAATATAGCACAGATTAATACTACCGACAACCACCGTTATTACCAAACACTCGATGAAGATGAACTTGCTGCAAAACTTAGTATAACACGCCAATTTGGCAGTGAAATAAATGGCCAGGCAAGGGGTAACCTTTCAGTAGGCTACAACGGACGTTTTAAAAAGCGTGATTTTGAAGCCATACAGTTTAACTTCAGGCTTACCCAAACGTTTTTAGCCCAAGCTGTAGACCCCAACAACCTTGATGCACTTTTTAACAGTACTAATTACGGCAACGGTGCATTTACAATTGAGGCATACGCAGGTATGACACCGCAAACCTACAGCGGCGACCAGGACATCCATGCAGGTTTTGCTAACATAGATTACAAATTTACCGAAAAACTTACTGCCAGTGTAGGCCTGAGGTACGAGAGGATTAATCAAACGGTTAGCTGGAGAACCCAGTTTGATGCTGCCGGAAGATCTGACACCTTTGACAAAAACGAATTCCTACCAAACCTTATATTTAAGTATGAAGTTAACGACAAGCAGAACCTTAGGTTTGCTGCCAGTAAAACTTACACGCTGCCACAGTTTAAAGAAAGGTCGCCGTTTATATATGAAGATATTAACGAAATAAAATTTGGTAACTTTGACCTTAACCCTTCAACAGACTACAACGTTGACTTTAAGTGGGAGTTTTTCCCTGAACGAGATGAGCTTTTCTCGGCAGCGGTATTTGGTAAATTAATCCAGGACCCAATTGCTGAAGTAAACCTTGCATCATCTACCAATGATATTTCATGGGTAAATATAAGCGATGAGGGCACTGTATATGGTGTAGAGATAGAAGCCAGGAAAAATATTCTGAACTTTGAGAGCGAATTTACAAATAAACTTTCGTTTGGCTTTAACGCCTCATACATGAAAACAAAACAGGACCTTGATGCTGAGAAAGTAAGGCAAGATACTAACGGGCGCCTTAATATTAATCCTACTAACAGCACTTCAGGCTTTACCGGCGCATCAGATTTTCTACTTAATACAGACGTTTCCTACACGAAAGACTGGAGCGCCGATGGCGGCATAACCGCAACAGTAATGTACTCACACTATTCAGACAGGCTTTATGCAATAGGAATTCAACAACAAGGCAACCTCGTTGATAAAGGTATGGGAGCGCTTGACTTTGTGGTTAAGTCTCGTTTGGGCAGGCATTTTGGTGTAGACTTAGTAACACGCAACCTTCTTAACCCCACGTTTGAAAGGGTTCAGGAAAACGGCGGAGGCGACGTACCCGTGGTAACATTTAAAAGGGGGGCTTATATTGGCCTTGGTGTTACATATAAGCTGTAATAAAACTTAAAGACAACAATTTGCTTACGTTAAGGTAACTCTCACGTGGCAGCAGAAACCGAAATTTGCTAACTTAAATAACTATTTTAACACAATGAAAAAATCTATTGTAAGAATTATGGCTTTCGCATCTTTTGCGTTTGCTTTTGTAACCGTATCGTGCGGTGATGACGATGAAAACAATGCTCCTGCATCAACTTTTGTAGTTAACCGTGACGCGCTTGAGGGCAGTATAAACGACGGTGAAGTTGTTCTTGAATCCGGAACATACAAGCTTACAGGCGAACTTTTTGTAAGAGCCGGGGCAAAACTTACTATTAAACCGGGTGTAATTATCGAGGCTACAGACAACACTAATGGTGTTGTGCGTTACATTGCTGTGGCACAGGATGGTAAAATCGATGTTCAGGGTACGGCTTCAAACCCGGTTGTAATGACATCATCTGTAAAATCTCCAGGTAAATGGGGTGGTCTTGTACTTTGCGGAAGGGCACCTATAAACAGTGGCGCTACTGCTAGCGCAGAAGTTGGGTATCAGCTTACTTACGGCGGCACTAATGCTGCTGATAACTCAGGCTCAATAAAATACCTCAGGATAGAATATCCTGGCTATCAGTATAGCAATAGTAAAGAATTTAACGGTATTTCTTTCTTTGGTGTAGGTAACGGCACCGTAGTTGAAAACGTACAGGTTCTTGAAAGTTCTGACGATGGTTTTGAGTTCTTCGGTGGAACTGTAAATACAAAAAACCTTGTAGTGTTAAACGCTAACACAACTTTTGCAGGTGACGACCTTTTTGACTGGACAGAAGGCTGGTCTGGTACTAACGAAAACTGGTATGGCAAAAGGACTAACGGTGGGAACCGCGGTATTGAGGCTGATAACAACTCAAGCAACCACCTTGCCTCTCCAATATCTAACCCAACCATCAAAAACCTTACTCTTATAGGTACAGGTGCTGCCGATGCTGGTTCTGAAGCTCAGGCTATAAAACTAAGGGTAGGTACCAAAGCTAAATTTGATAACGTATTTATCAGCAACTGGAAAAGAGGTTTTGATGTTCAGCACAACGAAAGTGTAGGTTACGTTACAGACGGGTCTCTTGACGCTATAAATGTTAAGTTTGAAAACGTTACTACAAAAGCTAAAGGCACAAAAACTGCAGTACCTCCAGCAGAAACTGGTGATGATGTAAATGTTGATGCTATATTTACTGAAAGCGCTACTGCCACAGGTGCCGGTAACGGTGCAGGCACTCCTACCTGGGCACAGGGATGGACCACAGGCTTGTAATTAGGTACAATTGTAAACAACATATTTTAACTAAGGCTGCTCTAAATGGGCAGCCTTTTTTATTTTCAATTAAACTGCATCTGTTTTAGTTAATCGGCAATCATATTTTTATTAGAAACGTTAAAATAATTTATAAATATTTAATATTTTTTCATAACAAAATTTGGTACGGTATTTGAAAAATATTTTATACTTTTACACTAATACTTACAGCATGAAGAAATTCTACTTTTATACCACATTAACGTTGCTCTTTTTGTTTTCGCTTGGCGCTGTAGCCCAGGAAAACAGGGTAACACCCGCCGGAGGCAATGAGCCTATCGAGGGGCTTAATATTTACCCTAATCCTGTAAGTGGCGGCAAGATATATATTACCTCAAAATC
Source organism: Flavobacterium sp. RHBU_24 (assembly GCF_046613695.1). Taxonomy (NCBI): domain Bacteria; kingdom Pseudomonadati; phylum Bacteroidota; class Flavobacteriia; order Flavobacteriales; family Flavobacteriaceae; genus Flavobacterium; species Flavobacterium sp. RHBU_24. The sequence goes on along the minus strand of NZ_JBKJHD010000014.1, from coordinate 4,901 downwards.
CGGCCTTAATAAAGATGTGGAAATTTATGACGTGCTGGGTAAGCGCATACTTCAGGCTACTGTTACTTCAAAAGAACTGAGCGTATCTGAACTTACTTCAGGCGTTTATATCATAAAAATTAAAGAAGGTGATGCTACTGCCACAAAAAAACTTATAATTAAGTAATATAATTACAGCATTGTATAAAAAACATAAACATTCCCCTCTATACACATTATAGAGGGGAATTTGTATTTATACGGCAAACCAATAACGCTTTATAATACAAAAAGTTAATTAATCATAAATTTACATTGGTTAATGCCGTAAATTGTTATACTTTGTATCTTTGCTAATAGATTAATAACAAAATTATCGACATGAAAAAACTTTACACTATTGGATTTCTATTTGTTGCAGGCTTATCTTTTGGCCAGGCAGCACTTCCTTTTACTGAATCATTTTCTTACGAAGTAGACAGCAACCTTGGAGGACAGGGTGGTTGGGTTAATGTTAATACAGGAGATGAGATCGTTGTTGCAACCGGAAATCTTTCCTATTCCGGATTAATGGCATCATCAGGAAATCAGGTTACATTCGGCGGTGGCGGAATTGACGCTCAAATTGAGTATGTTGCACAAACTACAGGAGTAGTTTATGCATCTTTTATAGTAAACACAGCCGAAGTAGCTAATGTTACCGACCCAAATGGAGGATATTTTGCAGGTTTTGCTGACACTTCGACTACTTTTGCTTCAACGGTTTGGATAAAACCAAGTGATGCAGGATTTGTTTTTGGACTAAATAAATCCACCGGCACCACCGAAATTGTGTGGGATACTACTGTATATAATACCAATACAAGTGTTTTTATAGTAATCGATTATAACATAGAGGATGCAACTTCTCACATGTGGATAAACCCGACCTCATTTGGCGCTACTACACCCCCAGCTGCAACACTAACTGCAGGTACAGGTACAAGCCGAACTAGCCTAGGTAGGTTTTTCATTAGGCAAGATTCTGCAACAGAAACTCCTTCAGTAATGAGTTTAGACGAATTAAGAATTGCTACTACATATGCTTCTGTAACACCTGCCTCAACAGCGGGTTTATCAAGCAACCAAATCACTAACCTTAAAATATACCCTAACCCGGTTTCAGGAAACATACTTAACATTACATCAAACAGCAATGGTGTTAAAGCTGTAGCTATATTTGATGTACTGGGCAAACAGGTAATCAACACTACTACAGTAAATAATACTGTTGATGTAGCTAACCTTAACGCTGGTATATACATGGTTAAAATTACTGAAGAAGGCAAAACTGCTACAAGGAAACTTGTAAAACAATAAGCTGTATTTACATTATATTTAAAAGCACCGCCGCAAGCGGTGCTTTTTTATTTACAATAATTTTAGATTAAAATTCATTATCTAATAAAAAATTTCATAATTTTAGTTAAATTTAAAACCAATTATTTTTATGAAATCAAACTTATTTTTGGCAGGCACCTTGCTTGCCGCAGGGATTTTTGTGGGCAATGCGCAAACTACTTTGAATAATTCATCTATTACTAGTGGTGGCGTACAGTCTGGTACTTTCGGTAGTGCAAATGCTTTTTATGGATACCAAGCCGGAAAAGATAATACAGCGACAGGATTAAGTAATACATTTATTGGAAGCCAAAGCGGGTTTTCAAATACAACGGGTGATAATAATGTGTTTATAGGCACTTTAACAGGAACCACAAATTCTACAGGAAGCAACAATGTATATATCGGAAATGCTGCTGGAAATGCTGGTGATACATCAATCAATAATACATATGTTGGCTCCTTCGCAGGCTACGACAATGAAGGGTCAGGAAATGTTTTCGTTGGTAATCGTGCAGGAGAAGGAACTTCTGTGAGCAATAAACTGTTCATTGACAATACAAGTAATGCATCCCCTCTAATCTGGGGAGATTTCTCAACAGACCAGCTGAAATTTAATGGCAAGGTAGGCATTGGACTAAACGCGGCGAATTTCCCTAATACCGCAGGAAGTATCAACGTGCAAAATTACAGGCTTATTGTTAGCGGTGGTGTACTTGCTACTGAAGTAAGGGTGGCTACAACCTGGGCAGATTATGTTTTTGAGAAAGGATACAAACTGCCATCGCTACTAGAAGTTGAAAAATATATAGCCGATAACGGGCACCTTCCCAATGTTCCTTCTGCAAAAACTATAGAGGCTGATGGTATAGAAGTAGGCAACATGGCTAAGATACAACAGGAAAAAATAGAGGAGCTTACACTATATGCCATACAACAGCAAAAGCAGATAGACCAGCAGCAAAAAGAAATAGACGAACTTAAAGCCGCCGTAAAAGTTTTAGTGAACAAACAGTAATATACGTTTAACTTAAATCATGAAATTATGAAAAACGTATATTTTATTATTTTAATGCTGATATGCTGCATTAAAGGATATTCGCAGGCCGATATTATAATATGGCTTGATAATAGTGACTCTATTGACAATACTGAGTTTGCCAATATGAAAACATCTATTCAAAGTATTATAAGCCAAACGCTCGAATGCAATAATAATAAAGTCGCCGTAGTGCATTATGGAGGACAAGCCGCAAATGGCTCCGCTAGGATTTACATAGAGTCAGACTTTACCGATAATACTACATTGGCTAATTCTTTTATAAAAAGAACTACTAATGTGGGAGGTAATGATTATGCACATGAAGCATTAGCTTTGGTTGGTAACGCATTAGATGGTATTGCTAACGCCTCAATTGTAAGTCCGCAAACTGTATTAAACCATGACCCCACAAGGAAATTAATAATCTTTTTATTTACAGATGCATATCGAAGTTCTACATTCTTTAAAAGCTTCCTGGTAAATACTTCAAGTCCGACTTTAAATAACAATGCGGCATTTTTAAATTATACCAACTTTAAAAACTCTAGAAATGCGAAGTTTGTAATTACAAAAGTTCCACAAGGCACAACTAACGAGCAAAATCAAAGTATGGCCGCAGCGGCAGGAATAGCCACACAAGATAATGGAGCCCCCTACACTGGGACTGTGGAATCATACTCAGCAGATCCAGGAGGTGCGGGAATTCCAAACAGATACTTATTTTCTACTGATTTTGTCTTAACAAGCACGCAACTTAACAGCGTTACCTATTCCTTGTGTAATTTAAGCTATTGTCCATATTCATTAAATTTTTCGACACTTGCGGGAGAAGATGTTATGGCTGGACAGTTAGATAATCAGCACGCATCAGTATATCTCTATGCATCAAACGTTATTAATGCAAATGCTGAGGCAAATTATTTTTCAGGAAATTTAGTAGAGTTAAACGACGGTTTTTATGCTGCAGGTAATTCACTATTTCTTGCTAAAATTGTACCTTGTGAATATAATCAAGTATCCCAAGCCAAAAGAGTCGCCCCAGCACAAAACATTGCTGATGTTATAACTACTAAAGAGTTTATATTGTTGCCTAACCCGGTTACCGATATTGCCACGATAACTGCCCCGGTAAATATTATACGCGTGTCTGTTATGTCTTCAGTTGGTATAGTCTTGTCGAGTACCGCTATCCCGGAAAAATCGACTGAATATAAATTAGATTTCAGCAATTTTAATTCCGGCATCTACTTTACTGTAGTAGAAACTGAGGATGGAAAAACGCATTCCTTTAAAACAATCAAAAACTAAGTTTTGTAACCATACTTAAAAGCACCGCCGCAAGCGGTGCTTTTTTTATTTAGTATATTTGCAAAAACATTTCATCTTGGTTACTTCAGCCGATATTTTTACCATAGCCTCAAAAAAAGAGTTCAGCAAGATTACCCTGAAGGTATTTCGCCATCAGTATGATAACAATATTGTATACAGGCAGTTTTGCAATTTACTTGCAAAGGATAAAGAAAATGTAAAGCAAATAGCCGATATTCCTTTTTTGCCCATACAGTTCTTTAAAACGCATGAGGTGCTAAGCAGCACAGATAAAGTTCAGGAAACCTTTACAAGTAGCGGCACCACCGGCACGGTAACCAGCCGCCACCTGGTAACCGACCTCAGCTACTACGAGCAGAGTTTCCGCATGGCGTTTTCGCAGTTTTATGGCAATATTGAAGATTATGCCGTGCTGGCCCTCCTGCCCTCCTACCTGGAACGCGAAGGCTCATCGCTCATCTACATGGTGGCCGACCTTATCGAGGGCTCTAAGAACTCTGACAGTGGCTTTTACCTGCACAATTATGACGAACTTATAACCAAACTGATTACACTGGATAACGCCGGCCAAAACGTATTGCTTATAGGCGTCACCTACGCCCTGCTCGACCTGGTTGAGAAACAGAAATTCCACCTCAAGAATACCATAATTATGGAAACTGGGGGCATGAAAGGCCGCCGCCGCGAAATGATACGGGAAGAACTGCACAAAGTACTGTGCAATGGCTTTGGCGTAAGCAAAATACATTCAGAATACGGCATGACCGAGCTGCTCTCTCAGGCGTATTCTTTAGGCGATGGTATTTTTGAATGCCCACCCTGGATGGATATCCTCATCCGCGATACCGAAGATGCGCTTGCCTATATAGATACTTGCAAAACCGGCGGCATTAACGTGATCGACCTTGCCAATTACAACTCCTGCTCGTTTATCGCCACGCAGGATCTTGGCAAAAAATATGTCAACCAGAGCTTTGAAGTGCTTGGGCGTTTTGATAATAGTGATATACGGGGGTGTAATTTGATGGTTATGTAATATTAAATGGAACGCGGATGACGCAGATACTTCGCAATCGCGGATTTAAGCGGATTTTTCACGCGTCGTCATTGCGAGGAACGAAGCAATCTCATAGAGAAACTAACATATAGCTCATCCTTATAAGATTGCCGC
>NZ_JBKJHD010000013.1:0-107455 GCF_046613695.1 Flavobacterium sp. RHBU_24 | reverse complement strand
ATAGCATATACCGAATCTTTATATTTATTAATCAATTCCACCTGTGCGGTTTTCAATATTGATATCTCCTAATAGAAATATTCTACTAATAATTTTTGTTATAAATTGCAGAGGGAACCGATTTCTATTATTAAATCTATAATTTTACAAGTGCACAATACAATTATATTCGCATGAGTTCACCTTTTGAAAGTAATATTTTACTCGACAGGCTCCCTAAACATTTAAGGCAGTTTATAAAACCGCAGGATTATAATAGCTATACCCCTATAAACCAGGCGGTGTGGCGCTACGTCATGCGTAAAAATGTAGATTATCTTAGTAAGGTAGCACATAGTTCCTATCTTGAAGGCCTGCAAAAAACCGGAATTGAGGTAGAAAATATTCCAAGTATGTATGGCATGAACCGTATACTTAAAGATATAGGCTGGGCTGCCGTAGCAGTAGACGGCTTTATTCCGCCAAACGCGTTTATGGAGTTCCAGGCATATAATGTATTGGTTATAGCTTCCGACATCCGCCAACTTGAAAATATAGAATATACCCCCGCGCCGGATATTATTCATGAAGGTGCCGGGCATGCGCCAATAATAGCCAATCCTGAGTATGCCGAATACCTGCGCCGCTTTGGCGAGATAGGCTGCAAGGCCATATCGTCGGCCCGCGATTATGAGATTTATGAGGCCATACGCCTGCTTTCGATACTGGAAGAAGCCGAAGGCACCCCGCAGGAAGAGCTTGACGCGATACGTGCGAAAGTTGATGCCCTGCAAAATGAGCCAGCCGAACCAAGCGAAATGGCACTCATCCGCAACCTGCACTGGTGGACGGTAGAGTATGGCCTGATAGGCACGCCCGAAGAACCTAAGATATACGGTGCCGGCCTGCTGTCATCTATTGGTGAAAGCGCCTGGTGCATGACCGATAATGTAAAAAAACTGCCGTATGATATTAACGCCGCTTACCAGGGCTTTGATATTACCAAGCCCCAGCCGCAGCTGTACGTAACGCCCGATTTTGCCCACCTGAGCCTGGTGCTGGAGGAATTTGCCAATAAAATGGCGCTACGCACCGGTGGCCTTAGTAGTATAAGCAAACTTATAAACAGCAAGGCACTAGGTACTATAGAACTCAGTACCGGTATACAGATATCGGGCGTGTTTACTAATGTTATAGAAAATGAGGGTAAGCCCGTGTATGTGCAGACTACCGGTAAAACAGCGTTAAGCTACCGCGAAAAAGAACTGGTAGGCCATGATACATCATATCACGCTGAGGGCTTTGGCAGCCCAGTAGGCAAGCTGAAAGGCATTAACCTGGCCATTGAAGACATGAGCCCGCGCGACCTGATGGCTTACAATATTTATGAAGGCTTTGCGGTAACGCTGGAGTTTGAAGGGGATATTACCGTTACCGGCGAAATCATTACCGGTACACGAAACCTGCAGGGCAAGATCATCATCATCAGCTTTAAAAACTGCACGGTTACGCATAAGGATACAGTGCTGTTTCAGCCGGAATGGGGTATTTATGATATGGCCGTGGGTAAAAAAGTGGTTTCGGCTTTTTCCGGCCCGGCTGATGTAAGGAGTTTTGACTTAGTAAGCCACGTGCCATCAAGCAAAACCATTAAGGCTAAAAAAACCGATGAGCGCGAGGAGCTTGAAGGATTATATAAAAATATCCGCGATATTCGCGAAGGCAAAGAAACTACGCTTAGTATAGCTGAGATTTTTGCTGTACTGAAAGAAAAGCATGCTGAGGACTGGCTGCTTTCGGTAGAGATTGCCGAGTTGTTGCACAAGCAAAATAACGAAACCCTGCTTGATGAAGTACTAAATCATCTTGAAGATTTGAAAAAAAAACGCCCTAAGGTAGCGCACCTTATTACCGGTGGGCTTTCGCTGATATTTGAAAAAGAAAGCATATAATGCAAACGAAGGCTGCCAAACAGGTAGCCTTTTCCATTTCGACGATAGGAGAAATCTCTATAAGTAAATTGTGAGATTTCTCCACTTCGGTCGAAATGTAAGAGCGTTGTCTTACAAATCAAATATATTACAGCAACGTATTAATATTTGCATCTTCCACCGGCTGCCCATTATACACTAATTTCCAGTCCATAGTATTGGTAAGTATAAGTATCTTGCTCAGTTCGCTCAACAGGCGGTTCTTGGCGTTAGTTTTCAGCGTGCTTTTCTCAATTTTTTTACGCAGGCTGGCTTTTACTTTAGCGTTTATCTTGTTATAATCATCTCCGGTAAACTCGTTAAACGTGCTCGACTCCACATCATAAAACTTAATGTCGGGGGAAATCTTTATTTCTTCCTTCGGGATGTTTTTTATCATAATGGTTTTTGTGGCCTCGTTAATGTCGTACTGTATCTGGCGCAGGTCGTAGCTTACCGTAGCATCAGCGTTGACAATTACCAATGCCTTTTTTTCAAAAGACAACATGTCCATCATATAGCTTTGCTGGTTCTTATAGGTAAGCACTTCGCTGTAATGGCCTTCGGTAACTACGAGCTTGCCTACATTTAGCAGCTGCTGCTGTATGAGCGCGGTTTCTTCAAAGGTTGTTTTATCATCATCATGCTTAAATTCGCAATAGCGGAATGCAAGTACAATGAGAAATATGATACCAATGGTGACAAGGATTTTTTTACCCATTTTTTATTTTAAATGTAAGAAAAGTATTCAGGGCACTGTGTTATAGCATCCTTAAAACTGTATGTGCGGATGCTGTTGCTGTAGCATAGCAATCTTTGTGCCGAGGTTAGCCGTAAACTTTTTATGGCTTTCAGACTCGGGGTTAAACGGGCGGTGCTGCAGGCTTTTTTGTATAGTATCTGCCAGCTTCATGGTGTGCTGGGCTTCCTCGCTTATCCAGGCCGATGTAAACTGCTGCCAGATATAATCAATAGCTACCTGGTTCGGGTGAATCATGTCTTCGGCATAAAAACGATAGTCGCGCAGCTCGTCCATCATTATTTCGTAGGAGGGGAAATAAAGCCCCCTAACCCCCAAAGGGGGAACTTGCAGCGCCGAATGAAGGGCGGAGACGAGGTTGGCTTTGCTCAACTGGTTTTCGGTAAAGCCGTCTTTTATATGGCGCACCGGCGATACTGTAAAAATAATTTTAGCCGATGGATTTATGCTTCCAACCAATGAGCAGATGTTTTGAAGGCTTTGCGCAATGACATCGATAGATAACAACTCTTTTGTAAATTCCTTTTGCGCTACCTTGTGGCAGTTGGCCACCAGTGCATTACTTTCTGTGAAACGGTATACCCAGGAAGTGCCGAGGGTTATAATGATATGGCTAACCTGTTTTAGCTGGATGCCTAATAAAGCTGTGGCATTATTAAGGTTTTGCAACAGTACGTCCTTATCGGCATGGCTCAGGTCGCTGTGGGCATCAAAGCTGTGCCAGCGCTCGTTATGAAAAAAAATATCGGCCCCGGTAAACGTGTATCCGTTTACAGCGAAGCCGATAATCTTTTCTATAGCTAAAGGATGGAACAAAATACCAAAAGGGTTGGTTACATTCCTGAATTTGAAATAGTCAAGTTTTTGCCCTATGTTTACCGCAAAACATGACCCCAGCGACACTATGTGGCTGTTGTAATCTATTGCCGGGTTGCCTTGTTGCAGGGGTATTTGTGTGGTAAATTGCATGGGCTAATAGCTGTAAGCCGTGCTTGTAATACTTCCGTTAGCTGCTGTGTAGGTAGACGTAAGCGGATAGTCGATAGGGTTATAGGTATATGTTGTAAGTGTATTTACAATGGTGCCACTATTATTTACCTGTAGCGTTGTAATGTTATTAGCCCCGCCTTCAAATTCAGCAAGTGTTATTGCCTGGTATCCTGCAATTTCGCGCATCGGGCTGCTCTTGGTGTCAAAACCATAGTTTATGGTAGTATTGCCGCTGACATATTTTGTGATGTTGCCATGTATTGTAACCGAGAGCGTTGCAGTACCCGCGGGCGTGGTTTGCGCGGCCTCATCACCGCTGAATTTAGTTACCGATACCGTACCACCGGTATAGGTATAATTATATTTAAGGGCGTGGTTATTGGCTGGGTTAGCCAGGTCATAAAAATAAGAGATGTGTGTGGCAAGCCCTATTTCATCATATGTAAACACTTCTTTTTCTATTAGGCTGCTATTTTGGTAGTGCTTTATCTCGGTAATATAGTTATTGGTATAGGTATATGTTTCGTTAGTCCCATCACTGTGGGTTACGGTAGTAAGCTTATTATCATCATAATTATATTGTGTTGTAACAGCCGCGGCACCGGGAGGCGTTACCACTTTTTTCTTTAACAGTACATAGCCGCCGCCATTTCCCGGTCCACTGTTTTCAAGGTCGTCTGAGCAGCTAACGGTTAATACTGCCGCGGTAATAAATAACAAAATCTTTTTCATAATTTAAATAAACAATTTAATGTAAAGATACTGTTTTGTGCAAAAGGTTGCGTTTGCAAACAGAAAAGAGCGCCTTTGCAAAACAAAAGCGCTCTTTGTAGTATTATACGGTTTACTTTACAAAAGCTTCCGCAGCTTTAAGTGCCTCCGGTATACCTGCAGGGTTTTTACCTCCTGCGGTGGCAAAGAACGGCTGGCCGCCGCCGCCGCCCTGTATAAACTTACCCAGCTCGCGCACTACCTGCCCGGCGTTTAAGCCTTTTTCGGTAGCAAGTTCTTTGGAGATGTAGCAGGTAAGCATCGGCTTATCATCACTAACTGTAGCAAGCACAATGAACAGGTTAATGCCCAGGTTGCCAAGTTCGTAGGCAAGGTCTTTAGCACCGTTAGCGTCAAGGTCTACCTGCTTGGCAAGGAATTTCACGCCGTTTATTTCGGTCAGTTCCGCTGCAAGTTCGCCCTTAAGGTTCTTGGCTTTATCGCGCAGCAGTTGCTCCAGTTGTTTTTTTAGTTTAGTATTTTCATCTTGTAGCGATACTACCGCTTTCAGCGTATCCTGCGGATTTTTAAGGGTAGCTTTAATGTTTTCTAGCGTTTTTTCCTGCACAGCGAAGAAATCTTTAACGGCTGTGCCGGTTATGGCCTCAATACGCCGAATACCGGCCGCTACGGCGCCTTCGCTTATGATTTTAAAATACCAGATATCGGCGGTGTTCTTTACGTGGGTACCCCCGCAAAGCTCCATACTGTCACCAAATTTAATGGCACGCACATTATCTCCGTATTTTTCGCCAAATAATGCCATCGCGCCTTCTTCCACCGCCTGTTTAAAGGGTATGCTCCTGCGCTCTACAAGCGGCAGGTGCTCCTGTATACGGGCGTTTACAAAGGCTTCTACCTGCTGCTGCTCTTCTTCGGAAACTTTTGCAAAATGTGAAAAGTCGAACCTCAAATAACCCGGGCTAACCAGTGAGCCTTTTTGCTCTACGTGCGTGCCCAGTATGCTGCGTAATGCCTGGTGCAGTAAGTGCGTAGCGGTATGGTTGCTTTGGCTCTCCGCGCGAAGTGTTGCATCTACTTTAGCGGTAAATGCACCATTTACATTCTCCGGCAGCGCTTTGGTTATATGCAGTATAAGGTTGTTTTCTTTTTTAGTGTCAAGTACCTCAAAGGATTCGTTAGCCGATTTAAGCACACCTTTATCACCTACCTGCCCACCACCTTCCGGGTAAAAAGGCGTGGCATCAAGTACAATCTGGTATTGCAAACCATCTTTTTTAGAGTCGACTTTGCGGTAACGGGTTATCTTCACTTCGTTCTCCAGTCGGTCGTAACCTACAAAGCTTTCGGTATTGCCTTCCACTAAAATAACCCAATCGTCTTTAGCCACTTCAGAAGCGGCGCGGCTACGTGTTTTTTGTTTTAGCAATTCGGCATCAAAGCCGGCTTTATCATAGGTAACCCCTTTTTCCTTGAGTATAAGTGCTGTAAGGTCTTCCGGAAATCCAAAGGTGTCATACAATTCAAATACTTTAGCACCGGGAATATTGCCGCCTTTTTCGCCTAACACGGTATAATCGGCAATGATGGTATCCAGCAGCTGAAGCCCCTGGTCAAGCGTGCGTAAAAACGAAGCCTCTTCTTCACGTATCACATTGGTTACAAGTCCTTTCTGAGACCGTATCTCCGGGAAAAAATCACCCATTTGGTCAGCCAGCACGGCTACCAGTTCATAGATAAACGCTTCTTTTTTATCCAGGAAGGTGGACGCATAGCGTATGGCCCTCCTTAATATCCTGCGGATAACATAGCCCGCGCCACCATTACCTGGCAGTTGGCCGTCGGCAATGGCAAAGGCCACGGCACGCACGTGGTCGGCCACTACGCGTATCGCTATGTTTACTTTTTCTTCTTCGGGTGTAGCGTTTTTTGCTACATATTTAGTGCCGGTTACGGCTTCTATTTTAGTGATAAGCGGCGTAAACACGTCGGTATCGTAGTTACTCTGCACACCCTGCAGCACCATGCACAGGCGCTCAAAGCCCATACCTGTATCTACGTGCTGTGCGGGTAGTTTCTCCAGGCTCTTATCGGCCTTACGGTTAAACTCCATAAATACGTTGTTCCATATCTCAACCACATGCGGGTGGTCGTTATTTACCAGGCTTTTGCCCGATACCAGCGCTTTTTCTTCGGCAGAGCGTATGTCTACGTGAATTTCGCTGCACGGCCCGCACGGCCCCTGGTCGCCCATTTCCCAGAAGTTGTCTTTTTTATTGCCGAGGATAATACGGTCTTCGTCGATAAGCCCTTTCCAGATGTCGTACGCCTCCTGGTCAAAAGGCACGCCTTCTTCAGGGTTACCTTCAAAAACGGAAACATACAGTATATCTTTCGGAATCTTATATACTTCGGTAAGGAGTTCCCATGCCCAGTTAATGGCTTCTTTTTTAAAGTAATCGCCAAAGCTCCAGTTGCCCAGCATCTCAAACATGGTGTGGTGGTAGGTATCAAAACCCACATCCTCCAGGTCGTTGTGCTTTCCGCTTACGCGAAGGCATTTCTGGGTATCGGCAATACGCTTGCTTTTGGGCGTGCCGTTGCCTAAAAAGAACTCCTTAAACTGCGCCATACCACTGTTGTTAAACATCAGGGTTGGGTCGTCTTTTGTAACTATGGGTGCAGACGGAACGATTAAATGGCCCCTGTCTTTAAAAAATTGCAGGAATTGCTTCCTTATATCCTGGGATTTCATAAGATATGAAAGTTTGTTTTATGCGTTCAAAATTACATTTAAAATAACCTTTGCCGTATAAAAGCCGTGCTAAAAAGCGCAACATTTATTACATTTGCCTGTTACACATCAGGCACATGGCACGGTTTTTCGGGTTAAGGTGCAAAAATAGAATAATTTACCCACATGGCGAAGGCAAAATATTATTACGACCCGGAAAGGCTCGCCTTTACTAAAATAAAGACAAAAAAAGGGAAGAAGATAGGTGTGGTACTGCTGTTCCTTACGGCATCTGCATTGTTTGGTTTCCTGTGTTTTGTAGCGCTGCTTAATACACCGTTTTTTGAAACCCCGAAAGACAGGCTCCTTACCCGCGAGATAGAGAACCTGAAAATCCAATACCAGATTCTCAACCGCAAGGCTGCCCTTATGGAAGAAGCCATTAGCAACGTAGAGGAGCGCGATAATAATGTATACCGCACTTACTTTAACGCCACACCCATAAGCGAAGAGCAGCGTAAGGCAGGCTTTGGGGGGGTTAACCGTTATAAAGAACTGGAGGGCTACAACAATAGCGACCTGGTAATTAACACCACAAAACGGCTCGACGTGCTGAGCAAAGAGATAGTAATAGAAAGCCAAAGTTTAGATGAGATAGCCAAACTTGCTAAAGACAAGGCCAAGCTCCTTACTGCCATACCAGCCATACAGCCGGTTAAGAACGAGGATTTGAGGCACGTGGCATCAGGCTTTGGTTACCGCAGCGACCCGTTTACAAAAATCCGTAAATTTCACGCGGGTATGGACTTTAGCGCGCGTACCGGTACGCCCATTTATGCCACCGGCGACGGTGTGGTGAGCGCCGCCGATAACAAAATGTCGGGCTACGGCAACCGCGTGCTTGTTAGCCACGGCTTTGGCTACCAGACGCTTTATGGGCATATGAGCAAATTTGCCGTACGCTCAGGCCAAAGGGTAAAACGCGGCGATATACTGGGCTATGTGGGCAGTACCGGCCGTAGCGAGGCCCCCCACCTGCACTATGAGGTACATAAAAACGGCACGGTGGTAAACCCCCTAAACTTCTATTACGGAAATATTTCTGCTAAAGAGTACGTTTTAATTGCTAAATTAGCAAATCAGGAAAACCAATCCCTCGATTAAAATGCACTTAGACCTGCCCGAAAAACGATACTACAGCATAGGCGAGCTTGCTAAGGCGTTTGATGTAAACGCTTCCCTTATACGCTTTTGGGATAAGGAGTTTGACATCCTTAAGCCTAAAAAGAATGCTAAGGGTAACCGCATGTTTACACCCGACGATGTAAAGAACCTGCAACTGATTTACCATCTTGTTAAAGAACGCGGCTTTACGCTCGACGGCGCAAGGGTGCATCTTAAAGAAGGCCAAAAGAAAACCATGGACACCTTCGAAATAATTCGTAAATTAGAGGCTATAAAAACACAACTGGTTAATATAAAAAATCAACTTTAAACTAAAACTAAAAATGAAAAAGTGGTTAATACCTGTAATAATTATTGTTGCTCTGGTTATAATTGGCTTTATATGGTCAGTAAATATTAAAAATGGCGCCATTACCCAAAACCAGGCTGTGAGTGCCGCGTGGGGCGAGGTACAGGCAGATTATCAGCGCAGGAACGACCTTATAGGCAACCTGGTAAAAACCGTGCAGGGTGCCGCTGATTTTGAAAAAAGCACGCTTACCGCAGTTGTTGAGGCGCGTGCCAAGGCCACGTCAGTAACTATAGACCCGTCTAATATCACCCCGGAACAGCTTGACGAATTTAACAAAGCGCAAAGTGGCGTTAGCTCATCATTATCCAGGCTATTGGTAAGCGTAGAGAACTATCCGAACCTCAAGGCAAACGAGAACTTCCTGAAGCTACAGGACGAGCTCGCCAGTACCGAAAATGAGATACGCACGGCAAGGGTACGCTTTAACGAGGCGGTGCAGAGTTATAACAACTATGTGCTGAGATTTCCCAACTCAATGTTCCTGGGCGGCTATAAAGAGAAACCTTATTTTAACTCGGTTGAAGGCGCTGATAAACCTGTAGATGTAGAATTTAATTTCGATAAGAAGTAATGGCAACGGCTACTGATTTTTTTACCCCTGATGAGGAAGCGGCAGTTATAGAAGCCATTCGCCAGGCCGAAAAAAACACCAGCGGTGAAGTACGCGTACATATAGAAAATACATCAGAAAAACCTCCGCTCGAAAGGGCACAGGAGGTTTTTGGTTTTTTAGGCATGAATGCTACCGCTGACCGGAATGGTGTGCTTTTTTATGTGGGTATTGAAAACCATTCGTTTGCCATACTGGGCGATGAAGGAATTGATAAAGTAGTAGAACCTGACTTTTGGGACAGTACTAAAGATATAGTTATAGAGGAATTTAAGCAAGGCCGTTTTGCCGAGGGTCTTGTGAAAGGAGTTTTGCTGGCGGGTGAACGGTTAAAAATTTATTTCCCTTATGATAAAAATGATATTAATGAATTGCCCGACACCATATCTAAAGGATAAATGAAAGCAAAATATACGTTCAGCCTTATAATTGTCATGCTTTTATTAGTGCCATTACAGGGTTTTGCCCAATTTAAAATTCCGGATAAGCCGCGTTTGCAAACCAGCGTTTATGATAATGCAAACCTGCTTTCGGCAACTGATGAAGCTGCGTTAAAAGAAAAACTGGTGCAGTATAGCGACTCTACTTCTACCCAGATAGTGGTCGCTACTGTAGATAACCTTAATGGTGAAAGCGCTTCACGCGTAGCACCTGACTGGGCACAGCAATGGGGTATAGGCCAGGCTAAGGAAGATAACGGCATTTTTATACTGGTAAGCCGTGATGACCGCGATATGTACATTGCCACCGGCTACGGGGTGCAGGGCAGGCTGCCTGCAGGTACTGTGGGTACTATTATAAGGCGCTATATAACACCTGAGTTTAAAACCGGAGATTATTATACCGGCCTCGATAAAGGCACCGATGCTATTTTCCTTGCACTAAACGGTAAGTTTAAAGAAGAGCGTGTAACGAAGGACCATGATGGCGGTATGGCAGGCCTGCTACCATTTATTATATTTATTATAATACTGGTTGTAGTGTTTTTAGGGCGCGGCACGCGCGGGGGCAACAACCGTGGCGGTGGTGGCGGTTCCGGGCTTTTAGGTGCGCTTATATTAAGTAGCCTTGGCAGCAGCCGTGGAAGTAGTGGTGGCAGCTGGGGTGGCGGAAGCTCTGGTGGTGGTGGCTTTAGCGGTGGCTTCGGCGGCGGCGGTTTTAGTGGCGGCGGTGCCGGGGGAAGCTGGTAAAGAAATATTTTTATGGAAATTATACTGAAAAAAACCGATTCATCTGATGCTGATTTTATAGCACTTGTAAAATTACTTGATGCCGACCTGGCCCTACGCGATGGTGATGAGCATGCTTTTTACGACCAGTTTAACAAGGTAACTGCCATAAAGCATGTAATAGTAGCCTATAACGATGGCACACCCGTAGGCTGCGGCGCCATAAAGCACTTAGCGGACGATGCCATGGAAGTAAAGCGCATGTATGTGCTTGAAGGCTACAGGGGCAGGGGTATAGCGGTTGAAATTCTGACCGCATTAGAACACTGGGCGGCCGAACTGGGCTACTCCAGATGCCTGCTCGAAACCGGGCTAAAGCAGCCCGAAGCTATTTCCCTCTATAAAAAATCAGGCTATAGCATTATACCAAATTACGGGCAATACGCAGGTGTGGAAAATAGTGTGTGCTTTGAGAAGGTGTTCTTGTAGTTATGTTTCACAATGGGTTTACAAAGTGGAATAAGAATGTGAAAATTCAACCACATTTATAAAAACAATAAAAACCGCAGCTCTCACTGCGGTTTCTTATTATTATTTCTGGCGGAAATAAATATCTATAGGTACACCCTGTAGGTTATAAATTTCGCGCATCTTATTTTCAAGGAAACGTTTGTAAGGCTCCTTAACATACTGTGGCATATTACAGAAAAATACAAACTGCGGGGTAGGGGTAGGCAGCTGCATACAGAATTTAATCTTTACATACTTGCCTTTAAGTGCCGGTGGCGGCATGGCCTCTATAATAGGCAGCATGGTTTCATTAAGCTTGCTGGTGGCTATGCGTTGCTTGCGGTTTTCAAACACCTCTACGGCAGTTTCAAGTGCTTTAAGCAAACGCTGTTTTGTAATGGCCGATACAAACAGTATGGGCACATCGGTAAACGGTTGCAGTTCTTCGCGAATCTTAACCTCGTAATCGCGGGTACTCATAGTGTCTTTTTCTACAAGGTCCCATTTGTTTACCAGTATCACCACACCTTTGCGGTTTTTCTCGGCCAGCCAGAAGATGCTCTGGTCCTGTCCTTCAAAACCACGGGTAGCGTCGATAACCAGTATACATATATCACTATGCTCTATGGCACGTACTGAGCGCATTACACTATAAAATTCAAGGTCTTCCTTCACCTTTGCCTTACGGCGGATGCCTGCGGTATCGACAAGGTTGAACTTGAATCCAAAACGGTTGTAGGTAGTATCTATGGCATCTCGAGTGGTGCCGGCAATATCGGTAACCACAAAACGGTCTTCGCCAATAAGCGCGTTTATAAACGATGATTTACCCGCATTAGGGCGTCCCACTACGGCAAAGCGTGGCAGCGCCACTTCATTTTCATCCGGGGCTACAGCCTCCGGGAGCAGGTCAACCAAGGCATCAAGCAGTTCACCCGTACCGCTTCCGCTCATACCGGCAATGGTATAGTATTCGCCAAGGCCCAGGTTATAAAACTCAACCGCGTCTTTTTCACGCATGGAGTTGTCAACTTTATTAACCGCTACAAGCACCGGTTTAGTCACCTTGCGCAGCAGCTTAGCCACTTCCGCATCCATGGGCGTAATGCCTTCCTCAACATCCACAAGAAACACAATAACATCGGCCTCATCAATGGCCAGTTCTACCTGGCGGCGTATTTCGGCCTCAAAAACGTCGTCACTACCTTTTATATATCCCCCGGTATCAATTACCGAAAACTCTTTTCCGTTCCATTCACTTTTTCCATAGTTGCGGTCGCGCGTTACCCCACTAACGGAGTCAACAATTGCTTCCCGGCGCTGTATGAGGCGGTTAAAAAAAGTAGACTTCCCTACATTAGGCCTTCCCACTATGGCTACGATATTATTCATTTCCTGAAATTTAAGGGTGCAAAGATAGCTTTTTTAGTTGGGAGTGGGGCATACAGAATTTAGAGATTTTAAAAAACCTTGCCCTCTTATGCTGTATAGGCCTCGAGCCATTCAATTAGTTCGTGTAAATAGGATTCTATAATCGCCCAGACAATTTCTGTATCAATGCCAAAATATTCATGTACAATACGATTGCGAAACCCGCGTATCCTGTTCCACTCAATTTCAGGGTTTTCTAACCTGAAGTCTTCTGGTATGCGGTTTGCGGCTTCGCCTATGATTTCAAAATTGCGGATAACAGCGTCAATGCTTTTGTCGTCTTCAGCAAATGATTTATAATCAAGGCCCTGGGTATATTTCCTGATTTTATATGCAGATTGCAGCATATCATCTAACAGTAATGTAACATTCCGTTTAGACATAAATTAAATCGGTACTGATGGCATCAAGATATTTTCCTTTTATAGCATTTTTAGAAACCAGGTCTACTTTTGTACCTGTAATTACTTCTATTTCTTCTGCCAGGTCTATAAAACGGATTCCTATTTTGCCGGAAAACTCAATCAGCACATCTAAGTCGCTGTCTGTTTTTTGCTCATTACGCGAATATGAGCCAAAGATAGCAAGCGATTTTATAGGGTATTCCCTGAATAATCGCTGCTTATGGCTCACTAAAACCGATTGAATTTCCTGTAACGTATTCATATCCAAAGCTACAAAAAGATAATTAATAATCAAAAATCTGAAATTACTTATTGTTATACCCGAACCTCCTCAACTGATAGTTGTTGCTGCGCCAGTCCTTGTTCACCTTAACAAACATCTCAATATGAATTTGCTTGCCAAAGAACTTCTCAAGGTCTTCACGGGCCTGTATGCCCACTTTTTTAAGTGCGCTGCCTTTATGGCCTATAATAATGCCTTTCTGGGTATCACGCTCTACCATAATTACCGCACGTATGCGGATGATGTTATCATCTTCAATAAACTCTTCCGTTTCTATCTCTACGGCATAAGGGATTTCCTTATCGTAGTTCAACAGTATTTTTTCCCGAATGGTTTCATTTACAAAAAAGCGCTCTGGTTTATCGGTAAGCGCGTCTTTAGGGTAATAGGGCGGCGATTCGGGCAGGATTTCGAGTATGCGGTTAAACACATTCTGCACGTTAAAGTTCTTAAGCGCGCTTATGGGATATATTTCGGCATTTGGCACTTTTTCCTGCCAGTGCTGCACCTGTGCTTCCAGCTGTTCCTGGGTGGATGTGTCTATCTTATTTAGCAGCAGTAATACCGGGATTTTAGTGTGTACAATTTTATTAAAAAATGCCTCATCTTTAAGCTCTTTTTCGCCTATTTCTACCATGTAAATAAGGATGTCGGCATCTTCAAAGGCGGTTTTTACAAAATCCATCATACTGCTTTGCAACTGATACGCCGGCTTAATGATGCCGGGCGTGTCGCTGAGCACTACCTGAAAATCATCGCCGTTTACAATGCCCAGTATGCGGTGCCTGGTGGTTTGCGCCTTACTGGTAATGATGGAAAGGCGTTCGCCCACAAATGCGTTCATCAGGGTGCTTTTACCCACATTAGGGTTGCCTATTATGTTTACAAAGCCTGCTTTATGTGCCATAGTATGTGCTGAATAAAAAAGGCCATTAGTTAAAATGGCCTTTTGTGATGTTATGCTGCAAAGGTATTACTATTATCGGTTATGGCAATACAGTATTTTTATGGAGTGTTATATGCCAAAACACTCATTGGCCCTTAACGCTTTTTCAAGCGGTGCCATATCTTTTAGCAACACCGGGTTAAGGAAGGCTGAAGTGTGCCGCTCGTGGTGTGTGTCGCTGCCGGTATAGTCTATCATGCCGTCATTTAGCAACTTCTCTGCAATTTCTGCCACATGCTTGCCATAATATCCGGTTACCGAAAGCAGGTTGAGCTGAAACTTGCAGCCCGCTTTTTTTAGCTTGTCATACTCCTGGGTGTTGCGGTGATAAAACAGGTAGCGCTCCGGGTGTGCCAGTAGGGGCTGGTAGCCCTCCATCTGGAGTTCAAAAATTATTTCATACAGTTGCAATGGGGCATTAAGGTAACTCATTTCTACCAGCACCATCTTGTCTTTTAGGGTAAGCAGCGGCTCGGTTTTTATCTTTTTTAAAAAAACATCATCCATCAGGTATTCGGCCGCGGCCTTAAACGGGTGCCCAATACCCTGGGTTTTTAAAAACTCCTGCGTTGTTTTTTCTACTGTGCGTATGCCTTCAGTTGTGTTGTTCCATACACCGGTAAGCACGTGCGGGGTAGTGATGAACTGCCCGAAACCATAATCGCGCAGCGTATTGATAAGGCTAAGCGAATTTGCCTGGTCGGCAGCGCCGTCGTCAATGCCCGGCAGCAGGTGCGAATGTATGTCTACATAGCCCTGGGGAATAAGGCTGGCAAGGGTGGTTTTAGGCTTCTTTTTAAAAAACAGCAAGGCGACAGATATTTAATTTTAACAAAAATAGCGAAACAATTTTGCTTTACGCGTGCTTTTTGGTTTTAATATGTGAGTTTTGCCATCCCTTTCCTTTTAGCGGTATGGCCTGGCGAACGAGCATTACGGCTACCACCGCTATAAGGGGCAGCATAATAAACAGGTGTGGCTTATTAAGCATAAACAGTACATACAGTACCATAATGCCCAGCAGTACATAACTCAGTTTTCGTTCTGCCACAGCATTGCGTTTAAGGCTAAAGTACAGCATCAATAAAAACAGTGGGTTAATAAGCAGCGCGTTGTAGTTTTGCGTTACCTCCGTATGAAAGGAATAAAGGCCTACAAAGCAAAAGAAAACACCCAGCAGGCCAAAAACGGTGTAAAGTACCCTCCTGACAATTATATTGCTACTGAATATCATAAGCAGAAGGCATATAAAGGCGCAGGTGTAGTAATTGTTTAACCACGATTTTCCTGCCACAAAATTGCCTTTTACAACAGCCTGCGCGGGTTGTGCCAGCGGTGTGCCGTCGGCTAATTTAGTATTGTCTATGCCCTGCATCAAATGCACCGGCAGGAAAAGGTTATGCAGCTCTGTATCGGTTTTATACCCAAAGATAAGGCTGATACCCAGGTTCTCATAAAAGCTGTTGTCCAGCCTTTCAATCACTATCTTTCGGTAGCTTTTTCCCGAATCTTCATTTTTTTGTGAAATGGTTACCGGAAGGTTTTTTTGCAGTACGTCACCCACCATGGTGGTACAATTGCGGTGAAAATACTTATAGGTGTAAAAACGGTCTTCAGAAATGAGCGTTGCGGCAAGTTCGTTTGCAATGTTTTGTTTTTGGGCTTGTGTAAGGTTTAGTTTTTGCTCAAAAACATCGCGGCCATAATATTGGTAGGCAGATACAAAATCGGTGTAACTGCTTGCCGATACAAAGTATTTAAGGTCGCCTTTTACAAATTTCAGGTAAAAATTTGGGGTGCTAAAGTCAAATGTGCCATAGTTGTACACTATGTCTGTAAGTGTGGCAGGGTCATACACCCGGATGGCGGTATGGCCAAAGACAGAGTACAGTTCGTCACCGGGGCCGCAGGTTAATAATGAAATGGATGATTGCCCGCTAAGGGGCGTTTGCGTTCGGGCATATTGCGGCAGGGCCAGCAATAAAACAATCGCCAACAATCGTAACAGGGGAAGGATACGCATGTTTTTGGTTTAAGGATTTTTAGTGCCTAAAGATACCCAAATCTACTTTAAGAGAAAAAATATTTGAATATAATGCTGCACTTTGGTCGCCAATGTCGGTAAGGGCGTAGTCTACCTGCACACCGCGGTACTTAAAACCCACGCCTATATTGGGTTGGAAGGTAACCTTCTGTGTATTATCCAGCTGCATCTCGTTCTGGAAATTTCCCGCGCCCGCCCGGATGAACACCATATCGATATAGCCAAACTCTAAACCCACGGCCGGGTCAATGCTTACAAAGTCGAGGTTAACAATGTCGTTTGTTTTGGCAAACTGCATATTAAGGTTTACCGCTGCCATAAGGCTGTAATCATTATGGAACATAAATTTTTTAGAAGTACCCAGCTGCGCCTTTGGCAATGTTATCTCGGTAGTTTCGGGCAGTTCCTGGTTCTGGCCGGCTACCGCGCCGCTTATGGTGTTAAATTCTTCTTCGTCTATGGCCCAAACATTATAGGTAGTGGTAATATCGCGCAGCATAAAGCCCAGCTTCCATTCGTTTTTGGTTTCATACTGCATGCCAAAATCAAACCCAAAACCCCACGAGTTGGCAAACTTACCAATGATACGGCGAATTACTTTGGCATTGACACCATACGTAAAGCCGTCTAACGGAGCCTTGCGTGCGTAGCTTAGGGTAAATCCATAATCGGCAGTAGAAAAAAGGGAAATGCGGTTGTAGTCGATATTGCCCTGGTCGTCTATAAGCTGTGTGGTATTAAGGATGTCATCTACCCCAAAGCGGATAACCGATACACCAAGGACGCTGCGGTCGTCTATAGGCATGGCAAAGGCGGCATAGTCATACTGGGCAATATTGGCAAAATAACTGGCGTGCATCAGCGCAAGCTGCTTGTCCTCTACACCCATAAGGCCCGCCGGGTTCCAGTAGCCTGAATTTACATCACCTGTGCTTGAAGTTACAGCATTACTCATACCTAAAGCGGCGGCATCTACCCCTATACTCATAAACTCATTGGAGTATTTCCGGGTAGTTTGCGCGGTGGCTACAAGGCCTGTAAGTAAAAGTATGGCGGTAAATAATTTTCCCAACACGGTAATTTTGTGCAAATATGATATAAAAATCTCAATTACTAAACTCCGTTTCTATTAACTTTATTGTATTACCTTTGCCGATAAAAGTTAACCGCTATGTCTGTAAAAAAGCATATCCCTAATATCATTACACTTTTAAACCTCACCTCGGGGCTTATCGCCCTTGATTATGCATATAATGCTAACCTTGGCATGGCCTTCTTTTGGGTGTGCATGGGCATATTTTTCGACTTTTGGGACGGCTTTGCCGCCCGAGCGCTTAAGGTGCAAAGCCCTTTAGGGCTACAGCTCGACTCGCTTGCTGATATGGTAACCAGCGGCGTAGTGCCCGGCGTAGCCATGTTTAAGATGATAGAAAACATTATAATGGATGACAATGCCGGCCTTACCTGGGATTCCGGCTATATAGTGCTGCTGCCGTTCTTAGGTTTTGTTATTACCCTTGGCGCGGCTTACAGGCTTGCCAAATTTAACGTGGATACGCGCCAGACCGACTCGTTCATTGGCCTGCCCACACCGGCTAACGCGCTCTTTATTATGAGCCTGCCCATAATTGCCTATAATGATACCTATCCGTTTTTGGCGCCAATTTTTAGTAACCCTTTTATCCTGATAGGGATTTGCCTGGTAAGTGCTTTTGTTATGAATGCCGAAATTCCGCTTTTCTCATTAAAAATTAAGTACCTGAACTGGGAAACCAATAAGTTGCAGTTCACTTTCCTTATACTGAGCATACTGTTGCTGTTTGCGCTGCAATATATAGCCATACCGCTTATCATAATGCTGTATGTTATTTTATCGGTAGTGAACAACAAACTCTGGGCTAAAACAGCCTAAACCTTTGCATGGCTGCCCCGAAACGTACTGTGCCGCCTAAGGCTAAAGCGCCCATAAAGGCTGTACGTAAGCCTGCAGCTAAAAAGAAAACTACATCATCTGCTACTACGCCTTTTAAGATATTGCGGTGGTCGCTCCTGTTGCTGTTTCTGTCTTTTATAGTAGCGGGCATATACCACTACCGTCACGGGGTACTATATTACCTGGGCTTTAAGAGCAGCAAGCGCATTGATGTAATTACCAAAGACGAAAAGAAAATAGGCGACCTGCGTATTTACGAAATTGTGAGCCGCCATAAGGACCGTGTTTTTGGGTTTGATATTTCGCATTACCAGGGCAGCATCAACTGGGACAGCATTGAGCGTACTAAAGGCGACATTCCGCTCGATTTTGTTTTTATCCGCGCCACCGCCGGGGTAGACGGTGCCGACACCGAGTACAAACGCAACTGGAAACAGTCTAAAAAAGCAGGCTTTATACGTGGAGCCTACCATTATTACCGCCCCGACGAAAACTCGATTAAACAGGCAGATAATTTTATAAAAACGGTAAAACTTGGCAAAGGCGACCTGCCCCCGGTTTTAGATATAGAAAAAGTAAGCGGGGTGCAAAGCATTGACAGCCTTAAAAGCGGGCTGCGCAAATGGCTCGTAAAAGTTGAGGGCCATTATGGTGTGAAGCCAATCATCTATAGTGGTGAAAGCTATTATACCGATTTTTTAAAGGAAGAATTTACAGAATACAACCTTTGGATAGCCAACTATAGCTTTTTTGAAGAAGAGATACGCAAGGAATGGCTCTTCTGGCAGTTTACCGATAAAGGTGCTGTTAAGGGTATTGATGGTACCGTGGATGTTAATATCTATAACGGCAACCTTGATGGGTTGAAAAAGCTGCAAATTCAATAATATAGCAATTTTTTTATATTTCAATGTACCAATTGCTCACTCATTCCCGATAATCGGACTGTCGAAAAATCCAACAATCTGTTTGCCTAAAATATCTTAAATATACAGCCGACTTCGACATGCTCAGCCTGACTGTATATTTAAGATATTTTTGCCTGAAATTAAAGTAAGTAATAGTCACACTGAGCCTGTCGAAGTGCGGCTATTACTTACTTTAATTCGTTATATATTAAGCTAATCTATGTTTGAACAGTCTAAAATACTGATATGCTTAAATTCTAATATACTGGGCAGTCCATACAATCTAAAATACCAAAATTCTAATATATTAACCAATACATTTCAAAGCACACTTCTCCCCATCAATAGCAGCTGAAATAATACCACCTGCATAACCGGCGCCTTCTCCGCAGGGGTAGAGGCCTTTTATTTGTAGATGCTCTAAGGTCTCGTTATCACGTGGTATACGCACGGGCGATGAGGTGCGCGATTCAGGCGCGTGCAGTATGGCCTCGTTAGTCAGGTAGCCTCGCATCGATTTGCCAAATTCCATAAACCCTTCACGCAGTGTTTGCGTAAGGAAGCCCGGGAATACCTGCCCCAGTTCAACCGGCGTAGTACCGGGAACGTATGAGGTTTTAGGGATATCTGCTGAAAGCTTGCTTTGGGTAAAGTCGACCATGCGCTGGGCGGGCACACGCTGGGTTTCACCGGCGAGGTGCCATGCCTTTTGCTCTATCGCCTTTTGGAATTCCATTCCTGCCAGGGCGCCAAATTTTGCAAATGGGGCAAAATCCTCCAGCTTTAGTTCGACCACTATGCCGGAATTTGCCGTGTCCTGGTCGCGCTTGCTGGGGCTCCACCCATTAGTAACCACCTCGCCGGGGCTGGTGGCACATGGGGCAATAACCCCACCGGGACACATACAGAACGAGTACATGCCGCGCCCGCCCACCTGTTTTACAATAGCATAGGGGGCAGGGGGCAGGTAGTCGCCACGGCCTGAGTTAAAATCGCAGCTGTATTGTATGCTGTCTATGAGCGCTTGCGGATGCTCGGCACGAACGCCCAGGGCAAACGGCTTGGCCTCTATAAATATCTTTTTACGGTCGAGCAATTCAAAAATATCACGGGCAGAGTGGCCGGTAGCCAGTATAATCTTGTCGGCTTTTATGGTATCGCCCTTTTGGGTAACCACCCCGGTTACGGCACTGCTTTTAATGAGGATATCGGTAACACGGGTTTCAAAAAGCACCTGCCCGCCAAATTCGATTATCTTTTCGCGCATGGCCTTGATTATCTTCGGGAGCTTGTTGGTACCTATGTGCGGATGGGCTTCCACCAATATTTCGGGCGAAGCGCCAAAGGCCACAAAAAGTTGGAGTATGCGGTCTACATCGCCGCGCTTTTTAGAGCGGGTGTAGAGCTTGCCGTCGCTATAGGTACCGGCACCGCCTTCGCCATAGCAATAGTTAGAATCTTCGTCAACTATATGGTCGCGGTTTATGGCCTTAAGGTCGCGGCGGCGTTCCTGCACATCCTTACCGCGCTCTAACACTATGGGTTTTAAGCCAAGCTCAATTAACTGTAATGCACCAAATAATCCTGCAGGCCCGGCGCCAATAATAATTACCTCTTTGGCATTACTCACGTCCTTATATTCTGGCAAGGGTATCGTGGTTTCGTGGTACTCTTCATTAAGGTATACTTGTAGCTTAAGGTTGACCTTAATGGCTTTCTGGCGCGCGTCGATACTGCGCTTAAGTATTGCAATGTGCTTTATGTCGGCAGGGTTAACGCTAAGCTGCTTCGCCACGTGCGAAATGAGCATCGGCATTTGCGCCGCTACTTCGGGCGCTACCTGTAATGAGAGTTCTTTCGGCATGGGGCAAAAGTACTGTTTTTTGTTGCAAGTTTAAAGTTGTTTCAAGTCCGATGTCGGATGTCCGAAGTCCGATACACAATCTACATCCGAGTGAAGCTGCTCTCCTCTCTTTCGGAGAGGGGCTGGGGGTGAGGCCTCTGCCAACTGCGACTGACCACTGAACACTACTCCCCCTTCGGGGGCCGGGGGGCTTCCTCAAACGCGTGCAGTGCAAAACTCGCCAGCCAGTGTTCACCCTCATAATTGCCGTCGACCACAGCGGGGAGGGAATAGTTAAGGTGTGTATCAGCCAGGGCGTTCAGGTGGCCCAGCTGTTTGGGGAACTGTTTTGCCAGGTGGTAAAAGTTCCACGCACGGCTAAAGTTAAGGCCGTCAAGGTGCACGAGTAGGCCATCGGTACGGTCAGACACCTTTCCGGGTTCCCAGTTGTAATTTTTATCGAACAGCTTCGGGGCAAAATCCTTCAGCCATTTCATAAATTCTTTTTCGGGCATAATACGCTGCATAATCCCTATCTCCTCCATACAGGGTGAAAGGAAATCAGTTCCGCTGGGTTCCCAGTCAAAAGGCCCATTTTTATCTTCCTTAAAAAGGCGCAATGCATTTTCGCGGATGCTGTTTTGCAGTGCGGTGTTTTTGGAATGCACGGCATAATCCCACGCAAAAGATAATCCGAAAGCCGTATTAGAATGCGTACCCACGCGTAACGGGTAGTTCAGTTTAGGCAGGAATTCGATATAGCGTTCGGCTACAAGCTGTGTAAGCGGCAGCAGGTTTTGCGACAGTTTTTTAGCAAAAGGCGCATCATAGGTGTCAAGTTCGTGCTGCAACTTGAGAAGCCATGCCCAGCCGTAGGTGCGCTCAAAAGATTTTTCGTGCTTCTTGGTCAGGTAGGCTACTTCCTGGGCAATGTTCTCTTTGCTGAGGTTGGTGTTCAGTTTGGTTATTATCTCCTCGCGTCCTTCTAAATTAGGGAAATGCTTTAGCAGATATACCAGGCTCCAGTGGCCATGCACTGATGAATGCCAGTCAAAACAGCCGTAAAAGGCAGGGTGCAGGGTTTTTGGGTTGGCAATCTCAGTACTGTCATTAAGCAGCTGGCCGAGCTTGTTTGGGTATTCCTGCTGCAGGCATTTTATGGGCAGTTTTGCCAGGCCGTTAGCGCGTTCTATAGTGAGTTGCTGCGCAAAGGTTAGGCTGGTAGCAAACAGCAGGGCAGTGGTGAGGAGTTTCATTGTGTGGGTTTTTTCAAAAGTAAGAAAAATTCAATAGTATCTGGATTGTAGGTTGCGTTGTGCCTAAACTTTATAACTTTACAACATTAAACTTTACAACTACATGTCTCGACAAATAAAACTGATTTGGGATTTCCGTGGGCCGGATGGCGCGAAGATTGCCGAACACCACGAAAAGCACCTTAAGGAATTTATAGCCCTCGAAAAACTACCGTTGAATATTACCGGCTTCGATATCCTTACCGATATGCACGCCATTGCCTGGATGGTAGTAACCGATGAGCACATGATAGCCGTAAGGGATGCATTAAAGCCGCATAGGGGGGAGGTTTATGAAGCCCCCTACCCCCCAAAGGGGGAACTCCGCTGAACGCAAAAATCCCCTGCAAGTTTATTTACAGGAGATTTTTTATGGTTTACAAACTCCCCCTTTAGGGGCTTGGGGGGCTTTTAATTCGCTACTTCGCTTATAAATTTTATGCGCATAAGCCTTAGCTCTTCGGTGTCATAATCGCCGTCAAATTCTTTCAGGGCATCTTTAATAGAGTCTGATTCTGATTCCATATAATAGTCGTGGATTTCTTCCTGCTGCTCATCGTCCAGTATTTCGTCTACCCAGTACTTAATATTAAGCTTGGTGCCACTGTAAACTATCTGTTCCATTTCCTTCAGCAGGGATTCCATGTCCAGGCCTTTGGCTTTGGCTATGTCGTTAAGCGGCAGCTTGCGGTCAATGTTTTGTATGATGTACAGCTTTAGCGCCGAGTTAGCCCCCGTGGTTTTTACCACAAGGTCGTCCGGGCGTATGATGTCATTATCCTCAACGTAGCGGGCTATAAGGTCTACAAACTCTTTACCGTATTTTTTGGCCTTGCCTTCGCCCACGCCATGTACACTACCCAGCTCTTCTATGTTAACGGGGTATTTAAGCGCCATATCTTCCAGCGATGGGTCCTGGAACACCACAAACGGCGGTACACCCAGTTTTTTGGCTACTTTTTTACGCAGGTCTTTCAGCATGTTGGTAAGTACCTCGTCGGCCACATTGGTAGCTTTTGTGGCAGTAACCGTATTTTCGTCGTCGTTTTCGCTATACACATGGTCTTCCGTCATCATAAATGACGAAGGATTCTCTATAAACGCTTCACCTTTTTTGGTAAGCTTTAAGATACCGTAGGTTTCAATATCCTTATCCAGCAGGTCGGCCACCAGCACCTGGCGGATGAGCGCCATCCAGTGCTTTTCGTCAAAGTCTTTGCCTATGCCAAAGTAAGGCTGTGTATCAGTTTTGTGGGCTTTAATTACCGCATTTATCTTTCCGGTAAGGGCAAATATAATTTCTTTGCTTTTGTACATCTGCTTGGTGTCGCGCACTATTTTTAGCAGCGTTACCACCTGGTCCTGCGCCTCAATCTTCTTTTTAGGGTTGCGCACGTTGTCATCCATATCGGCACCGTCGCCGTTTTCCTCGTCAAATTCTTCACCAAAGTAGTGCAGCAAAAACTTGCGCCTGCTCATAGATGTTTCGGCATAGGCTACCACTTCCTGCAGTAGTGCAAAGCCTATTTCCTGCTCGGCTACGGGCTTGCCGCTCATAAATTTCTCAAGTTTTTCTATGTCCTTGTAGGCGTAATAGGCCAGGCAGTGGCCTTCGCCGCCATCGCGCCCCGCGCGCCCGGTTTCCTGGTAATAACTCTCCAGCGATTTAGGGATGTCGTGGTGTATCACAAAGCGCACGTCGGGCTTGTCTATACCCATGCCAAAGGCTATGGTAGCCACTACCACTTCTACGTCTTCCATCAGGAACATGTCCTGGTGGCGGGCGCGGGTTTTTGCATCAAGCCCTGCATGGTAGGGTACGGCGCTTATACCGTTTACCTGAAGTACCTGGGCTATTTCCTCAACCTTTTTACGGCTAAGGCAATAAATAACCCCGCTTTTGCCCTTGTGCTGGCGGATAAAGCGTATGATGTCGCCCTCTACCGTTTTTTGCTTCGGGCGTATTTCATAATACAGGTTTGGCCTGTTAAACGATGCTTTAAAGGTATTGGCATCGGGCATGTCAAGGTTTTTCAGTATGTCTTCCTGTACCTTTGGAGTTGCTGTGGCGGTAAGCCCTATAATGGGAATATCCCCCAGGTTGCGTATTATGGTGCGCAGGTTGCGGTACTCCGGCCTGAAGTCGTGCCCCCATTCACTTATACAATGGGCTTCGTCTATCGCTACAAAAGACAGCGGCACGGTTTGTAAAAACGCGGTATATTCTTCTTTGGTGAGCGATTCCGGGGCTACATAGAGCAGCTTGGTAATTCCTGAGGTTATGTCTTTTTTAACCTGGGCTATTTCGGTTTTGGTAAGGGATGAGTTAAGCACGTGCGCTATACCCGGGTCAGCCGAAAGTCCGCGGATGGCATCTACCTGGTTTTTCATTAGTGCGATAAGTGGCGACACCACTATGGCAGTGCCTTCAAGAACCAGTGCAGGCAGCTGGTAGCAAAGCGATTTGCCACCGCCTGTAGGCATGATTACAAAAGTGTTGTTGCCGTAAATAATACTGCGTACCACCTCTTCCTGCAGCCCCTTGAATTTGTTAAAACCAAAATATTTTTTTAACTCTTTATGTAAGTCAATTTCGGTCGATTTCATTATATCATTATAGTAATTTACATAAATTTGCAGAACTAAAGATACAAAAATCTTTAATAACAACAACTAATAAAACTTTTCATACGATTTGATTGATACTCAAGCCCTACTGGCAGTGGCCAAAAAGGCAATACTTTCTGAAAGTGAGAGCATTGCCGCCCTTGTAAATTATCTTGATGACGATTTTACTGACAGTGTTAACACCATTTATGAGGCGCAGGGGCGCACAATAATTACCGGAATAGGCAAGAGCGCGCTTATAGCGGCTAAAATTGTGGCAACCTTAAACAGCACCGGTACCCCCTCGATATTTTTACATGCCGGCGAGGCCATACATGGCGACCTGGGTATGGTGCAGCCGGGTGACGTGGTTATTTGTATCAGCAAGAGCGGCAACAGCCCCGAGATTAAGGCGCTTGTCCCCCTTTTAAAACGGGGCGGCAATGTACTGATAGGCATGACGGCCAATAAAAATTCTTTCCTTGGTAAACAATCCAACCTTGTGCTGCATGCGTATGTAGAACAGGAAGCCTGCCCGCTGAACCTGGCGCCCACAAACAGCACCACGGCACAGCTGGTACTGGGTGATGCCCTTGCGGTGTGCCTTATGGAGCTGCGCGGCTTTACGGCAGAAGATTTTGCAAAATACCACCCCGGTGGCGCATTGGGCAAAAAGCTGCTGCTGCATGTGGGCGATATGCTCGATGCCACACACAAGCCTATGGTACAACCGGGCGACAGCGTAAAAGTGGCGATACACGAAATATCGGCAAAAAGGCTGGGTGTTACAGCAGTGGTAGATAATGGCACTGTAACGGGTGTAATAACCGATGGCGACGTGAGGCGTATGCTTAACGACCGCGATAATATAGCCGGAATTACCGCGGCAGATGTAATGACAAGAAACCCTAAAACAATAACATCGGCACACATGGTGGTTGATGCCTTTAATATTATGGAAAACCATGCCATAACCCAGCTTGTGGTTATAGACAACGGCGAGTATAAAGGCATACTGCACCTGCACGATATTTTAAAAGAGGGGATAGTATAATAAACGTATGGGAGGCAAAAACAATAAAGGTATACTGCTTATCGTGCTTTGGCTCATAGCTATACCTTTTGCGTTTGCAAACCCTCCTGGCGATATAACCGACTTTAAAAAGGTTACACCATCTGTGCAATATAAAAGGGAAGGCAGTATTGAGTACTGCGTACTTCAGCATGGGCAGCTTTCTTTACAGGTAGCTGTGCATGATGATGTGTGCGATTTTACCTGCTGGGCTGTTATAAGGTTTGTAAACAATGGCAAGCCGATAAGCGAATGGGTTAGCGAGGGTATGGATGACCCGGAACACTACCTGCAATTTTATTACTCGGAATCTGCAAAATCATATTACATAGTTTGCGAACAGTATGTTGAGGAATGGGAAGCGTTTAACTTGTACTATGTTGCGGCAAACACGGTAACTGATGAAGGTTTTTTTGAAGCTGATAATGAAGGTGCTAATAAGTTTTATATTGGTTCTTGGCTGGATTCTGCCCGTATTACAAGCGTAAGCCGTAAAGGCAATACATCGCAACTGGCCTATGTTGACAGGGCGGGTAAAGAGTTACTGAAGTTTAATAAATATGTAAGCACTGAGCCTCTTACTGAATATGACACCTACATGGATCCGGTACTGAAGGTCAAAGCGCCCTTGTTTAACTGGAAAGATGGCTTTACACCCACGCTTAAGTATACCAAAACATTTGATATTGATAAAGATAATGAGCCTGAACTATATAAAATAGACTGGGCAACCCACAGTGTTACATATGGCGATGCTAATGCCATGGAAGTGCTTAAAACGGATTATCTTAAAGATAACATACGTTTTAAGGGCGATACCCTTATGGTTATGGTAGATTTGCCTGGTACATGGAATACCGATATTGATTCGAAAACCTTTTATTTTACCCTCTCAAAAAAGTATAATACCGCCATGCTCTGCAAGTACCGCCGTTATATATACCGCAGTAATGCTATTAATAATAAGGGTGAGATGACAGTAACCTGTAATTTTGGCGAAGATTATTTTTCGTATGATGAGGAGCGTATGGAGTCATTAGAGACTGCTTTCAGTATTCCTGAGGACTACAATTTTTGCCATTATTGTTACGGCTATGGGCGCAGGTATACCCTTAACGAACTGTACAAGCATCTTGCCAAAAAAGAAGAGCCCAATAGCTTTGAAAATTTATGCTCTGATTTGCCAGATAAGCGCGAAATAGAGCAATTGTTTGTTAATGAGCCGCTAACCGCAAAAAATGTACAAAAATATAACGACATAGCTTTTTACATCCTTGAGTTGCTCCCGTACAATCAGGAAAAAAAGGCTTCGCTAACAGATTCTGCTATATTTTTGCTGGATAACATTACAAAAAGCTTTCCTGACCGTACAGTGGCCTGGCTGAACCTGGCCGATGCCTACTGGGAGAATGACCGCGGACACTGGAAAACTGCAAAAAAACATTACAGCAAATACCTGGCGCTAATGCAAATACAGGGCAAGGATATGAACAAAGTACCGCAACGGGTGTACCAGCGGCTTAAACAGTAACAGGTTTTAAAAACTATTATGGCTAAAAATAAAAACAAAGGCGACGAAATGTCGTTTCTTGACCACCTTGAAGAACTTCGCTGGCTATTGGTACGCAGTTTTGTTGCTATACTAATAGGCGGTTGTGTGGCATTTGCGTGCAGTGGCTTTATTTTTGACAATATAATCTTTGCACCAAAAAAGTCGGACTTTATTACCTACCGGTTTTTTTGTGACCTTGCTAACAAGTATGACCTGGACAAGAGCTTTTGTGTTACCGAAATTCCTTTTGAGCTTATAAGCCGCGACATGGAGGGCCAGCTGAATACCGATATCTGGACGTCTATTACGGCAGGATTTATACTGGTTTTTCCATACATATTGTACCAGCTATGGCGTTTTATAAGCCCGGCATTGTATGAGAAAGAGCGCAAAATGGCCGTGTGGTTTATACTCACCACATCAGTACTTTTCTTTTTAGGGATATTGTTTGGGTATTTTCTTATTGTGCCATTGTCTATAAACTTCCTGGCCAATTACAGGATTAGCGACGTGGTAGAAAATAATATTGACGTAGAGTCCTACCTTAGCCTCGTAAAAACTACGGTTATAGCCTGTGGCCTTGTTTTTGAGATGCCCATTATAATATACTTCCTGGCTAAACTGGGGCTGGTATCGGCAGCTTTCCTAAGAAAATACAGGCGCTATGCTTTGGTTATCATACTTATCATTGCTGCTATTGTAACCCCGCCCGATGTTATAAGCCAAACCATAGTAACCATACCGCTGGTAATTTTATATGAAGCCAGTATACTCATAGCAGCCCGTATAGACCGTATAAGGGCTAAGGAACTAACAACAACATCATAATTATGGCAAACGTAGTAGAAGAATTTAACGGCTACCGCCAAAAGATGAACGAAAAGCTTTTGGCCGACAATAATAAGGTAATTAAGCGTATTTTTAACCTTGATACAAATGCGTATATGGAAGGGGCGCTAAGCGTACAGACTAAAGAGCTGCTGGGCCTGGTGGCCAGTGCCGTACTGCGCTGCGACGATTGTGTAAAATACCACCTGGAAACCTGCCATAAAGAAGGGCTGAATAAAGAACAGGTAATGGAAGCCCTAAGCATAGCGACCCTTGTGGGTGGTACTATAGTAATACCGCACCTGCGCAGGGCATACGAATTTTGGGAGGCGCTGGAAGAAAATACAGCCGGAAACTAAATAACCAACGATGAAATTAAGGGCAGAAAATTTAATAAAGACCTATAAGGGCCGTAGTGTGGTAAAAGGCATTTCGGTAGAGGTAAACCAGGGCGAAATTGTAGGGTTGCTGGGACCTAACGGTGCCGGTAAAACAACGTCGTTCTACATGATTGTGGGGCTTGTAAAGCCAAACAGTGGCAAGATATACCTTGACCAGATGGAAATTACCGATTTCCCTATGTATAAGCGTGCACAAAATGGCATAGGCTACCTGGCACAGGAGGCATCGGTTTTCCGTAAACTGAGTATTGAGGATAATATACTTAGCGTACTGCAGCTTACTAACCTGACTAAAAAGGAGCAGGAAGCTAAAATGGAATCGCTTATAGAGGAGTTTAGCCTGGAGCACATCCGCACTAACCGGGGCGATTTACTTTCGGGTGGCGAGCGCCGCCGTACCGAGATAGCCCGCGCACTGGCTACCGACCCTAAGTTTATCCTCCTGGATGAGCCCTTTGCCGGGGTAGACCCTGTAGCAGTAGAGGATATACAGCGGATTGTAGCCCAGCTAAAAGATAAAAATATAGGTATATTAATAACCGACCATAACGTACAGGAAACCCTTGCCATTACTGATAAGACCTACCTGATGTTTGAAGGAGGCATACTTAAGGCCGGTATACCGGAAGACCTTGCCAGCGACGAAATGGTGCGCAAGGTTTACCTGGGCCAAAACTTTGAACTCCGTAAAAAGAAGATTGACTTTCATAAACCCAAGCCGGGCAAGGAGGAAGAAAGTAGTAATAATGAGGCTACTATCAATAAAGACGACAGCGGGCTATAATCCCCTGTCATCTTTAGGTATGCGGCTGAATATTTCGTTGTTCTTTAGTAATTCGCGGTTAAATAGTTCAACCCCACGCTGGTTGAGGTGGTTGTTGTCAAAAAAATGGAGCGAGTCATTAAGGTCAACTCTCGTATTATAATCGTAGTACCTGCCCCACCTGTTAAAATAGACTTCAAAATCCTGCGTGTTAGAAAATGCATTGTAGGTGCTTTTTGGCACTGGAGCAAAAACCAGGGCATATTGTATCCCGCTTTTTTCTAATAAAGCTATACTTTTTTCAAAAGCAGCCATTTGTTTTTCATTAAAATGTATGGCATGTTTTCTGCGTGCAGGCATGTTCTTATAATACGTAAGCTTTTTTTCTACATAGCCACCGGGTATATAGGTATCTTCCGCTGCTAAGTCGGTATTAGTTTTTACATTTTTACCCCGTGTAATGTCGTGGTAATAACCGTAGGCAAGCGTGTTATATATTATAAGGTGATTTACATTTAACGCCATATTGTAAGTAAGCGAATCATTCATGTCATTAGATATCAGGTCGGCAGCGCCTTCAATACCCTTATCTCTAAATGTACCCGGATACACCTCATAAATAACAAATTTTGGATGTATTGTTTTTAGGTACCGCTGTAGCAGCACAAACGTTTGTAATGGTGTTTGCGAACTCGATCCAAGGTTAAATGCAGTATATCCGGCATTGCTAAATATCCTAACATCAAAACCGCGGTACGCGTGTGATGACCCAAGTATTAAGATGTCCGGTCCGGATGTGTTCCGGGCCTCGTCAAGCATCCGCGGCGTATTACTGTGGCCTCTTTTATATTTTAGGCTGGTATACACCCAGTAAGGTGCCGCATCTCCCCATATAAAAAGCAGCGGCAGGTACATTACCGCCATTAATACCGTAAAGCAAACAAGCGCGCGTATAAACTTTTTCATATACTTAAAACTGAAAATAAATAAAAGGCACTTCAGAAAAACTCATAAACAATATCAAAAGAAACACCATTATGCAGTAGAAAAGCCAGCGTAAAGGGCGGGGCCATGTAACAGCGGTTTTTTCAATGGCAAAATCACTTTCCCTTCCCAGCCATTCGGCGGTTATAAAAGCCACTACAAGTAAAAGAACCGTAAGTGCATAAGGCTTATTGTCAAATTGAGGTATGCTGAATAAGGTTGGTGAAAACAACCTGCGGCAATACCCTATTGCGTGCGGTAAGGTTGCCGACCTGAAAAATATCCACCCAATGGTAACAAGGCTAAACGTTACCACGATATTGATGAATTCTTTAAACGACGGAATGATCTTTCCCTGAGCAGCTATTGCTGTGTTTTTGCGGTTAGTGCCGGCAAGGAGCAGGGGTAAAAAATAAACGGCGTGCAGTAACCCCCATGCAATAAAAGTAAAATTTGCGCCATGCCACAGGCCGCTTACTAAAAAAATTATGAATACGTTGCGAACGGTTTGAAAACGGCTGCCGCGGCTGCCGCCCAGGGGAATGTACACATAATCTTTAAACCACGAAGTAAGCGAT
Organism: Flavobacterium sp. RHBU_24; assembly: GCF_046613695.1. NCBI lineage: Bacteria > Pseudomonadati > Bacteroidota > Flavobacteriia > Flavobacteriales > Flavobacteriaceae > Flavobacterium > Flavobacterium sp. RHBU_24. Next base: position 76,592 of record NZ_JBKJHD010000013.1, on the reverse strand, counting down.
ATGTGCCAGCGCCGCCAAAACTCGGCAATGTCCCTGGAAAAATAAGGGTAATTAAAATTTTTGAGGAGGTTAAAGCCTAAAAGCTTTGATACACCCGATGCAATATCAGTATACCCCGAAAAGTCGCCATAAATTTGAAAAGAGAAAAGAAATGCACCAAAAACCAGGTTGCTTGCCGGCTGGTACTGATAGTTAGCAAATATATGGTTTACAAAGTAGGCGCAGTTATCGGCAATGACCATTTTTTTAAACAAACCCCATAGTACCTGCCTCATCCCAATTATTGCTAAAGGATAGTCAAAAGCGCGGGGCTTTTGTATTTGCGGGAGCAAATGCGTGGCACGCTCTATAGGGCCTGCTACCAGCAGCGGAAAAAAGCTTACAAACAGGCTGTAGTTTACGATGTTTGCAGTAGGGGAAATGCGGCCTTTATACACATCTATAACATAAGATAACCCATGAAATGTATAAAACGAAATGCCTACCGGCAAGACAACCGATAGCAGGTAAACATTAGCGTTAAACCCAAAAGACTCCAGCAGCTGTGCTGCCGAGCTTATAAAAAAGTTATAGTATTTAAAAAATGCCAGCAGCCCCAGGTTAATGGTAATAGCGGTATACAGCCACGCTTTTTTATGCCTTACCGATGCGGCTATGGCCCTGGCGCTATAAAAGTCAAGCAGGGTAGAGAAGGCGAGCAGCAGGCCAAAGCGCCAGTTCCAGCTGCAATAAAAATAATAGCTGGCTACTACCAGCAGCGTATTTTGCAGCCACAGCCTCCTGGTGCCCGCAAGCCAATATAAGGCAAAGACAATTACAAAAAAAACGGCAAACTGTAGTGAGTTAAACAGCATTATAAGCTACGTGATAAAGTTGCGGCAATATACTATAAAATTACATTCGCAAGACTGTAATTTATCCCGGACCCCTTCTGCCGCTCCTGCCGCCGGGCGATTCATTATTTCCTTTTTTACCGCCAAACTGGTTTATCTTGTAAGTTAGCGAAAACATAAGGTAACGCTTAAGTACCGTATTCTGGTAATCGTTAATGCCATTTGGGGTAATGGTGCGCCCGGTACCCAGGTTCTGGTTCAGCAGGTCATATACCTTTACCTTAAACAGCATTTTATCGGCCAGGAAATTGTAGCCTACGCTGGTGTTCCATAAAAAGAAATCTTTTTTATATCCTGCACTTAATTGCGAATTATAAGTGTAGTTAAAATCGTTGCCTACCACAAAATGCTTCGGCCAGTAATTGGTTATCAATAGTGTGGCCTTATGCACAAAATTAGTTGCGCCAGCCCTGTCAAAATTAGTATACCGGGTATCGTTAAATGTGTAAGAATAAGACGGATTGATGCTTAGCAGTTCGCCAAGGTCATAATTAAAGTTAACATTTGGTGTAACGCTAAAAGCTTTGGCGGTATACAACGTGGCATTGGTAAATCCCTTATCAAGGCTGTAATTGCTGCGTATGCCTAAAGTATAACGGTAGGTGTTGCCCTTTTCTGTTTTTATCGATTTACTAAAATTACCGCCAAGCCTGGCATTATATCCTCCATTTATGTTTCTGTAAGTGGTGTTTCGCTTTGCCACGCTGTCTACTATTGTGTAGTTTACTATCTGCGTTTCATTAATCGTAGCGCCGCCATAAAGGTAGTAGCCGGACCGGGTAGCCCAGTCGTAATTATTATAGCTAAGGTTAATGCTGTGGTTTTTGGCTGGCTTCAGGTCGGCATTACCGCTTATAGTGCTCAGTGCGCTACTTACATCGCTTATAGGTAGTATTTGCCTTGCAGATGGCATATTTACGTTAAAGCTGTAACCCGAATAAAATGTTTTCCCTCTGTCAAAACGGTACCTGAAACCAACGCGCGCGGTGGGCAGTACAAAGTTTTTGTTTACCCGGTACTGCTCACCCAAGTACTCGCCGTAATTATCAAAATTATAAAGGGCGGTGCCAATATTACCATTTATATCGATCTTCTTCTTTTTAAGGTGAATGATGGCATACGGGTTTAGTTTTGAAGTTTTACTTTGGTAATAACTGGTTATTAGGTCGTTTACTGCGGTATAGTCGTTGGTGGCGCCATCATAATCAAAACCTTTGTTGTTTTCTATGCTGTTATCCCGGTTATAAAAAGTGCCTATACTAACATCAATCGAGTCGCTTATCGGTTCAGTATACAGCAGGTCGAGCGCGTAGCTGTCGTTTACCTGCTGTCTTTTTTGAAGCTGGTTTCTTATGTCTTCGCGAGTTTCGATGGTGCCGTCATCATTGGTATCCTCATAAAAGCGGGTAACGGTATTGTTTATGTTTGCCGCGTCGTCTTTTGTATTGCTATTAGTAAGCTCCACATTTACAGAGCGGCCTTTTTTGCTGAGCGTCCTAAAATAATTAATAGAACTTGCAAAGTTTGAATTATCGCTGTCGGCGAGGGTTTGCCCGTTAGCCTCGTTCAGTAAGGTGCCTTCATCGTCAGTTGTGGTTTGAGTTGATGATCGCGTACTTTTACTGTTAGAGCGAATAAACTTCGGGTCAAAAAACAGGGTAGATGTACTGTCAATCTTATACTGAAACTCTGTGCCGATATTGTTGCTAAATTTGATGTTCTCGCTCCTGCTAACCGATTCGTTTATCAGGCTCCCTGCGTTATCAGGCAAAAATGTTTCGTTGCGGCTGCGGCTGTCGTTCTTAGAATTGGTGCTGGTGTAAAAATAATTAAGCGCAGGGGTAAGGTCTTTAAGCCATTCGTCGGCATAGTTAAGCCCCACCGCGTTTGTGGTGGTAATACCGCTTCCGCCGCCCACGCGCACGCCGTTTATATAGGTGCTGCCATCGCCTCCGCTCCATACGCTCATGTTGCGGCCTCCGCCCATGCTGTCAAAAATCTCGTCGTTGCTAAACCCTGACGAATTTATATTGTTGCTCGCCGCCAGCAGGCTTATCTTTTGCTTGCCCTTAAAGTAATTTACTATAGCATTGCTTTCATAGCGGTCGTCAGTACCGTAGCCACCCATCACCTTGCCAAAAATACCTTTGTTCTTGTCTTCGTCTATGGTAAAGTTTATAGTGCTGTTATCGCCGCTGGCCCGTTGCTTTGCCAACTCCTCCCGTTTGGTCTTGGTATCAGTAACCTGTACCTTTTTTATCACCTCTGCCGGAAGGTTTTGCAGCGCTATCTTACCGTCTTTATCAAAAAAGGGCTTGCCGTTTACCAGTATCTGGTTAACTTCTTTGCCGTTTACGGTTATCTTGCCGGTATCATCGATATCCACGCCGGGGAGTTGCTTTAGCAGGCTCTGCACATTGGCATCGGGCCGCACTTTAAACGATGCCGCATCAAACTCCAGCGTATCCTGTTTTATACGGATGGGTGGCACTTCACCCTCTATAACTACCTCTTTAAGGTCAGTACCCTCAGCCATTTTTACCGTTCCAAAATCAGTATCGGCAGTTATTGCACCCACTTTTTTCTGGTAATTGGTAAATCCCACAAAACTTACCTTCAGGTAAAGTTCTTTTGTGGTGGCACGTGTTTTTATAACCCAGTTGCCTTTGCTGTCAGTAATTGTGTATTCTACCAGGGTAGAGTCTTTTACACTGCTTAGGTATACCGTTGCCGATTCCAGCGGAAGGTTGTCAGGGTCAGTCACGGTACCCGTCAGGGTTATATTTTGGCTGTAGCCAATAGTTGTGCAGGCCAATAGGAGCAGGGTAATGAGTATGCGCATTTAGGGATGTTGGTTATTGTATAGCTAAAAGACTGCATATACCAGCAAAGGTTTAACTACAGTTGCAATTTATAGATAAATGCAGTAACCAGCTTTATTTCTGTTCCTCTTTTTTACCTGCAAATTTATCAAGCTTTACGCTTAGCGAAAACATTACGTAGCGCTTAAGCACGGTATTGAGCTGTTCTGAAATACCCGTAGGCGTAAGGCTGCGTGAGGCACCCAGGTTTTGGTTTAGTAAGTCGTATACTTTTACCTTAAAGGTAAATTTGTCTTTAAGGAAGTTGTAACCAAGGCTGGTGTTAAGCAGGTAATATGACTTGCGGAACGATGCCTGCTGCGAGTTGTAGTTGTAAGTAAGGTCGTTGCCCCAAACTACATGCTTGGGCCAGCGGCTGGTAGTGGCAAGGCTCAGCCGGTGTATGGTGCTTTTTGCCGAACTAATTACATAATTATCATAATCGGTCTGGTTAAACTCTATGCGGTAACGTGGGTTTATGGTAAGCAGCTCGCCATAACTGTATGTTAAGCCTACCCAGGGCTCTGTTGAATATGAAAGCGATGTAAACAATTGTTCGTTTTGCCGCCCTTTATTAAGCCCGCTTTCTATATACATACCTACCGACGCGTTGAGGCTGTGCGCTTCGCGTTTAAATGTTTTACCATATTGGCCGCCAAGCCAGTACTGGTAGGTATCGTTTACGTTAAAATATGATACGGTTGTACGGGCATTTTCGTCGATAAGCGTGCTGGTAGAAATATTATTCTGGTAATATGTACCCCCCGCATAGATGTTGTAACCTATTTTTTCAGACCAGTTGTAGTCATACAGGTTTATCCACAGGTTATGCGTTTTTACAAAGTCAAGGTCGCTGTTGCCTATTATAGTGGTTAGCGGGTTAAGTACATCGGCCACGGGCAGTATTTGCGATGCCTGCGGGGCGGTAAAGTTGTAATCGTAACTAATACTAAAGCTGCGTGTTTTGGTAAAATTGTAGTTAAGGTACATCTCTACATTAGGTATAACCTCATTACGCTTGGCGCTAAGGCCATTGCCCAGATAGCTGCCGTTTGCCGCATAGTCTATAAAGAATGTACCGGCCTCTATATTAAAATACATTTTAGATTTGGTAAAGTTGTATCCCAGTGCCGGTTTTGCCCTGTTGGTTTTAGCGCTCAGGTAACCGCTCAGCGCATCGTTATAGTCGCTGTAGTTATCAGTACCCTGGTTAAAGTTGTAACCCCTGCGGTTTTCGCTTTCGGTTTCGCGCCACACTTCACCCTGAAAATACACGTTGCTGGAATCGGTTACCGGCTCGCCATACGACACCGAAAAATGGTAGATGTCTTTACTGGTATCGGTGCGGCGTATCTGGTTGCGGTTTTCGGTAGTCACAACCGGTGTGCCACCGGCATAATCATAGGTATTGGTAATGGTGTTGTTCAGGTTATAGTTGTCGCCCTTCTGGTTGTTATTTTCCAGGTCGAAGCTCAGGAACCGCCCTTTTTTTGCGTTGAATTTTTTAGTGGCTACAAGCGTATTGCTAAAACCGGTGGTATTGTTTTCTGATGAGTTAACACCATTGTTATCGTTCAGCACTTCACCCGAAGCCAGGCGATAGGTACTGCTGGAGGCCTCGTTTTTAGTGTAATTATGCCCCTTTTGGAATTTAGGTTCGGCATAAATGGTAAACGTAGAGTCGGCTTTTATTTCAAACTGCGTGTTTACATAATGGCCGTATCGGTCCTGGTGGTTCTTGCCTGTGCTTTCGGTTACATAGCTCTGGTCTGCATCCGTTTCGGTTTCTTTTGGCACAAAGGTAGTTACTTTGCTTTCAGTATCGTTTTTACTGTCTGTACCGGTATAAAAGTAATTCACTGCGCCCTCAAAGCCCTTGGCCCACTTATCCGCATAATACGCGCCTCCAATATCGGTACGGGTAATACCCTGGCCACCGCCAAACTGCATACCATTTATGTTAAAGCTCTTACCGTCGCTCCAGGCACTTGTGTTGCGCCCACCACTCATGTTGTCAAAAATCTCATCCATAGAAAACCCTGTGGAGTTGATGTTGTTGGTACTGGCAAGCACACTTATCTTCCGTTCACCTTTAAAATAATTGGCCAGCATACTGTGTTCATAAACTCCGCTTGTGCCGAAGCCCACAGTGGCCCGCCCGAATATTCCCTTATTCTTTTCTTCGTCTATAGTTATGTTTATGCTGGCCTCGTTACCGGTAGATTTTTGCCCGGTCATTTCTTCCTCCTTCGTTTTAGTATCGCTAACCTGTATTTTATTGATTATCTCTGCCGGAAGGTTTTGCAGCGCAATTTTGCCGTCTTTATCAAAAAAGGGCTTTCCGTTAACCAGTATCTGGCTTACCTCTTTACCGTTTACGGTAATTTTGCCGGTTTCGTCTATTTCTACACCGGGCAGCTGCTTAAGCAGCTCCTGCACATTGGCATCCTCCCGCACGTTAAACGAGGCCGCGTCAAACTCCAGCGTGTCTTTTTTTATGCGTATGGGCGGTACTTCGCCTTCTATAACCACTTCGTTAAGGTTGGTACCTTTGTCCTGCATCTGTATCGTTCCAAAATCAGTATCTGAGGTAATTTTATCTATAAGCTGCCTGTGCGTGGTAAAACCCACGTAAGACACCTTTAGGTAGACCGGCGCATCAAAGGCCCTGGTTTTAAGCTGCCAGCCGCCTTTATTATCAGTAATGGTGTAATTGATAAGGGTAGAATCTTTAGCTGAACTGATGTACACAGTTGCGGCCTCCAGTGGAACGTTGTCAGGGTCGGTTACGTTGCCGGAGAGGGTAATGTTTTGGGCAGAAACAGCCCATGAGAATGCTAGTAACAGCACGGTGATTAAGGTGCGCATTTGATTTGATGATTTTGATTGATGATGATATAAAACGCTAAATACGGTTTTTGTTATGTCAAATGCAAGAAAAATTGTGCAAGTTGCTTCTTTTAGAATCATTTTTACTAAAAAATGGCAGTGTTTGCGCGCCCCGGGCTAACCCAAATATTTATTCTGTGCCGAAGCTTTGCAGCAGCTACAGAATTTATTTCTATCTTGCCTTTCAGGATAAGGCTATGTATTTATTACGCCGAAACTTGAAAATCAGTATACCGTATTAACACAACCATGAAAAAACTACTTTTATTTACATTACTTTTTTTTACAGCAATAAGTAACGCGCAGGATATAACAGGCGACTGGCACGGCAGGCTCGTTTTCCCTGGCGGAAAACTTCGCATAAGCCTGCATATAACCAAACTGGAAAACGGCTACAGTGGTACTATGGACAGCCCAGACCAGGGCGCTAACGGTATACCGCTTACCACGGTGGCTTTTGAAAGTGGCATCTTTGCTTTTGCCATTCCGCAGGGCGGCATTAATTATAAAGGCACGGTAGCGGGGACCGAAATAAAAGGCAATTTTAGTCAAAAAGGTGTAGATGTCCCGCTTAATTTTGGCCGAACTGAAATAAAAAAAGAAACACTTAAGCGCCCGCAGGAGCCTGAAAAGCCCTATCCGTATTATGAGGAAGAAGTTAGCTTTAGTAATGATAAAGCAGGCATCTCATTAGGGGGAACACTTACATTGCCAAAACAGGGCGGCAGCAACTACCCGGCGGTGGTATTAATAACCGGCAGCGGCCCGCAAAACAGGGATGAAGAAATACTGGGCCACAAGCCATTCCTTGTAATTGCCGATTACCTTACCCGCCAGGGCATCGCCGTACTGCGGTATGACGACCGCGGCGTGGGCAAAAGCACCGGAAAATTCAGTACTGCTACTACTGCCGATTTTGCGACCGATGCTGAAGCGGCCTTTGCCTACCTTAAGACCCGTAAAGAAATCAACGCGAAAAAAATAGGGCTGGCGGGCCATAGCGAGGGTGGCATTATAGCGCCCATAGTGGCCGCAAACCACCCTGATGTGGCCTTTATAGTATTGCTGGCGGGTACCGCGATACCCGGGGATGAACTTTTAATGCTACAAAATTACCTTGCAGGAAAAGCAAACGGCATGCCTGAAGAAGATTTAGCTAAACTGGGTAGCATAAACCGCGGTATATATACTATTGTAAAAGAGGAAGACAACCCCGCGGTGTTAAAAACCAGGTTAAGGGCGGCGCTGAATAAAGACCTTAAACCGCTGCTGATTTCTAAGGGCATACCTGAAAGTGAGGTCGTAAACAATATAGAATCCCAGTTGAGTGACTATACCACGCCGTGGTACATTAATTTTATACGCTATAACCCTTATCCCGTGTTAGAAAGACTGCAATGCCCAATACTTGCGATAAATGGCGATAAAGACGTGCAGGTGGCTCCCAAGGCAAACCTTGATGCCATAAAGCGTGCAGCAGATAAAAGCGGTAATAAAAAAGTTATAACAAAAGAGCTTCCGGGGCTTAACCACCTGTTCCAGGCCAGTACTACGGGCGCTCCGTCAGAATACGGCGATATTGAGGAGACTTTTAACCCCGCCGCACTTAAAATTGTGGGCGACTGGATAGCCATTCAGGTAAAATAAATTATTTGCTATGGTAACCGTTTATAAATCGAAAATAGGGTGGGAAATCATCGCCCTGCTTGCAGCATGCTTTATTCCGGCGTTTATTGCCGAGGCAAATACCCCGGGTAAAGGTACAGGAGGCCTGTATGTTATGGCCGGGGTTATGGTACTGGTTATCGCCCTGCTTTGTACCACATACTACAAGGTTAAGGGTACTACACTACGGGCATATGTGCTTTTTATTCCTTACAGGCCGGTGGCTATTTTATCCATCACTAAGATTGAAGAAACATTTAACCCGCTTAGCGCCCCGGCAACTTCTATTGACCGCCTGGGCATTACGCATGGTGACGGCTACCTCCTTATTTCGCCAAAAGATAAAGCCGGTTTTATAGCACACATGCAGCAAATAAACCCGGGCATAGTATTTGTACCGCGAAAGAAGAAGTAAAAAACAGGCTGAACTATTATTTTTATACATTTGGCTTGTAACAAACTAAACATATTGGTTACTTATACCGCAACAAAAGTTATTATATGAAAAAAATTATCTGTTCGCTTGCTTTTGCCCTAACCATGGGTGGGCTGGCGCATGCGCAAAAAGGAGGCGACGTTAAAGTGGCTATTGACCTTACTACTATTAAAGACGATAAAGTAATGGTTACGGTTACCCCCGCGGCAATTAAAGAAAAAACGGTTACGTATTACATACCTAAAACGGTTCCCGGTACGTACAGCGATGACGATTACGGGCAGTTTATTGAAGGTGTAAAGGCTTATGACAAAAAAGGCAAAGAACTTACAGTAACTAAAGGCGACGTAAACTCCTGGAAAATAGACGGCGCTAACAAGCTGGCAAAGCTTACTTACCTGGTAAACGACACCTACGATAATGAAAGCGAAAGGAAAGAGAAAATATTTTCGCCATCGGGCAGTAACATAGCGGCGGGTACAAACATAATGCTGAACACGCACGCATTTGTTGGCTATTTTAGCGGTATGACCGAAACACCTTATGATGTTACCATAAGCCACCCGGCAATGCTTACGGGCTTTACCAGTATGGTAGACCTTGATAAGAGCGACACGGCAGACCAGTTTAAAACATCACGCTACCTGGAGCTTACCGAATACCCTATAATGTATACCAAGCCCGATTTTACCACATTTAACGCCGAAGGCATGGATATTACGATAGCAGTATATTCGCCAAACGGCAAGGTAACGGCTAAAGACATTACCCCAATGATGGAGAAGACTATGCGTGCCCAAAAGAAATTCCTGGGCGCCATTAACTCCAATAAAAAATATACCGTGCTGGTATACCTTTCAGACATGACCGAAACCGATGCTTCTGGCTTTGGCGCGCTGGAACACCCCACCTGTACCACGGTTGTAATGCCGGAAACTATGGGGGTTGAAGCGCTTGCAGAGCAGCTTAAGGATATTGTGTCGCATGAGTTCTTCCACATTGTAACGCCGCTTAGTGTGCACAGTAAAGAAATTCAGTTCTTTGACTTTAACGCGCCAAAAATGAGTGAGCACCTTTGGATGTATGAGGGTGTAACAGAGTATTTTGCTAACCTGTTCCAGGTAAACCAGGGGCTTATTGATGAAGACGCCTTTTTTATACGTATGGCCGAGAAGATAGCAAACGCCGGCGAGTTTGACGATACTATGCCGTTTACCGTAATGAGTAAAGGGGTATTGGCAGAGCCTTATAAAAAAGAATACCGCAATGTTTATGAAAAAGGGGCGCTGATAGCCATGTGCGTAGACATCATCATCCGCGAGGAGAGCAAAGGCCAGAAAGGTATACTTACACTGATGCGCGACCTTACCAAGGCGTACGGTAACAACAAGCCTTTTGACGATGCCGAGCTGTTTGGAAAAATTACAGAACTTACCTATCCTGAAGTAGGTGAGTTCCTTAAAACATACGTAGCAGGGCCTACACCTATACCTTACGCGGAGTATTTTGCGAAAGTGGGCGTAACACCTTCCGCTACCTCTAAACCGGGTAACCCATTCCTTAAAGGTATGAGGGAACCGTTGGTAGGTATAGACCAGACAAAAGCAATTTTTGTAAGGCCGGATATAGAGCCTAATGTTTTCTTTACCACTTTAGGCATTCAGAAAGGCGACGTATTGCTTGCTTTTAATGAAAAAGAGTACAACCTGGATAATATTAACGACTTTATTACTACCAGCCTGAGCTGGAAAGATGGCGATGCCATTAGCGTAAAAATAAAACGCGACGGTAAAGAGCAGGTTGTAAAAGGGAAGATAAAGCTGCCTACCGAAGATGTAGAAGGCTGGAAAGCTACTGATGCTTCTAAAGCCGCACTGCGCGAAGCTTGGCTTAAAGGCTAATACTATAACGACTTTTTTAAATTTAATCCCCAACGCACAAAATGTTGGGGATTTTTTTATAAAAACAATTTTTAGGCGATACAATGTCTAATCCATAATTTTTATTACTTTGCGCTGATTTTAAAAACAGATAACCGCTTCATGAAAAAACTTTTCCCTGCATTTGCCGCACTTGCATTATTAGTATCCGCCTGCAATAAAGAAACCCACGGTGATGCCAACGTGCACATAACCGGAAATGTAAAGGGCTTTAAGAGCGGAAAACTGTTTATTAAAAGAGAAGTAGATACAAGCCTGGTAAATATCGATACTATAGAGGTAGACGGTAATTCGGCTTTTGAAAGCTACCTGAAGCTGGAATCTCCCGAAATGCTTTACCTTGTTATAGACCGCGGTACAACGGAAAGTATAGATGATAACCTGAAGTTTTTTGCAGAGCCGGGTACCGTTAATATAGAAACTACACTCGACTATTTTTATTCTAAAGCAAAAATTACCGGCAGCAAAAATCACGACAAATATGAAGAGTTTAAAAAGGTAAGGGCCCGCTTTACGGATGAGCACCTTGACCTGCTGCAAAAAAATATTGAAGCCACAGCGGTAGCGGATGTTGCACGGCTGGACAGTATCGCCGCAGCTGAAGAGCAAAACCAAAAAAGGCGCTACCTGTATACCGCAAACTTTGCGCTTAAAAACGGTAAGTATGAGGTAGCGCCTTACATAGCGCTGTCTGAAATACAGGATATAAACACTAAATATCTTGATACCATACAAAAAGGCATGACAAAAAAGGTAGCCGCATCTAAATATGGCAGGATGCTTACCAAATATGTGGCCGACCGTAAAAAGTATGAAGCGGAAGCTGTAAAATAAGCGCGAAAGTTATAACGCTTTGCCATTTTTGTGAAAAAATGCTACATTTGTTTTGCATTCAACTATTCAATGATTGTGAAAACAAGCATAATAAATTACACCTACCTATATTTTTTCTTTGCATCGCTGGGCATCTTTCTATATGCCCTTATTATTATGATTGGAGGGCAGGGTGGTATGGTAGGCTTTACATTGTTTAACCGCTACATGTACCTTGATGGTTTTCAGCTAAGCATACTTTTTAAAGTGGCGTACCTTGTTCTGGCACTTGGTTATTATTTTGCCGACAGGTTAAACCTGCAGCTTAATAAAAAAGTAACGTTACTGCACGCCTATATAACCATAGGCGCTGTTTTATTAAATGCTATCGTTGTTTTTATTAACAGTTGCTTTGTTCAAAATTACACTTATGTATACCGTATTAACGAAATAATTAGCCTGGGGTGCTGCGGTACGGCCCTGCTTGCCCAACCGCTTTTTTTGTGGAACCTGCTCCAGGCTGTGTTAAAAAAAAACAATTAAGCTTTTTATCTCGTTAAATACGGAGGCTCACTACCGCGCTTTTAAGTGCTGCCGCGGCGTGTTTTATAGTTGCGGGCCAGTCCTCGGCTGCGGCACCATCTGCACCATCTGATATGTATTTAAGGCTTAAGAACGGTATGTTTTCATGCAGTGCCAGCCACGCCATGGCATAAGCTTCCATATCAATTACATTATAATCGGCTGTATCATGGTTTACCACAAAGCTGTCGCCCGTGCCACAAATGCCCAATGGAAAGCCTTCGGCCTTAAGCCCGTTAAGCAGTACCGGCTCATGCGTAGCAAAGGGCGTATGGTATTTGTCAAAGCCCAGTGGCGTTACATCCATATCGCGCTGCACAAAGCCCGTACAGCACACTATCGACCCCCTGTTGTGCTCCAGGCTGCCCGCAGAACCCAAATTCACTATAATACCTGGTTTCTCATGCTGTATGCGCTTCATGAGGTGGTACATAGCATTTAATTTGCCCACGCCTACAAAGAGCGGCTTTTCGTCGGCAAACTCATTTGCAGCTTCAGATTCGAGCGCAAAAACATACAGCGGGTTATCATTCAGCAATTGTTTGATGTGGGAATTATCTACCGAAGTATGCAACATAGAGGAGTTTTTAAGTTGGCGCAAAGATAATGGAAAGATTTTGTGGGAATGAATATAGGTAAAAACAAAAAAACCACCCTGAATAGGGTGGTTTTATACTGAGCCGATAGAGGGACTCGAACCCACGACCTGCTGATTACAAATCAGCTGCTCTAGCCAGCTGAGCTACACCGGCATTCTCAATACGGGTGCAAATATAACAGTGGATTTTAAATTTCCAAAGAAATACCGGCACTTTTTATTGATATTTTTTGCTTACAGCGCGTTTAGTTTCCCAATAAGCTGGTTAGCAGTTTCTTCAAGTTTTTTGTTTATTTGCTTAAAGTGTGCTTTTTTATCTTCTACCTTTTTTGCATTAACCTGCTTCATAAGGTCGTCAAATACGGTAATAGCCTCATCTATAATAGCTTCTCCTGCTGCTGCAGATTTTCCGTCTTTTACAAGTTCATTAAGGTATACTGCCTCAATGATATCGCCCAATACAAAATTGATGTCTTTTTTTAAGTTTCTTACACTTGCCATTTCTCTGTTCTTTTAAATTATGGCGCAAAATTACGCCTTTTGTTAATAAAATCTGTTAAGAAATGTATATTTCTAACAAAGTAGCATTTCCTGCCAGCGTAAATGCTTTTACAGCAGCCGGCACCAGTATTGTGTCTCCTTTTTTAAAGCTATAGGCTTCGCCTTCTATATCAACCGTAAACTCACCATCCGTACAAATGTAAACCGTAAAGCTCTCGCCGCTGCGGCTTACAGTTGTGCTGCCATCTAAAGGTAAAAAGTTAGTTGTAAAATACGGGCAGTCTACCATCGTGTTGCTCTTGTTCGATTGGGTAGTGTAGTGCTTTTGGGTATCGGTCTCATTGTAGTTCATGGCGTCAAGCGCCTCTTCTACATGCAGCTGTCGGCCATTGCCGTTAGCATCTACCCTGTCCCAATCGTAAATACGGTAGGTAATGTCGCTTGTTTGCTGAATTTCCGCGATAACAATACCCGCTCCTATGGCGTGTATGGTCCCGGTTTCAAGGAAAAATACCTGGCCTTTTTCTGCCGGTACCTGGTTCAATATATCTATAAGTTGTTTACTTTCGAGCTTTTCTACATATTCTTCCGGGCTCGATGTGTGGTTAAAGCCTACAATAATGCGCGAACCCGGGTCGGCCTGCATTACATACCACATTTCGGTTTTGCCAAATGAGTTATGGCGTTTTTTTGCCAACTCATCATTCGGGTGTACCTGTATGCTCAGGTCTTCGCGGGCATCCAGGAATTTAAACAACAGCGGAAACTGCTTGCCAAACTTCGCGTGTACCGCAGTACCCAGTATATCATCAGGGTATTGCTCAAGCAAATCGGTAAGCGGCGTACCGGCAAGGGCGCCGTTTTTCACTATGCTTACGTTGCCTTCAACAGCGCTAAGTTCCCAGCTTTCGCCTGTAGTTTCGGTAGGTATGTCTTTACCAAGGTCGGTCCTTAGTTTTGTACCGCCCCAAATGCGGTCTTGTAATATGGGCGTAAAAACGAGTGGGTAATGTTTAGTACTCATAAATTGTTTGTTAGGTTAGCTTTCTCCTTTATAGGTTACAAAATTTCTCGGGGTTTCGTATAATGTTATTTCCAGGCTTTTATCTTCGGCTATGCGGCGGCGTATGCGGTTCCATATCACCACGGCTATATTTTCGGCCGTGGGGTTCAGGTCGGCAAATTCAGGCACATCAAGGTTAAGGTTCTTATGGTCAAAAGGCACCTCTACCTCATCGGTAATAATATCCTTTAGTATTTTTATGTCTATAACATAGCCCGTATCAGGGTCAATGGCACCCGTAACGCTTACAATCAGCTCGTAGTTGTGCCCGTGGAAGTTAGGGTTATTGCACTTGCCGAAGACTGCATTATTCTGTTCCTCCGCCCAGTCTTTGCGGTACAGGCGGTGGGCAGCATTAAAATGGGCGCTTCGGCTTACGGTTACTCTCATTGGTAGTCAGTTGTTGGTTGTTAGTTGCCGGTTGACGGCAGCTTCCAACAACCATCAACCGACAACCATCAACTATACTTTATGTTCTTCTAAAAAATGGTAAAACTCATCAAATATAATCCTGAACCATACGGTATACAGTTCGGGGTGCAGCCGCATATCATCACGTACCTCTTCAACCGCCATCCATTTCCAGCTTTCGGCCTCCTCAGGATTCAGGCTGGGCTCGCCTTCGTAAAGGCCTATCATTACATGGTCAAACTCATGCTCGGTAAGGCCGTTATCAAAAGGCGCTTTATAAATAAACGAAAAGAGCTCCTTAAGCGGGGTGCTAAAACCCATCTCCTCTTGTAAACGGCGTGTACCGGCTTCAATGTTGCTTTCGCCGTCGCGCTGGTGGCTACAGGTAGTATTCGTCCACAAGAGGGGCGAATGGTACTTGTGGGCGGCGCGCTGCTGTAGCATAATCTCATTTTTGCTGTTTACCACAAATACCGAAAAGGCACGGTGCAGCAGGGCTTTTTCATGCGCTTCCATCTTTGGCATTAGGCCAATGGGCACATCCTGCTCGTTTACCAGTATTACTTGTTCTTCCGTCATAACGTCTTATAGCTTTCAAAAATAAGAAAACTTTTGCGGAAATTAGGCGATTAACGTTTTGTTAGCAGTGGTTTTGTTTTTGGCAATTTCACGGAGGCACACACAGAAGGCGCAGAGGCGTACAGATACAATTAAAAAAGCCACGAATTGCACTAATTTATACAAATTTAAATTTGTCACAATTAATGCAATTCGTGGCTAATATTTATCAGGCAGATGAATTTAAATTTTAAAATTCATCATTGTTTCAGATATCTCTCAAACCCATAAATATCCACCTCCGCTTTTATATCAAACAATAGGCTAAACAGCCCAAAAAAGGTGCGGTTTACATAAATAAAATGTTTGCTGCCGCGGTTGGTATTCATCTTGCGGATGTTCTTGTCATTTGCAAAGCGCTCGCTAAGCCCCGCAATGGCGTTGTTAAACGATTCGCCCGAAAAATCAAAACGCGTGTGGCGGTACGGCTCTACAAACACATTGAGCAACTCATGGAACAGTTCTTTAAAATACTCCAACTCCTGCGGGGTATCGTCTGGTTTCAGTACGTCAAGCGTTATAAGTTTTTCGGTAAATAAAGTATCATTATCTAAAGTATCTGGCTGTATTAGCTCAAAATAGGGCGTGTAAAACTCCATTGGAAGCTCCTTCATACAGCCAAAGTCGATGGCTATTAAATTAGCATCTTCATCAACCAGGAAGTTGCCCGGATGCGGATCGGCGTGAAACTTGTGCAGCCCGTGTATCTGGTACATATAAAAATCATACAGCGCCTGGCCTACTTTATTACGTTTTTCCTGGCTGTGCTCCTGCTTGCACCATTCAGAAAGGTGGATGCCCCTCATCCAGTCCATCGTAATGATTTTTTCACAGCTCAGTTCGGGGTAATAGGTGGGAAAACGCAGGTTATCAAGTTTAGCACAGGCTATGCGTACTACTTCACTTTGTTGTAGCTCCAGCGTATAATCAGTCTCTTCCATCAGCTTGTCTTCCACTTCCTGAAAGTACTCATCGCTGGTACCTTTCAGGTTAAACATGCGCAGCGCAATGGGTTTTACCATGGCAATATCTGTCCCAATACTGTCTCGCACCCCGGGATACTGAATTTTTACCGCGAGGTCTTTACCTCCTTTTTTGGCACGGTGTACCTGGCCGATGCTGGCGGCGTTAACGCTCTCGGCGCTAAATTCATCAAAAAGCACGTGCGGCTCTGTGCCAAAGTATTTTTTAAACGTTTTCATTACCAGTGGGCCTGATAATGGAGGTACCGAGAACTGGCTCAACGAAAATTTCTCTACATAGCTTTGGGGCAGCAGGTTTTTTTCCATGCTCAGCATCTGTGCTACTTTAAGGGCGCTGCCTTTCAGCTCTTCTAGTCCGTCATAAATATCAGTGGCGTTATTTTCGTGCAGGGCGTCTTTAGTGGTTTCGGGGTTCACCATTTTCTGCCCGTAATATTTAAGGTAGTTGCCGCCTATTTTAACTCCGGTAGACACGAGTTTGGTAACCCGCTCAATTTTATTGGTGGGGATAGAATCTAATCGTTTCATTTTGTGGGGTTTTAGTTAAACCGTAAACTTTTCTTTCCAGATGAATTTGCCCAGGTCAAAAAGGCTATTTAGCGGGGTGTTGTACACCAAATCGCTCGATGCTTTAACGGATTTCTCGATAAACACATCGGTCTTTTCAAAGCCCGGAGAGGTATCGCGCAGCCAAAACTTAAAGATGGTTAAAAACTGTAGCCATGCCCCTTCCCGCAGTGCATCCTGCTGTATCTTCTCAGCCCTTGGGTGTTTCAGGTCAAATGGTTTATCAAGTATAGCCTGTGCATATACGGTAAATTCTTTGCGGAGTTCGCGCAGTTTCATCAGGTTTTTAAGCGTGCCACTGCCTTCGGTAAGGCTGTACACCACAAAGCTGCGGTTTGCGGTAGCAATTTCAAAAAAGGTAAAGTAAAAGGCAGATAATTTTTCTACGCCGCCATATGCTGCATAGGCGGGCGATTGCTCTAACGCCTCCAGCGCGTGGCTAAACATCTCCGCAAAATAATGGCGCTCAAGCACCTCAAACGAGCTGTAATATTTATAAAAGGTGGCTTCTTCGTAGCCGTTATCTTTTGCAAACTTATATACCGAAGCAGGTTTGTGGCCGTGCATAAGGCAATAATCTGCATATTGATCAATAATTTCAGATTTTGTAGGTTCTGTTGGTGGTATTACTTTCTTTGTTGCCATAGCTAAAAGTGTTAATTGACTGTAAATTTACTAAGCAATTAAACACGATGCTGCTGAAGGTGTGTTAATTATCGTTCAAAAAAAATGAAAGCTTCTGTAAGGAATATCGTTCGCGAATACCTTGAGTAGGCGTGAATTTAAGCAAAGGAATTACGAATTAATGTTACACAAGCCTTTAGTAAAGATATGTGCCGTGCAAAAAAAAACTCCCACAAAGGAGAGTCAGTTTAAAATTTCTTATTAAAATAGTACTTAGAGTCGAGGTCATCGTCTTCAAGTGTATTCAGCGGCTTTGGTTTTGGTTTTTTTGCAGCCGTCTTTTTTTTCCACGCCTCAAAACCGTCGGGAGACAGTCTTTTCTTCATTATGTCGGTCACTTCCTTTTCAGAGAGGCCATACTGGGCTTTTATCTCTTCAAATGGTTTTTTCTCTTCCTGGGCAAGCGATGCTATTTTATCTAGCGCTTCCCGGTTTAACTCTAAACGGCTGCTCTTTTTCATCACCCTGAAAAAATTAATTCAAAAAAAATATTATTATAGATTAAAGGATTGCTTCTTTCAATATTAGTAAAAAATACGATAAAATATAAGTTGTGATTTATTTTTTTTAAAATCCTAAAAAACATACCCCTAAGCCCTGTTTTCTTTGAATAATTTTTAAGTATACTGCTAAAAAGTATGTTTTAAGCAGGAAATTATTAAATGCATCATACAAAAAAGCATTGATAAAGAGCTGCAAAATCCTTAGGTATATTGAAATGCCCAGTAGATAAGCAAAAGCTGAAAGGGCAGGCGCAGCAGTACGGCCCACTTTGGCAGGCCCAATGCTGCCTCAGGGTTTACCGCCATGTATATGTTTGCGGGGAATACGGCTACAAGCAGCCCTATGGTAGCCCAGGCCGCTAAGTGCGAAATGGCCGGTATGCAAAGCCCTATACCGCAAAGTATCTCTGCTATTCCGCTAAGTGTGTTGAGTAACTTAGGGTTCGGCAGCTGTACGGGGATGATTTTTATATACATCCGCGGTACCCTTAAATGGTTAAGTCCCGCCAGTATATACAGTAGTGCCATAAGATAGAGGTGCCACGGTAGCTGCATGGTATAGCGTTTTGCCAAATGTACACTTTATCCCTGTTTATTGTGTGAAATATTCATTAAAACAATGGCGCCCAGTATCAGGGCTATACCCAGCCATTGTGATGTGCTTACGGTTTCGTGCAGCACAATATAGGCTGTGGTAACCGATACCGGCAATTCTACCGCCGAGACTATGCTGCCCATGCCCATGGGTATCTTTGGGAAACCGGCATTCATAAGCAATGGGGGCAGCAGCGTGCCAAAAACCGACAGGGGGATACCCCAGGTATAGAGAATCTCAACAGTAAAATGCCCCGGCCAGGTAATGGCGGTAAATACCAGTGCTACCACCGCTGCGCCATACAGCATATAGAGGCTGCGCTGTACGGGTGGCAGGTTTATGGCTATGCGGTTGCCTGCAAACATGGTAACTGTGTAGCTTACTGCCGCCAGCAGGCCCCATAGTATACCATGCCAGTGTGGCAATGCATCGGTTTTTAAAAGGTTGGTGGCCAGTAACGTGCCAGCAATTACCACTACTACAGCCAGTATTTTTTTAGGCGATGGCGTTTGTTTTGTAATCATCCATTCTGCCAGTACGCCCATCCATACGCTTTGCATGAGGAGCACAATGCCTACAGATACAGGTACATACTTTACCGCCAGGTAGTAAAACACAGTGGTAAAGCCTATAGAAGTGCCGGACAGGAGCAGGGCTAGGATATTGTTTGAAGTCGCTTTACATCCTTGGGTTGCTTACTCTTTTGGAATAACCATAACGCTGCCACGCATACAATGCCCAATACCATTTGCGAAACGGTAACCTCGGCGGTAGTGTAGCCTTTGGCATAGGCCATTTTTACAAATGTAGCCAGCAGGCCATAGCTTGCCGCGCCCAGCCCTACCAGCAGTACTCCCTTAACCATGTTGTTGCTAACCATTTTTTAAATTTTTAAAAAGCGGGCAAAGTTAGTGTTTAAGTGGTAAGTAGTCGTCAACCGGAAGGTATTTATTAACAGTGCAATAATTCGCAATAAATACAGTTGTGGTAGTGTACTCACATTTTAAAAAGGGGAGGGCTTTAATACAACATCGCGTCCTAATAACAAATTTTAAATGAACAAGTTACTTTTGGCAATGTGCCTTATTTCTTTATCGGGCCAGGCGCAGGACAACCTTACAGTTTCCGACACCATATGGCAGCCCGACACATCAAAACACCAATTTGGGTACAGGCAGCTTATCATTCCGGGGGTGCTTATTGGCTATGGGGTAATAGGTATTGGGTCTGACCAGCTTATTATTTACAACCAAAACATCCACAACGAAGTGAAGGAAGATATTGACCAAAAAATAACTATTGATGACTTTAGCCAGTATGTTCCCATGCTATCGGTTTACGCCTTAAACTTTGCAGGGATTGAAGGTAGGCATAACCTGGGCGACCGTACTATTATAATGGCTACATCATACCTTATAATGGCTACAACCGTAACCACATTAAAACACACGGTACATGAATACCGGCCTGACAGGACTTCAGAGAACTCTTTCCCTTCCGGGCATACGGCTACAGCCTTTAGTGGCGCTGAATTTTTATGGCAGGAGTATAAAGATAAAAATATATGGTATGGTATATCCGGCTATGCCGTTGCTGCCGGTACGGGTATATTCCGCATGTACAACGACCGTCACTGGCTTACCGATGTGGCCGCCGGGGCGGGTATAGGCATATTGAGTACCAAGGCTGCGTACTGGCTTTTCCCGGTTATTAAAAAATATATTTTTGGTGGGCATGAAAGCAAAACTACCGGAATGGTATTGCCATTTTATAACGGGCAGCAAATGGGTATGGCCGCTGCAATACGGCTTTAATCATTATTCTTTAAACTCTTTTAAATCCACCCCTACGGCCAGCACATTAGGCACATAAGGCCCTTTAAAATTATTTTTGATGGTAATGGTATTGTCTCCTTTTGTTAATACCGTGTTTTTTAAAACGGTATGGAGGTCGCATACGTCGCCCGCGCAGTCTAAGGAGCTGCCGTCGGCTTTGCCGGTAAGGTCAAGCAGTATAGAGACATACTGTGTGCTGCCATCGGGTGCGGTGATGCCTATGGATAGCGGAATATCGGTAAACTGGGGGCCGGATACAAAAGAAAACAGCAGCCCGAGTTGAGTTATACCATCTCCCGTAACATTGACACTAAATGTTTGTATATAGGTTTTTGGCCAGCGGTTATCAGGAAAATCTTTATTAATTGTTGATGAATTTCCACATGCTGCCAATAACAACATTACCGGTATGAGTAACAGTTTCTTCATGCTTAAGGTATTTTAGTACTGTTATAACGTAACATCAGAATCTTTATTACCTACACAATTAACGGCTTAAAAGATGTATAAACGTAGAGGTAATAAATTGCTTGCACTTCCTGCCCCGCAGATTTATCAGTTTGTTGCTATGTAATGGAGGCAATTAATAATTGGTCAAAAATAATAATTCTTCAAACATTTGTACCTTTGCCGTTCTAAACCGGGCGTATGGAATTATTCATTTACATTTTTGCAGCAATTTTTTCGGTTATTAACCCTCTTGGTGCAGTGCCTATTTTTGTGGGCCTTACCCAGGGAGATTCCCTTCGCGAACGCCAGCGCATCTCCTTCTGGACCGCCATAAATGTATTTATAATCCTGATAGTGTCATTTTTTATAGGACAGTATGCCCTAACGTTCTTCGGTATAAGTATCGACGCACTCCGTATAGCCGGCGGATTTATCATTGTAAACAGCGGCTTCTCCCTGCTTAACCGCCGTTTTAACAAAGGCCGCGGTATGCACAGGGAAATTGAAGAAGACGCGCAAAACCGTAACGACATAGCCCTTTCTCCCCTGGCTATACCCATACTGGCCGGGCCGGGCAGCATCTCCCTGCTCATAGCCATGTACCCTGACTATCCCGAAATCTGGCAGAAAATAATAGCGGTACTCGCTATGGCATCGGTAGCGCTGGTTATTTTTTTAATGCTGCGCAGCGCGCATTACCTCTCCCGCATACTGGGCGCGTCTGGTATTGTGGCCATATCGCGCATTATCGGGTTTATTACTGTTGCCATCGGGGTTCAGTACATCATCAGTTCGGTACAAAATATTATAACGTCGATTAATTTTTAGGTTGGATAATCTTTATCGTCGTGTTGCCTACACCGATGCGTGCTATCCACCAACTGTTAATTTTCCCTCGTACCTTTGGTTTAAAGAGCCTCCTTCAAAATTAATACTTGTACAATTTTTTGTAAATATAACTTCAGGCACATTTTCCATAGCGTAAACGTAACTGAAATATCCCGGCTTTAAAATATTCCTGTTAGCGCCGCGTTGTTGATGCCTATTTGTTTAGGATCAAAAGAAAATTTATCTTTTAGCAGGGCGGCATATACGCTCCTGAAGTCATGTTCATGTATCAGGTCGCCATGGTCAAGATTTACAAGATCAGGATTTTTCCCTATTACCTTCCCCTTGTTTTTTCCTCCTATGATAAACATGGGGGCGGCGGTACCATGGTCTGTACCGTGCCCATTGTCCTGCACCCTGCGGCCAAATTCTGAAAAAATAACCACGGTTACTTCGTCCATCTTTTTTGCAGCCTTAAGGTCGGTATAAAAAGCATGTACAGCATCGCTTACTTCGGCAAGTTTGCTTTTATGCTTGTTTAGCTGCCCCTCGTGCGTGTCGAAGCCGGATAGTGAAGTGTAGTACACTTTACTATTCAGCCCGCCTTTAATAAGCCCTGCAATCCATTCCATTTTTTTTGAGGTCTGCGATTTTGGGTAACTGATATCGGCTGGCTTTGCTTTGTTAAGCGCGGTTTTTATTTTGTCAGCGCTTTCATTTACCGAGTTCGACAGTTTGCGTACAAAATCGAGTTGAGGGTTTTGGCTTAATATACCGGTTTTATTCTCTATATTATTTTTTATTCCTACAGGATTATTTATCGTTATGGTATTTAGTTCATTTCCCCTTAAAGCCAGTGTATCGGTATTATCTATATTGATACTGGCGGTAGGATTATGTGCATCGCACTGCAGGTCTAAAAACCTGCCCAGCCAGCCGTTACTAAGATATTCGTTTGGCGCTGCTGTTACCCATATTTCCTGGCTGCGAAAGTGGGAGCGGTTTGGTTCAGGGTATCCTACGTTTTGTATAACGGTAAGGTCTCCTTTTTGCTGGATATCGGCCAGGCCCTTAAGAGCAGGGTGAAAGCCCATGCCGTTATGGCCGGCTATTATATCGTTTTTGTTAATAGCTATAGCGGGGCGGTACTTGTAGTACAGTTCATCCTGGTAAGGTATAAAGGTATTTAGCCCATCATTACCGCCATTTAGCTGGATAAAAACCAGGCAGCTGTCGCCGGGGGTAAGATTTTCCTGAAGGGCATAAGAGTACAAAAAATCAGGAAGCAGTAGCAACCCTCCGGTGCATGTACCGGTAAGTTTAAAAAAATTTCTCCTGTGCATAATCTTTCATCATTTAAATTAACTGAAATTCAGGTGTCTTAACTATAAAATTAAATAGGCGTAATACACCGTTTTCGGCACCCTGGCTTTTAGGGTCAAAATCATACGGTAATATAGTTTTAAAGCTTTCTTCAAGTGTATCGTCGGTAGCAAACAAGAGCCTGTTTTTAAGACTTTCAATTACGCCGGTATTGCCATTGTGTGTTTCATAAATTAATTTTGGCTTTAGCTCATATCCCTTTTCTGTTTGTGCGCTTTTAGAAATATTATTGTTTTGTAGCCTCCCTTTACACAATCGGTCTGCAACAAGATTACGCTGCATAAAAAGTTGAGCTGTTATCCAGCTTTTGCCTCCTTCCCAGCCTTTTACATTTAACTGGTTATAAAGATCCATATTTTGGCTTTTTAAAAAAACATGTACAAGTTTATAGTCAATATTCTTATAACCCAGTTCGTTTATAATTTGCAATATGTAGACAAGCGGATCTTTTATTTTTGAACCCTCAGTGGGTTTGTCATATTCCTCGGTAAATATCTTTATCAGAAATGGCTTCATCTCATAATCAACCTCTCGCAGGTAATTACCATAGTATAGTACCAAATCTTGGGGCGGATTATCATAAATAAACCATTTCAATATTTTAGAAGTAATAAGATAGGGAGCATTTTTTTGTTCAAAAATAATATCTACCATCTCGTCTGCCTTAAAATTACCTGTTTTCCCAAAATATATAAAGGGCTCGTTATTTTCTTTAGCCTTTATATAATGGCCCTTATCATCGCCGGCGGTAAGTCCTGCCAGGCCCTTTGCTCCATTTTTAATATCCTGTTCGCTATAGTTGCCTATTCCCAGTGTAAATAACTCTAAAAGCTCACGGCTAAGGTTTTCATTATAATTTCCTTTGCGGTTTCTATTATTATCCAGATATTGTATTTGTGCATTAGTTTGTATGGCTTTTTTTGTGAGTTCTCTAAAATTGCTAAAGGCTTCAACCCGCAAAAGTTGATTATGCTGGTAGTTGCGGTAGGTAATATTTGATGAAGCCACAAAATGATTATGCCAAAACAGTACTAGTTTTTCGCGCAGGGGGTATGAGCTGGTGTCCATTTTTTCAATCCACCATGTTTTTATGTCAATAACGCCGTCATCATAATTTTTCCGTGCCTCCATTCTGCTTTCTTCGGTTAGACTCATCTTTTTTTTAAGAGCCTCATACTCCTCTACTGTTTTTGGCATTTTATTGATAAGCGGTGGCTCATCTGTAGGCAGTGGCGCTGCAAAAGATTTTTGCAGGAAGGCTTTTATTCCCTCCTTTTTAATTTCACTTGCCTGTTTCCCACTAAAGCCAAGGCGCAATGACCAAAGATGTGCGTTGTTCATAATATCGAGTATATGATAAGTAATAATGCGGGTATATGGGTTAGACGTTTATAACGCTTAAAAGTTTAAATTATTAGTTAAATTTTTCTGGGTCTTCTATAAGGTCGAACGTATGTACGCAACGCATATACAGTTATTTATTTCCCAAAAAGATACCTCAAGCAATACTAACAACGATAACAGGTAAGGCGGGCAGTAAGGCTTTTGACTTCCATAAGTATGCTTTTGGGCGGCTTTTATCAAAACTTACTTTAAACAATACTTTCTGCTGGCTATATTCTATGCTGGAAGCCTGCGCCAATGCCGTTAACGATAACAGGCATAGCAGTAGTTGCAATAATTTTTTCATAATTAAAAAATAAGCTGTTTGATATCGCCGTTTTGGGTAACCATATATATCTGTTTCTTTTCTACCGGAGGGGCAGATTTAGGCTGAGGCGTTATAGTAGCCGGCGGCTCCGGTTTGGTAAGGTCGATGGTTACGGCTATGTCATAAAACAATTGTACCGCCGGCTCTGTAACTTCAGGGTTTATAACGTAGGTATGGGTTTTTAACATTACGGGGTTGTAATATTGGGTTTCGTTCTTAGCCGTTTCGTTTATCACCGCATTCTTTGTATAAGGCAGCTGGTGGCGCGAAAAAGCGGTATACCCCGCATAGCTTTCTATAGGGTAAGCCACGTTAAAGCTTTCGCTAAACGTGCGCTTCTTCTTGGTAAGGTCTTCGCCTTTTAATTCTGAATAAAATTTCAGCTTGCTGTTAAATTCTTCCAGTGTTTTTTGCTGCAACTTTTGCATCACGGCATCAAGGTTGGTCACCACGTGGTCTACCTTTACAAAATCGTACACCTCTTCCTTGGCGCATGCCGAAATAATCCGGTCGAGTAGCTGTCCTTTGTATTTAATAATGATGTTCTTTTTAAGTTCGTAGCCTGCGGGCTTTTCGTTATACGTCTTTTTATTGAATATCTTTTTTGAGGCCTCAAATTCATACACCGGTACAAACGATATCATGTCGGTTATTACCTCGGCGGCAGGGTCAATAGTTTTTAACTGCGCTTTAATATTCGCTATTTTTTCGTTTACAATACCGTCTATTTCCTCTGGCGTAATACCCACCTGCACCAGGCTGAACGTTGCCGAATACAGCCCCGCCTTCTCATTATAAATACCCCGTATGCTAAAGGTAAAACTGTTGCTGCCCTCATAACTTATGGTTTGCATGGCTTGCTGTTTTTGCTGATAATGGTTATTGCCATAATTAGCGTTGCCCATTTCCTGCGCGGTACTACCATTCGTACAGCCTAAAAAGATAATAAGCGCTGAAGTAAAAAGATTTTTCATGTTTATGATTTTTAAATGTTTATGCTGCAAACCTACCCGGACTGAAAAAAAAATGCGTTGCAAACCCGTGGTAAACAGCGGGAAAAGTATTTTTCAGTAGTTTTACAGTACATTTACAGCACAGGAAACCGAAGCTGAACCTAACTTTGCCACAGCCCTGATGGATGATATGCACACATTTTACCTGCTCAAACAAAACATACTGGCAAAGTACCGGGAGGCATTTCCGTTTTACACCGGTAGCATACAGGGCTTTGGCAACCGGGAAATAGCGCAGCTTATAGACCTGGTAGAAAAAGACTGCCATGAGCGCGTAAGCGAAAAATGGGTATATACCCACCTGAAGCCCGAAACCAACCAAAAGCTGCCACGCCGCGATATGCTGGATATTTTTTGCAAATGGACGGGAGCGGGGAGCTGGGAGGAGTTTGTTTTTAGCAAAGCGAGTAGTAATCAGCCTCCCGTGGTGAGTGTTCAGATAGCAGCGGTGGATAGCCATCAAGGAATAAAAAAGTTTGTGGCGCCGATAGCCATTGCGGCGCTTACCATTATTACCGGAATGCTGCTGGCATTTGGCGTATTTAAAGGCGCTGCTAAAGTAAGCATCTGCCTGAAGGATAAGTACACGCAAAAGCCCGTGGAGGCCGATAAGGTAAGCCTGTATCTGCTGGAGGACAGTAAGAAAACAAAGCTTACAGGTAAGGACAACTGTTTTATGCTTGCGCTGAAAACTGAAAAAGCGCTGGTAGCTGTTGAAAGCGCTTATTATAAGGCCGATACGCTTACCATTGAATCGGGCAATGAAAACCCGGAGTTCGACCTTCAGCCCGATGACTATGCCATGATGGTACGCGCCTACATGAACGGCAATGTGGCCGACTGGAAGAAACGCCGCCAGCAGCTTAGCGACATTATATCGGATGATGCTGTGATACAGGAGGTGATGTTTGATGATATAGGCGTGGAGTTTTTAAACAAACAGGAATATATTGACAAAGTTACCACACCAGGCATTGTAGTTAAGAATATGGAAGTGGTGGAGATAAAATATGACGGAGGGAAAATTATTTCGCTCAAATTTATGCAAAAAGGAAAATGAAGATACTGATAGCCCTGTTATTGTTACTCGCTTTACCCGCCGCCGCGCAGGATGCAGGGCCGGCCAAACGACAGATGGCTGCAAAAATGCTTATGGCTTATGAAGCGAAGTCTAAAAGCAAGGTAGCCGAGTTTTACAACTACTTGGAACTGCTTAGCGACCCCAAACTCGATACAGAAATGAAAATGCAGGTTACTTTACAGGCTAAAAAACTTTTTGGTAATGAAAAAACTATGGTCGCTGATGTGTTTGATAAAAAAACTAAATTAGTAACACTTGACGCCCTGCTTCAAACCGCTGCGTCGCAAAAAGAAAAATACAGCTTTACTATAACTGATTTTAAACCGGCACGCCCGATAGGGAATACCGAAAGCTGGACACTGCGCTACAGGCTCAACTATAAGAACAGCACCATTGCAGTAGAGCAGGGGTACTTTTTAGAGGATATCGTTAAAGATTTTGGAACGCTAACACAGGTGGTAACATCCGCTTATTTAGGCGATATAAAATTGATGCAATAATTTTTTGGAAATTTTACCACAGGAGGCACAAAGTATTTTCACAAGGTGCACTAAGGCAAACGAAGGGGCCAAAGCTTGTGTGCCAACTTTGTGTTCTCTGTACGTTAAAAAAAAATAGCCACGCAGCTTTGTGTTTTTAGTAAAAATATTTTATGGCCCTTGTGGTAAAAAAATCCATTGCAGTAAAAGTATAAAAAGAAAAACCTCCCCAAAGGAAGGTTTAACTGCTGATTTCAACTATAAACACAACTCTACTAAAGTTGACTCTTTACAAAACCCACCGCAACCGTGTTGTTGCTCTGCGGGTCGATAAGTATAAAAGTTCCGTTACCCCTGTTTGCTTCAAAGGAATCTAAAAACAAAGGCGCTGCCAGTTTAAGCTGCACATTTGCAATATCATTAAGTTGTAAGGCCGAAGCTTCATAGGTTTCCGCAGGATTTTCAGGCGGAATAATGCTGGCTATGGCCTGCAATTTACATACTGCCGTACGCGCACCTGATTGAATTATATAGCGCCCGCCGGCCTGCGCCTGCTTCTCGTCCATCCACACTAAGGTAGCAGAAATATCTTTAGCCAGCAAGATATTATTTTTTTCTTTAACCAGCATCATTCCACGGCTTGCATCTACATCATCTCTTAAACGAATTTGTATCGAAGCGCCTTTATGGGCAGTTTGCAGTGTATCGGTAAACTTACGTATTTCAATAACCTCGCTGCTGGTGCCTGACGGCAATATGCTTAATGTATCGCCTACTGCAATGCTGCCGCTGATAATACGTCCGGCATAAGAACGGTAATCTGTAAATGCTGCATTTTGCACATGCAGTACCTGCTGCACATCCATACGGAAATCATCAGTATCGGCAACATCGGGCACTATGCTGTGCAGTATCGCAGATAAACTTTCGCCGGTATACCATGGCATGCGCGCCGAGGTGTTCACCACATTGTCGCCCTTAAGCGAACTTATGGGTATTACATGTATATCGGGCGTATGGGCAAACTGCGCCGTCATTTTATTTATTTGAGATGCAATGTTAAGGAACACATCTTCACTAAAATCCACCAAATCCATTTTATTGATGCAAAACACCACTGTTTTTAACCGCAGCAGGCTGCTGATAAAATAGTGCCTGTGGGTTTGCTCCAGCAACCCCTTACGGGCATCAATAAGTATGATAGATACCTCACTGTTGCTGGCACCCGTAACCATATTGCGGGTATATTCCACATGGCCGGGGCTGTCGGCAATTATAAACTTGCGGGTATCGCTGCTAAAGTAAATATGGGCCACATCAATGGTAATGCCCTGCTCCCTTTCGGCAATAAGCCCATCGGTAATTACCGAAAAATCAAGGTCGGCAAGCCCTTTTTCCTTGGTCTTGCGCTCAATAAGCTCTACCTGTTCTATGGTAAGCGCGTTGCTGTCGTTAAGAAAACGCCCTATCAGGGTGCTTTTACCGTCGTCTACACTGCCGGCTGTATTTATGCGTAGTAAATCCATAATTCTTTTTTAAAAGCGGCTAAGCTGCTGAGTTTCTTAGCTGCTGAGCGTTTATAAAATCGTCTACTCCTTGTATTGACTGCAGAGGGTAGCTTGCTGCTAAGTAGCTTAGGAGCTAAGCAGCTTAGGAGCTTCCTTAAAAATATCCCCCTTTTTTGCGCTGCTCTAATGCAGCCTCACTGCGCTTATCGTCCATACGGGCGCCGCGCTCAGATGATTTAGAAGATTTGTTTTCATATAATATATCGTCAATCTCCGATGCCCGGCTAACAAACGCCGCGGTACAGGTCATATCGCCCACGGTACGGAAACGCACCGTCAGTTCTTCAATCTCATCGGTATCCACCAGGTTAAGGTGTTCGCTCCAGGCAAGGTAGGCACCGTCACGTTTTACCAGTTTGCGCTCATGGGAAAAGTATATGGTGGGCAGGCCTATTTGCTCCTGCTTGATGTAGTGCCAAACGTCTTCCTCTGTCCAGTTGCTTATGGGGAATGCCCTCACGTTTTCGCCAAAGGCTATTTTACCATTCAGTATATTGAAAAGCTCCGGGCGTTGTTTCTTTGCATCCCATTGCCCAAAGTCGTCACGCACTGAAAAGATGCGCTCCTTTGCCCGTGATTTTTCTTCATCGCGGCGGGCGCCGCCCATGCAGGCATCGAAGCCAAATTCTTCAATGGCATCCAGCAGGGTTACGGTTTGCAGCGCATTGCGGCTGGCATGCTTACCGGTTTCTTCCTGTACTTTTTTCTGGTCAATGCTGTCCTGAACGTAGCGTACTATAAGTTCTACACCCAGTTCTTTAACCAGCTCGTCGCGAAATGCAATGGTTTCAGGAAAGTTATGCCCGGTATCTATATGCAGGAACGGGAACGGGATTTTAGCCGGGTAAAAGGCTTTTTGTGCCAGGCGGGCCAGCGTAATGCTGTCTTTACCGCCGCTAAAAAGCAGCACCGGCTTCTGGAACTGTGCCACTACCTCACGGATGATGTAGATACCTTCGTCTTCAAGGGTTTGTAAATGTGATGATATATGTTGTGCCATGGTATTAATAGTTTTTATCAGTATGTATGTGCAGGCCGCACTCTTTCTTGCCGTCTTCCCACCACCAGCGCCCGGCACGGAAGGGCTCGCCTTCGGCCAACGCCCGTGTGCAGGGGGCACAGCCTATGCTGAGGTAACCTTTTTTATACAAACTGTTAAGGGGAATATTATAAGTATCTATTAACGCTTCGGTTTCTTTCAAGCTGTAGTGTAGCAACGGATTGTATTTAACCAACTGGTTGGCTTCATCCCACTCTAAAAACTGCATGTCGCTACGGTTTTCGCTCTGCTCGGCACGAAGGCCGGTAATCCAGAGTTCTGCTCCCTTTATGGCTCTTTGCAGCGGCACTACCTTACGGATGCGGCAGCACTCCTTGCGGTTTTCTATGCTGTTGTAAAAACCGTTAACCCCGTGCTTGCTTACGTAAGTGTTTACATCTTCCGCATCGGGGAAAAACGTTTGTACGTTAAGCGCAGGGTATTTGTTTTGGGTGCGCTGAAATACCTCGTAGGTCTCTGTAAACTGCCGGCCGGTATCGAGTGTAAATGTGGTAATAAATTCGGCATATGGCGCTAAAAAGTGCGTAAGCGCCTGGTCTTCTATGCCAAAAGACGTAGAAAACACCTTTTTGCCTTCAAAATTTTTAATTACAAACGCAAGGGCATCCACAAGGGGCATCCCCTGCAATTCCCGGTTTAAGTAGTCTATTTTCTCCTTCATCATCGTGTGCAAAAATACGTAACTGTAATAGTTGCCAAATATACTATTAGTCTATGGAAGTTGTAGGGTGTTTAATGGAATTTTTTTATTGTGCAGAAAACCTGCTGTCTATATTGAAATGAAATCTGCTCCGGGTGGCATGGTGAGCAGCATGGTAGAGTAGGGGGTAGAAATAAAAACCTGTATATTTGCCTTGTAAACCACCTTTAATGAAATACTACATAATAGCGGGTGAGGCCAGTGGCGACCTGCACGGCGCTAACCTGATGAAGGAACTCTATAAGGCAGACCCACAGGCTGAGATACGCTTTTGGGGTGGCGACCTTATGCGGGCAGTGGGCGGTACGCTGGTAAAGCATTATCGCGAACTGGCATTTATGGGTTTTGCAGAGGTGGTGGCTAACCTTAAGACCATCCTTAATAATATAAAATTTTGCAAGGTAGATATACAGGCCTTTAAGCCCGATGCCATTATATTTATAGATTACCCCGGCTTTAACATGCGTATTGCAAAGTGGGCTAAGGAGTTCGGCATCCCTACACACTATTATATATCCCCGCAAATATGGGCCTGGAAGGAAAACCGCATCAGGGCCATAAAGCGTGATGTAGATAAGATGTATATTATATTGCCATTTGAAAAAGATTTTTACGAAAAGAAACACAACTTTGCCGTAGAGTTTGTAGGCCATCCTCTTATAGATGCCATACAAAATACCCCGCCTGTTGATGAGGCAGCCTTCCGTAAAGAGAATAACCTTGACGACAGGCCAATTATAGCATTGCTGCCGGGCAGCCGCAAGCAGGAAATCTCTAAAATGCTCAGCGTGATGCTCAGCGTGGTACATGATTTTCCCGGCTACCAGTTTGTAATAGCCGGTGCACCCAGCCAGGAATTCAGTTTTTATGAGCAGTTCTTAAACAGCGAACGCGTACACTTTATAAGCAACAAGACCTATCCGCTGCTCAGCATGGCACATGCCGCCCTGGTAACATCGGGAACAGCAACGCTGGAAACGGCGCTTTTTAAGGTTCCGGAAGTGGTGTGTTACAAAGGCGGATGGATAAGCTACCAGATAGCAAAACGCATAATTACGCTTAAATTTATCTCTTTGGTGAACCTTATTATGGACAAAGAAGTGGTAAAAGAGCTCATCCAGGACGATTTTAACACAAAAAATTTACGTGCGGAACTGCAAAAAATCCTTGACCCGAAACACCGCGAAAACCTGCGTAAACAGTACGATGAACTGGAAAATAAGCTTGGTGGGGCAGGGGCGAGTTTTAACACCGCAAATAAGATTGTTAAAAACTTTAACAGATAGTACTAAAATTTTATTAATTCAATGCGTTATATTTGTAAAAAACGATTTTGAATTTGATAGAATAAAAGATGCTGAAACACCTAAAGTCATTACCGCTCACCTTACTATTACTCACCACTGTGGGCGCAACGGCGCAAAGTGTAACCTCTAAAAGTGAATCCTCTCAAAATGATGTGGCGCTTGCCACTACCGAAAAAGTTGTTTTTCTTGACCATGATGTGGTTACTTACAGTACCCCTGTAAAAGAAAAAATCAAAGGCGGCCCTAATAAACCTGCCGACAATCCCAAAAAGAAAAAGAAAAAAATAGTAATTGTAGACGAACCTACACCTGCTGATTATATAGCTGACGCTGAAGAGAGCTACCTGGCGCGACAGATTGTAAATAATGCGCTTGAGTTTCAGGGTACCCCTTACAGGGGGGGCGGCACTACAACTGCCGGTATGGACTGCTCGGGCATGGTATATGCCACCTTCCAGATATTTGATATTACACTGCCACGCAGTTCGGCTTCTATGGCTGCAGGCTCAGGCACCGAGGTAAAGCTTGAAAATGTAAAACCCGGCGACCTGCTGTTTTTTGACAACAACCGCCGCCACCGTGGCATTAACCACGTAGGTATGGTAACCGAGGTTACCGCCGAGGGCGAGGTTAAATTTATACACAGCTCATCAAGCCGCGGCGTTATAGTGTCGTCTATGAATGAGCCTTACAACTCCCGCACATTTATCCAGGCAAAAAGGGTTATCGAAGACTAAAATAAGATACGGTTATTTCAATATCGGATAATTATGAAGGTGTTGAAATACCCTATTATCCCTTTTACAATATTTATGGCAGCCGGTATTTTTACCGGCTTTCATTTGTTATGGCTGCATTACATCATTCCGTATCTGCTCATAGTATCTGCTATCTTTCTTGCACTTACCTATTACTACGCCCGAAAGGCACTGGTTCAAAAACCCAATTTTGCCGCAGGGGTTGCCATCTTTGCTTTTGTATGCGGCATCGCGGCGCAGTGTATGCATTACGCACCAAACGATTCCCGACACTATGCAAACTTCTTAAATTCACGGAATGATTTATCCGAATTACCCACCATCAGGGGTGTGATTACCGAGCGCATAAAACCTAACGATTTTAGCGAAAAATATTACCTCGAAATCACATCTATAAACCTCAGTACATGCACGGGCACGCTGCTTGTAACCATGCCAAAGAACAGCCTTGCGAAAACCCTGCATGCAGGTGACGTACTTTACATTACCGCCCTGCCCAAGCCCATAACCCCGGCGCTTAACCCTAACCAGTTTGATTATGCCGGCTATATGGCACGGCAGAATATTTTCGGGCAGATAAAGCTGAAAAACAACTACATTATTGCCGGGCAGCAAAAGGGTTTTAACTACCATATCAACCGCCTGCGCGAAACACTTACGGGCAGCTTTAGCATCCACCATTATCCATTGCCTGTGCAAAACCTGATTAATGCCCTTATGTTTGGGCAGCGGCAGGACATGGAAAAGGAAATGAACAGCGACTATATCAATGCAGGGGTCATTCACGTGCTGGCCATATCGGGGCTGCATTTTACACTGCTGTTTGCTATTTTTAACGGGCTATTGGCACCGCTTAAGCGTTTCAGGAAATTTGGCACTACAGGCCATTTTATCAGCATACTGTTACTTATGTGGCTGTTTGCATTAATAACAGGGCTATCGGCATCGGTGGTGCGCGCGGTTGTAATGTTTAGTTTTCTGATGACCGGCGGGATACTCGCCCGGCGTGTTACTACCTTAAACTCACTTGCCATATCGGCATTGGTACTGCTTTTGGCAAAACCTTCTTTCCTGTTTGATGCAGGATTCCAACTCAGCTATATAGCCGTTCTGGGTATTGTGCTCTTACAGCCGTTTTATAAAAAATGGAAGCGCAGTAAGTATACCCTCATTGCAAAAACGCAGGATCTGATTGCAGTTTCGCTGGCGGCGCAGCTGTTTGTGCTGCCCATAAGCCTGTATTATTTTAACCAGTTCCCCCTACTATTTTTAGTCGCGAATATTGTTGTGATACCCCTATCTGATGTAGTATTAATCCTCGGGCTTGTTACACTGGCGCTGAATTTTACCATTCCCGTTGCAAGCATCTGGATTGGCAAACTATTAGAGTACTGCATACTTTTTATGAACAGTTTTGTAAAATGGGTAGCTTCTTTTGACAGCCTGGTACTTAAAAATATCCCCTTTACCTTGCTTATGAACCTTTGCCTGTATGGCGTTATCGGTTTTGGGGTGTGGTATCTTTACAAAAAAAGTTACAGGCTTGCGGTAGCAGCGCTTGTAAGTGTATTGGTATTTCAGCTCGCCTATATGGTTACGGCTTATAACCTGAAGCAAAAAAGCGAACTGGTGGTGTTTAACAACTATGGCCATACACTTATCGCGCAAAAAACGGGCGATTCAATAACCGTGAGCAGTACCGACAGCCTTGCGCTTCAAAACTATAGTGTGCTGGCCTACGCCAAAGGGAATTTTAATTATGGAATGCGATTAATGCCTTTACAAAACTACATTTATGGCAAAGGCAAAAAAATCTATATACTTGATAAATCGGGTATGTATGATGCGAATGTAAAGCCCGATATCCTGCTGCTAAGCCAGTCGCCAAAAGTAAATTTAGAACGTGCCCTGGCCGACCTTAAGCCTAAAATTGTAATAGCCGATGCTACCAATTACAAAACCTATAGTACCCGCTGGCGGGAAACCTGCGCCCGGCAAAAAATACCTTTCCACGCTACTGCCGAAAACGGTTCGTATATTTTAGAGTAGGGAAGTCGACACTTCGCGGTAACGGTACTCTGGAGGTATAAAGCACAGGTTTACCGTTCTTCGAAATAATAAGCCCCGCCTACCGGGTGCTTGCCAAAACAGTCGCAGTTGCCATAGCTTTGGCCTTTTTTAAAAATTATAGCTTTCTGGTTTTCGCTATACCATTTTAAAAGGGCTTCTTTAAGTGCGGTGCGGGTGGCTTTATCTTTAAGCCCCTGCTCATAAAAATAGTATGGTGCGGCAAAATCGGCCATTTTTAAGCCGGATAGTGTTTCTAAAGGAATATTGTGGATAATCTCTTTTAACGCTATAAGGGCAACATCGCCGGTGCGGTAATAGCCGTCCCGCGAAGGCAGCTTTGCCTGGCTTACTGTCATATCATCTACCATGCTTATAAGCTGGGGTACAGCCTGTAGCCTTATGTTAACTACCTGCCAGAACAAATGGTCACCACAGCCGGCATTGTATACAAACTTGTCTGTGCCGTCAGGAATTTCTGCCATACCCTGTGGCACATCAGTAACGTAGCGGACGTTGCTTATAATACCCGCAATGCGTTTTTGGGCTGTGGTAATAACAGATATTTGAAGAAGTAATAGTATGCAAATCTTTTTTATCATCAGCCAAATATACAAAACGGATTAACAGGCTAAAATAAATTACGCTTCACCGTTAAGGTTAGCATATTCATTATCCAACAGTACTTGTTTTTCGGCCTTTACACTTACGGTGCCTGAAGCAAAATTATGTGCAATGCCCGCCATACAGCCCCAGCTAAAATACCAGCATAACTCTGTAACCGGTATATGCCCCAGTATGGTAACGCCCAGCCTGGTTTTAGACAGCAGCCAGTACTTATCCCAATAAACCGTATTTATAAAATCAAACAAAATAGCATAAACAGGAACGATGATACAAAGTAACAGTAAGCCGGAGAGCAATGCCTGCGTGAGGAGGTCGGGCCTTATGTATACCATAATAGCAGCAAACACAAGGAAACAGCCACTGCTTACCACAATAGAATTTATATGCAATACTATACTAAAAACCATCATTGCGGCTACACCGGATAAAAATAGCCTGCCGAACATTTTTTTGCGTTTTTTAGCAGATTTAGCCACGCGTATATTAAATACAAACTCATATAGTGCTACAGACAGGCCCGTAACAGTAAAGCCAAAAAGGAAATCTTCGGGGCAAATAGTTGTTTGGCCTAAAACAGTGGGCGGGTGCCAGTAATCTTTAAAATACCAGTACTCTGCGATAAAGCCTGCTAAACCACCCATAATGCTTGTTTTAAGCATTTTTTTACGGATGCCTTTTTTAAAAAAGTAAATTATTCCCCAGGGGATAAACAGCAGCGCCGGGATTAACAGATATGTTATGGTGTCTAAAGACATTTGTATAAAGGGTTTAAAAACAGACGGCAATACCATTCCAAATTTAACAAATAAACTTTAACATTTACAAAAGAATATATATAGTTAAAAGTAATCGGTGGTTTAAAAAGAGGTAAGAGGTAGTTTTAATAATATTCACCTTTTTTATAATACCATTTTCCATTGTACATTTCAAAAAAAGAATGTTCATAATGTACCTGAGGCCGTAGCGCGCTATCAAGGTAATAAGCCTTAAACACTACAGTATTTCCGTCGGCTTTTAAAACGTCCAGCTTTAACCAATGGCAACTTTTTGCCCAGGCAAGAATCTCTTTTTTATTGTGGTGCCTGCGTTCAGCCGGATGGGTTGTAGTATATATATAATCGGCATTATGCTGCGTGTAGGCCGTGTAGCGGGACCTCATGAGCACCTGGGGCGTGGGTGGGTGCATACCCATAATGTAAGGCAGGCAGCACTGTTCCAGCGCTAATCCAGAACCACAGGGGGCAGGTGTTATGCATGGGTGTTTTTTGGTCAAATATAGCAGTATCCGGCATAAGCAAAATAGCAGATAAATTAAATTTTGTAAATAGTGTAACAACAAGCCTTAAACATCGTCTATTATATTGAGTTCAGTCATCAAAATCATTTAACGGCAACTAAAAACGATTTGGGTTTCGCGTTTTTAAGTTACAGTAAAGAATTTTGGCCTCCGCAGCAGCGGGGGCTTTTCTTTTTAAACAAACCTGTCACCACAGGTTAAATGTGGAAGCTCATCGGCTGTAAATCTCCATTTCACATCTGTATTTTAGCTTTATATTTCTACGGTTTAATACTGCACAGTGCTATTAACTGAGTCGCTAATAAAAAAAAGCGGGATCACTAAACCCGCTTTTTCTGTAGCTGAAAATTAAATAAAAATTACTATAATTGTTTAGAAGGATGCCTGTTTAAAAAGCCGGTTTCAGATTCGACCTGTTTCAATACGGTCAAAAATTGCGAGATTTTTAATAGAGGAAAAACCCCGTATTGCACATCCTACGCCGGCTTTTTCAGGATATACTATGCACAAACCGTTTACCTTTTTAACTCCACTTAAAAATATGAAACATCGGTTTGTTAATTTTATTACGCTTAAATTAACTTGCATATATTGTTATATCCCGTTACAAAGTTGCACATATCAATATCCTCCACACAGGTAGAAATTACCTGAATTTGTAATTCGGGTATTTATACGTGGTAGCTTATTGTTTGCTGTTTGGGGTTTGTAGTTTGTAGTTGGTGTCGGAGGTCGGAGGTCCGATGCCGGGATGTGGAAATTGGGAAGTACGAAATTATAGCCAGAGCGCTATAAACCTTAAGCACGAAACTCTGTAGCTAAACCTAAGCGCCTTAGCAACCAAATACCCCGGCAACTCAACTTCTCAGATTATCGGTAGCTCTTCTACCCTTATTATTTCGTTTTGTATGGCATAAATTACAAGGCCCGCAATATTCTTGGCGCCTGTTTTTGCAAAGAGGTTGTTTTTGTGCCCTTCGGCGGTGCGCTGGGTAATGTACAGTTCGTCGCCTATTTCCTTTGCCGTTTTCTGCTGGCATATAAGGCGCAATACTTCCCTTTCGCGGTCGCTAAGCAGTTCCTCCTGCTGTAGTACAGGGCGTGGTGCCTTAGTGGGTATCTGTTCGCGGAGGGCTTCGAGCTGGTCGTCTTTAAAAAAGTATCCTTGTTTTTTTACCGTGCGTATTACCTCAACAAGCTCTATGGGCGATACACCTTTTGGTAAAAAAGCAGCTACCCCCGTTTTAAGCATAAAACCCATAAAACTCTTCTGGTAGTGCGATGAAATAACAATAATTTTTATTTCTGGAAATTCAACTTTTATTTTTTCGGTTACCGCCACGCCGTCCATGCCATCCATACGGAGGTCCAGCAGTAAAACCTGCGGGGCCTGTATGCCTGATGACAGCTTTTCAAAAAGCTCAGGGCCGCCCCCCGCCGTAAAGATTACTGTGATATCGGGGGTAGTATTAAGGTAGTTTTCGAGCAGGCTAACTATAAGCGCGTCATCATCAGTAATGGCAACAGAAATTTTTTCCATATCGGTATGTTTGGCTGATGCCAAATTATAAAAATTTAGCAATAAATCATAACTGCCACCGCTTTTAATTTGAAATAGAGACTATGCGGGTAACGGAAGTGCAAGCAGTACATTAGTGCCCGCGCCGGGCTTAGAGGTAAGCCGGTACCGCCCGTTAAGGTACTGCGCGCGCATTTCGAGGCTGCCCAGCCCCAGGCCCTGCTTTAAAATTGAAGTATCAAATCCCTGCCCGTTATCTTTTATACAAAGGGCAATATTTTTTTGAGAGTGCCTTAGCGTTATGGTTACATGGCTTGCCTGCGCGTGCTTTATAGTATTTGTTATAAGTTCCTGCACCATGCGGATAAGCTGAATTTTTACACGGGCCGGCACATCAGCATCAGTTCGCACATCGGCCAGATACTCAATGCTTATTTTTTGTTTCCAGGGTTCGGCCAGGTTAGCTATTAGTTCATGCAGGGGTGTATAGTCTATAAGCGGCGGCATCAAATCGTGCGATATGCGGCGGGCTTCGGCTATGCTTTCGCCTAAAAGTATATCTATATCAACCGGCGCGTTGCTTATCTGGCTTTTCATACGCACTACGGTAAGTTTGCCTATAAGTCCGTCGTGCAGGTCGGCAGCTATGCGGGTACGTTCTTTCTCCTGGGCCAGCAGGCCTGTTTCCAGGAGCTTTTTCTGGTGTTCTACTTCCAGCCGGGCCTGCCTCAGGTTAGCTTCGGTCATCTTTTTATAGCCGGCATGCATAATTTTTACCACAAAAAGCAGTATAGTAAATATCAGTACAATAACAATAGCTATCCACAGCGCCAGCACTTGAGGGTCCTGCCATTTTTCCATCCCCAACCAATTTAATAGTGCCACAAAAATAACACTATCGCCAGTAATTGCGGGTATTTTAGCTAACTATTTTAATAATGCCGTGCTATAAGCAGTGCCGGAGGGCTTGCAAAATTGATGGTTTTTATTGAGTTCTAACCAAGGCAATACCATGCGGCTGATTTTTATTTGATTATATTTACGATATAAATTTTATTTTATGGAGCTTAATATACAAACGCCCGCACTGCTTTTTTCGGCCACATCACTTATACTGCTTGCCTATACAAACCGATTTTTAACCATAGCGGGTATAGTGCGGGGTTTAAAAATAAGCTATGAGCAAAACCAAACCAAAAGTATATTGCTGGAAATAAAAAACCTTAATACCCGCCTTACCCTTATACGCCACATGCAGATGTATGGGGTACTAAGCCTGTTTTTTTCGGTATTTGCAATGATGCTTATTTTCTTTAATATAGTGGATTGGGGCGCGTATACCTTTGGGCTCAGCCTGCTGTTGCTGTTAATATCACTGGGCGTATCTTTTTGGGAAATAAACATATCGGTACATGCGCTGCGTATACATCTTAGCGACCTTATAGAAGATGCAAAGAAATTTCAGGAGTAAATACATTATACGTAAGCATTATAGAAATTTGATATATCTGGTTATAATTTTTAAGGTAGAAAGAGTTTTAACACCCGTAAATTACCGTGAAACGAGAATTGATGCGGTTAAAAATGGGGGACATGTTCTGTATAATCCGTAATTTTATAAAAAATAGAGATTAATGAAACAATGGCTGCTATACCTGCTGCTGCTTTCGGGGAGCGTTCACGCGCAGGTGCTTTCGGGCTACATTTATGATGAGGCAGAGA
The DNA here is from genome assembly GCF_046613695.1 of Flavobacterium sp. RHBU_24. NCBI lineage: Bacteria > Pseudomonadati > Bacteroidota > Flavobacteriia > Flavobacteriales > Flavobacteriaceae > Flavobacterium > Flavobacterium sp. RHBU_24. The sequence continues at coordinate 36,585 of NZ_JBKJHD010000013.1, read as the reverse complement.
AGAAACCCCTTGAGGGCGCTTATGTATACCTTGACGGCACGACCTTTTCGGCCAGTACCGACGCCAGCGGACTTTTTCGCATCAGTGTGCCGCACGCCTACAATACGCAGCTTGTTATAAGCTATGTGGGCTTTGAAACCCTGCGTATAGATAACCCGTTTCAGTACAGTAAATCAATAAAAGTTTTTTTACGCGAGGATGCCACCGAACTGGATGAAGTGGTAATAACCAATAGAAGCCCCTTTACCCGGCGGCAGATGCTCAGGGTATTCCGGCAGCAGTTTTTAGGGCGCAGTAAGGCCGGGCGCAGCTGTAAGATAGAGAATGAAGATGATATTTATGTGTATTATGATGAAAGCACCCATACGCTTAAGGCACGCTGCCGCAGGCCCATACGTGTGGTAAACAAAGAACTTGAATATAAACTGGCGTTTGACCTTATGGGGTTTGAAGTAGCCTACAGTACTACCAGCCTTGATGAGAGCAGGATGCGGAAAAGTTTTTTTGCAGGCACTACGTCGTTTACCGATATTGCGTTAAAAGGGCTTGCGGATAAAAAACGCAAAAAAGTATACTTAGGGTCGGTCGTGCACCTGATGCATACCGTTGGCGCCGGCGACTGGGAAAAGCAAAAGTTTAGCCTGTATATAGACAGGTTACCGGCAAAGCCGCAGGATTATTTTAAAGTAACCGATTCGCTAACGTATAAGAAGGTGACCCTAAACGACAGCCTTATTACCGCAACGCATCCCCCGCCAAAAATTGAGGGTATTAGCAACTTAAAACTCCCGCCGGCTTATAAAAAACTTGATTTTACCATCCTGTACAATATGGATACGCGTATGCAGTCGTCTATTAATTTTGAGCGCCTTACGTTTTATATCGACAGGAACGGGCTTTTTTTTCCACTGGATGCCATGCTTTTTAAAGGGTATATGGGTACCCTTAAAGCGGGCGATCTGCTGCCTACCGACTATGTGTACACGCCCTGATGTTACAGTATCCTTAAAAAAGTAGCGTTTCACAAACGGGTGTTGTACCTTTAAATTCAAATACTTTACAATGAAAGAGCGAAAAACACTGGTAATGGGCGCAAGCACAGAGCCAACCCGATATGCCTATAAAGCCGTAAAAATGCTGCAGCGTTTTGGCCACCCGGTGGTAGCCATGGGCAAAAAAGAAGATAATCTTGACGGGATAAAAATAGAAAAGGGCGCGGCGCCGTTTGATGGAGTAGATACCGTCACCCTGTACCTTAACCCGATGAACCAGAAACAATACTACGACTATATTGTAGGGCTTAACCCAAAACGCGTAGTATTTAACCCCGGGACAGAAAACCCGGAACTGTTTACCATACTGCGCCAAAACAATATAGAAGTAGAGGTAGGCTGCACACTCGTAATGTTGAGTACTAACCAGTATTAGGCTTTCTCCAGCCTATAAAGCAGAGGGGTGATGTGAATCATGTGTTAAGGTAAGAAGTTAGTGCCTTTTACTTCATGTCCCAACCGTTAATGGTTTGTATCGCATGGTGGGCGGTAAGGTCAAACTGCACCGGCACTACACTGATGTAGCCTTCGGCCAATGCCCACTCATCGGTATCTTCGCCTTTATCAAGGTTAACAAACTTACCACTCAGCCAGTAATAGTCCTTACCCATAGGGTTGGTACGTTTGTCAAATTTTTCGGTCCACATCGCTTTCGCCTGGCGGCACACCTTTATGCCTTTAATGTCTTTCTCTGCCCGTTTGGGTAAGTTTACATTCAGCACCACTCCTTCGGGCAGGCCATGCTCTAAAACCTGCTGCGCTATCTTTTTTATAAACGGCTTCGCAGGCTCAAAATCAGCATTCCAGTTATAGTCCAAAAGTGAAAAGCCAATAGCGGGTATGCCTTCTATACCGGCCTCTACCGCCGCGCTCATGGTGCCGCTATATATAACGTTTATAGAGGAGTTGCTGCCATGGTTTACGCCGCTCACGCACAGGTCAGGCTTGCGGTGCAGTATTTCGTTCACGGCAAACTTTACGCAGTCTACAGGTGTACCGCTACAGCTGTATTCCTGGTCTATGTCAGGGTCTATATATATCTTGTTAATGTGCAGTGTGTTGTTTATGGTAATGGCATGTCCGGTGGCACTCTGCGGGCTGTCCGGCGCCACTACAACAACGTCGCCCAGCTGCTTCATTACGCTTATCAGGGCGCGTATTCCGGGTGCGGTAACGCCGTCGTCATTGGTTACGAGTATTAAAGGTTTTTTCTTTGCCATGAGGTAAATCGAAATAAGAGTTGTACTTTTACGTTTAGCTAAAATACGTAATTTTTATCGTGGCAGGATAAAGACACACGGACAATGAATTTTGGCACACTTTTTACTGTGTTACTATTTATACAAAAGATTCAATGAATGCCTTTTTAAAATTTATGAAAAGAAACTATAAAATTGTAGCGTTAGTTGTGCTGTTAGCCGGCGCGCTTTTCGGGTTTACCATGCTGCCCGGTACTAAAAAGGATGACCCGGATAAAGATAAGCTTTTAATGGAGCTGATAACCTATGTTATAGAAAAAGGGCATTATGACCCGGCTGCTATAGACGATAATTTTAGCAAAGGCGTTTATAAGGACTACCTAGAAAACCTTGACCCAAGCAAGAGGTTTTTTACCCAGGCCGACCTTAACGAGTTTGCCAAATATGAAACCCAGATAGACGACCAGATAAACAACAAGGACCTTAGCTTTTTTACGCTGACTTACGACAGGCTGCAAAAACGCATTAAGGAAGCCGAAGGTTTCTACAAAGAAATACTGGCACAGCCATTTGACTTTACTGCAAACGAAGATTTTAACGCAGACTATGAGAAAATGCCGTTTGCCCAAGACGAAGCCGCCCTGCGCGACCGATGGAGGAAACAGCTAAAACTGAGTGTGCTTAGCTCGGTAACGGATAAGGAAAAACTGCAGGACACCCCTGTGGAAGACAAGCAGGAACTTAAAGAGAAAGGCGCTACTACAGAGAAGGCTTTAGAGCACAACCCGGGTTCTGACGTAAAAATTACCAAGCCAAACGGAGAGAAAAAACCGTTTGCCACACTTGAAAAAGAAGCCCGCGAAAGCACCCTTAAATCGCTTGATGATTACTTTGAATTTGTAGACGAGCTAAGGCGTGATGAATGGTTTAGCGTTTACCTTAACGCTATTGCTGAGCGATTTGACCCACACACCTACTACTTTGCCCCTGATGATAAAGACAAGTTTGATACCAGCATGCGCGGTTCGCTTGAAGGCATCGGCGCGAGGCTGCAAAAAAAAGGCGATTATGTAGAAATTTCTGAACTGATACCCGGCGGCCCGGCATGGAGGGGTAAAGACCTGGAGCAGGGCGACCTGATCATGAAGGTTGCGCAAGGCAAGGAAGAGCCTGTAGACATTAGCGGCATGAGGCTGGATGATGTGGTTAAAAAAATAAAGGGGCCTAAAGGTACCGAGGTGCGCCTTACCGTAAAACGCGTAGACGGCAGCCTTAAAGTTATAGCCATAGTGCGCGAGGTTGTAGAGATTGAAGAGACCTATGCCAAATCAAGCATTGTGAAAAAAGGCGGAAAGACCTACGGGGTTATTTACCTGCCCAAATTTTATATCGATTTTGAAAACCAGGACAACCGCGACGCTGCTAAAGATGTGGCTGCAGAGGTAGACCATCTTAAGGAACAGGGTGTAGACGGTATCGTTATGGACCTTCGTGATAACGGCGGCGGCTCGCTTAAAACGGTGGTTGATATTGCCGGCCTATTTATAGAAAAAGGCCCTGTTGTACAGGTGCGCAGCCGTGCCGAAGATGGCGGCCGCGACGGAAAGGTGGAAGTACTTAACGATGTAGACAGCAAAGTGCATTATGATGGCCCGCTTGTGGTGCTTATCAACAATTTTTCGGCTTCGGCCTCAGAGATTTTTGCGGCGGCAATACAGGATTATAACCGTGGCATTATTATGGGCAGCAAGCAAAGCTATGGCAAAGGTACTGTGCAAAACATTATCGACCTTAACCGCTTTGTGCGCGGCAGCACCTTTGGCGACCTTGGCGCTATTAAAACCACCACACAAAAATTCTACCGTATAAACGGCGGGTCTACACAGCGTGAAGGTGTAAAAAGCGACATCGTAATGCCCGATAAATACAGCTATATAGAAGTAGGCGAACGCGACAGCGACAACGCACTGCCCTGGGATAAGATAGCACAGGCCCCTTACAAGCCATTTAAAAATAACTTTGCCCCTGTAATTGCAAAAAGCAAAGCCCGTATGGCACAAAACCCTGAATTTAAACTGCTTGACGAAAGTGCGAAATACCTGAGCGCCCGCAAGGATGATAACGACTACAGCCTGAACATAACTAAGTTTAAAGCTGATGCCGACAGGATAGAAAACGAAGCTAAAAAGTTTAAGGCACTGGGTAAATACAACAGCAACCTTACGTTTGACGCCCTGCCTTATGAGAAGGAGCAGTTTAAAAAAGACCCTGCCCTGGCAGAGAAAAAACAGGACTGGTATAAAAGCCTTGGTAAAGATGTATATGTAAATGAGGCGCTTAATGTGCTGGATGATATGCAAACAAAAACCAAATCAGCGGCCAGCGTAGAGAAAAAAGTAGCTACAAAAGTAAAAACACGCTAAGCGGTATATGGCTAACACCGGAAAATCGCTCACTGGCTTGGCGCTCCAAAAGTTTAAAAAGAACTTTTGGGGCGTTTTTAGCTTTATATTTATTGCATTGATGGCGCTCATAGCCCTTTTTTCCTACGCGCTTTCACCCGACAAAACGCAGAATGCTAACTGGGGCGACCTTGCCATACACAGCAAGCCACCAGGTTTTAAAGTAGCCATGCTGCATTTTCCCACAAAGGAAAGCGGGCAGGGGTGGTTCTCAAAACTTTTTTTTGGCAATGAAATTCCTCCGAATAAAGTTGCCATTATCAATTACAAAGTTTTGGGCAACAACCTTACATATGCGGAATATACTGATGAACATTCTTTAGCACAATACAGAAACATTGCACTAAGCACATTTGGTACAGGCGTAACGGCATCAAATTTCACTGAAAAATGCATCACACAGCAAACCTTTCGGCTGGGAACTGACAGCCAGGGGCGCGACTTATTGAGCCGGCTTATCATAGGCAGCAGGGTCTCGATAGCCATTGGCTTTGTGGCGGTATTTATATCGCTGGTGGTAGGTATTTTCTTTGGGGCTATTGCAGGCTATTTTGGTGGAAAAGTCGATGCCTTCGTTATGTGGCTGGTAAACATTATCTGGAGCATACCCACACTTTTACTGGTTATCGCTATAACACTCGCATTGGGTAAAGGCTTCTGGCAGGTATTTGTGGCGGTGGGCCTTACCATGTGGGTAGAAGTAGCCCGTGTGGTGCGCGGGCAGGTAATGGGCATTAAGCAAATGCAGTACGTTACCGCGGCGCGGGCACTGGGCTACGGCAATGCGCGTATTATCTTCCACCACATATTGCCTAATAGTATGGCGCCGGTTATTGTAATATCGGCAGCAAATTTTGCCTCAGCCATACTGGTAGAAAGCGGCCTGAGCTTCCTTGGCCTTGGCGCACAGCCCCCCGTACCCAGCTGGGGCGGCATGATAAAAGACCACTACAATTATATTATATTAGGTAAACCCTGGCTGGCGCTTGCCCCGGGTATTGCCATGCTGCTATTGGTACTGGCCTTTATGATGGCGGGTAACGCTTTACGCGATGCGCTGGATGTAAAGGGGGAATAAGGCAACACTGATGACACTGATTTAAGGGATTGTCACAGATTTTGAATCCTTTAAAATCGGTGTTTGCGAAGCATCTGTGTCATCTGTGTTCCGAATTACCAAATCCACACATTCACAAAAAAAACTACCACTCATTTACCTGGTTAGCATCCATTTTAATAAAAATGAACAGCAGTAGCGTAAATGCCCAAAGGCTCGACCCACCATAACTAAAGAACGGCAGAGGTACCCCCACGGTAGGGAACAGGCGTATGAGCATGGTAATATTCAGGAAAAAGTGCATGAATAGTATTGAGGCAACACAGTAGCCGTAGGTACGGCTAAACTTAGACTTTTGGCGTTCTGCCCGGTAAATAATGCGGAGCAACAGGCATACAATAAGCACGATAACCGTTACTGAGCCTGCAAAGCCCCATTCTTCGCCCACGGTGGTAAAGATGTAATCAGTATGCTGTTCGGGGACAAAGCCGCCCTTGGTCTGCGTGCCTTCCAGGTAGCCCTTGCCCATCCACCCGCCGGAACCAATGGCTATCTGTGCCTGGTTAAGGTTATAACCCTCTGCCTGCAGGTTTACGTCTTTGCCGAACAGCACATTGATACGGTCTTTCTGGTGGTCTTCAAGCACATTGGTAAACACATAATCTACCGAAAATACAAAAGCAATAAGCCCCACAAAAATAATGGTATACAGTATGGGATTACGCAGCACGCGGCGTGTCATAAAATAAGCGGCCAGCATTACAATACCGCAAAACAATACCAGCGCTACAGGCTGAATAAGCAATGCGAGTATAAATAACGCTATGGCAATAGCTCCGGTGGCAAGATACCAGCCGGGCAGGCCCTCGCGGTACATGGCCAGGATAAGGGCAAAGAAAATCATGGCGCTACCCGCATCGGGCTGTAGCATGATGAGCACTACCGGCAAAAATATAATGCCAAACGCTATAAGCTGGTGGTTAAAATTTTTAAGGTTAATCTGCACATCGCTAAGGAATTTGGCAAGCAGTAGGGAGGTGGCAATCTTTACGAACTCTGACGGCTGCATACTAAAGCCACCGAACGAGTACCAATTGGTCTGGCCCTTATGCGACGAACCAAAAACAAAAAGCCCCGCCAGCAGGAGTAACCCCAACGAATAAAAAATGAGGGCGCCTTTTTCGTAAATTTTGGCATCCATGGCCAATACTACAATAATAAGCGGGATGGTGGTGATTATGAACATAATCTGCTTTCCGGAAACCTGGCTGATGTCAAAAATGCTGGTTTCCACGTTAGGCAATGAAGCCGAATATATGTTCATCCACCCCATTGCTACCAGCAGGGTATACAACAGTATGCTTATCCAGTCGATATTATTGGTTACTTTTTGGTTTTTCATCGTCCCTGGTTAATCAAGAAAGGCTGGCCGCTGGTTACCTTGGCATATTCTTCTTTAAGGCCGTGCGTCATTATCCATTCTTCGCGGGCCTTTTGGGTAAGCGCTTCGCCCTTAAGGTATTTTTCTATCATAAGGCTGGCAATAGGCCCTGCCCAGCGTGCGCCCCAGTAGCCGTTTTCTACAAATACCGCTATGGCAATTTTCGGGTCGTCTTTAGGTGCAAAAGCTACAAATATAGAGTGGTCTGTAAGCTGGGTGCGTACGCCGTTTATCTTTGTAAAGTTCTCGGCCGTACCCGTTTTACCACAAATGTCTATGCCTTCTACCTTAAGGTGGTAGGCAGTACCGTGGTTATATACATCAAAAAGCCCTTGTATTACCGGGTCAAAATACTGCTTGGCAATTGTGGTGTAATGCCGTGTGGTGAATTTTTTGTCGATATCCAGCCCTTTAATTTTTTTAATTACGTGAGGGGTATAGTAATAGCCCTTGTTAGCCACGGTAGCCATCATGTTTGCCAGCTGTATGGGCGTCATTTTTATTTCGCCCTGGCCAATGGAGTTAGAGATAATTGTAGAGCTCCTCCAGCCGCCGTTAGGGTAAAAGTGCTTGTAATACTTAGCATCTGGTACCAGGCCCTTGCGCCCGGGTGGCAGGTCGTAGCCCAAGAAGTTGCCCAGGCCAAAGCTCTTAAGGTGGCTGCTCCAGGCATCCACACCATATTCGGGCTTTGTATATTTATCTATGGTAAGCTTAAAGGTATTGCCAAAGTAAGCGTTGCAGGAATTGTAAATACCGTTGTTAAGCTGGTGCGGCCCGGAGCCGTGGCATTTCATAAAAGCGCCGCGCCCGTAGCTAAAGCCGTGGTGGCACATAAAGGTGGTGTTCTCATCTATTACCTCTTCCTGCAGGCCTATGAGGCCGGTAAGTATCTTAAATGGGGAGCCGGGTGGGTACTCTGCAAGGAGGCCTCGGTCAAAAAGAGGCAGGCCCAGGCTGTCGCGTTCCAGCAGCTGGTAATTTTTAGAGCGGTCACGCCCTACCAGTATGGCAGGGTCATACGTAGGGGCGGTAACCAGTGCCAGTATCTCGCCGGTTTTTGGTTCTATGGCCACAATACCGCCGCGTTTTTCAAACATCAGCTTTTCGCCATATTCCTGTAGGGCCGCGTCGATACTAAGGGTAATATCCTGTCCCTGCACCGGCACGGTGTCGTAAATACCCTCTTTAAACGAACCTATTTCGCGGTTAAACCGGTCTTTTTGTATGTACTTTACGCCCTTGGTACCACGCAAAACTTCCTCATACATCTGCTCTACACCCTGCTTTCCTATAAGGTCGCCGCTTTTGTAGTAAGGGTCGCCTTTAATAATATTATCATTTACCTGGGCAATGTAGCCAAATATATTAGATGCCGCGTGCACCTGGTAGTCGCGCAGCGAACGCTTTACAATATCAAATCCCTTAAAGCGGCGGATGCGCTCCTGGAAGGCGGCAAACTCTTTCTTGCTGAGCGACGGTAAAAAAACCGAAGGCAGCCGGGGGCTGTATACCCGTGCTTTTTTAAGGCGGTAATTAAAATAGGTAGTGTCTATCTTCAGTAGCCGGCAAAGGTCTAAGGTATCAATATCCTTCATTTCGCCCGGCGTAACCATAATATCATAAGACGGCTGGTTTGCCACCATAAGCTTACCGTTACGGTCATAAATATAGCCGCGTTCGGGGTAGTCGTATTTTACCTTGTAGGCGTTGTTGTCGCTCTTTTTAATCCATGAGTCGTCTACAATCTGTAAATAAAACAGCCTGCCGATGATTAGCAGGGTTCCGGCAACTATCAGTACTGGCAGTAAAATCTTTCTCATTGTTTGCCCGGCTTAATTAGGTAAATGGTAATTATACATACTACTAACGTAAAAATACCCGAACACAGTGTGCGCAGCAGCGCGGCCGGGATGAGGCTGAAGCGAAACTCCTCCAGTAAATATAAAATGAGGTGGTGTATTATTACCGCCAGGAAGATGAACATTAGCCTGTCCGGGTCTATGCGCTCATTAATTTTTATGGTCTGGTACTCATAACTGATACCAAAGGAGAACTTAAACAGTGTAGGGCGCACAAAAGCCAACACTATACAGGCTACCGCATGCGGCCCCCCGGTATTTAGCAGGCTGTCCTGGCAAATGCCCAGCAAAAAAGCCAGCAGCAGCAGCAGGTGCCTGTTACCGTTTACCGGATATAATATGATAAACAATATATACGGAAAGCAGAAGGCGATGCCAAACAGGCTGAATTTATTAAATACAAGCGCCTGTGCCGCAAGCAGTGCTAAAAAACGTAGTATGTTTACTATAACCGTATTATTCATCGGGCTGGGTGTCCTGCTGTAGTTGTATAATTTCTTTTTTATCCTTGTTTTCTATAATGTAGATATAGCCAAGGCTGGTCATGTCGTTAAACAGCCTTACATCAAGCGTAAAGTAGTTTGTAGCGGTATCTATATAAACCTTTTCAATAACCCCAATAGGTATGTTTTCAGGGAATATGGTCGACTCGTTACCAGTTACAATAGTATCGCCCTTAGCAACGCTCGCCAGGCGGGGCACATCAATAAGCTGGGCAAATCCGGTGCTTTTTCCGTTCCAGCTCAGTGTGCCAAAGTGGTCGTTCTTCTTTATTTTGGCATCCATTTTAAACTGGCGGTTCAGTACCGTCATTACAGTAGCGTAGTGTTTAGATGTTTTTTCTACATAGCCTATTACGCCTGCGCTGCTTACCACGCCCATGTCTTTAACCACGCCATCCTCGGTACCGGCGTTTATGGTAATATAGTTTTCCTGGCTGCGGTAGGAGTTAGAAATTACCATTGCCTCTACTACCTTATAATTTCCGGGTACGTTTTCCGGCAATATCATTGGTGGTTTGTTGGCCGTGTCCTGCGTATTGTACAGTATATTCTTCAGGCGTGCATTTTCGGCAGAAAGCCTGTTATTCTGCTCACGCAGGCCAAAGTATTGCTCTACCGCGTTTTGCTGCTCATATACATAGCCGGTAACCGCGTTTGCACTCGAAACCGAAAGGCTGCGGTGGTAGGAGTGGCTTTGTATGGTAAACGTTAACGAAATGCCTAAAAGCAGCAAAAACAGTAAGTTAATACTGTTTTTAAATAAAAAGGTTATTATTTGCTGCATTTGCTATTCTTTATTTTATAAGGATGCTCCTGTATTTTGGTATGTTTTTTAGCGCCATTCCCGTGCCTCTTACTACGGCCCTTAGCGGGTCTTCGGCAATGTATACGGGCAGGTCGGTTTTTTGCGAAATCCTTTTGTCAAGACCCCTTAGCATACTACCGCCTCCTGCCAGGTAAATACCGGTGTTGTATATATCGGCTGCAAGCTCCGGCGGGGTCTGGCTCAGGGTTTCCATTACCGCGTCTTCTATACGCTGTATCGACTTATCAAGCGCTTTGGCAATTTCCCGGTAGCTTACCTCTACCTGTTTAGGCTTTCCGGTAAGCAGGTCGCGCCCCTGTACGCTCATATCATCTGGCGGGGTTTCAAGGTCTTCGAGCGCCGCACCTATAGATATTTTTATTTTCTCTGCAGTACCCTCACCTACAAAAAGGTTGTGCTGGGTGCGCATGTAGTATATTATGTCATTGGTAAACACGTCGCCGGCAATTTTAACCGATTTATCGCACACGATACCGCCCAGCGCTATAACGGCAATCTCGGTAGTACCACCGCCTATGTCTACAATCATGTTACCTTTAGGCTGCATAATGTCAATTCCTATACCTATGGCCGCTGCCATGGGCTCGTGTATAAGGTATACCTCTTTGCCGTTTACACGCTCTGCCGATTCTTTTACCGCGCGCATCTCTACCTCTGTAATACCTGATGGTATACAGATAACCAGGCGCAGGGCAGGGGCAAACAGTTTCTTTTTTAATGCCGGTATGCTTTTTATAAACATGGTAAGCATTTTTTCAGAGGCATCAAAGTCGGCAATAACCCCGTCTTTAAGCGGGCGTATGGTCTTTATGTTTTCATGGGTTTTACCCTGCATCATACTCGCCTCCTTACCCACAGCTATTATTTTGCCGGATACGCGGTCGCGTGCCACAATAGAGGGGCTGTCTATAACTACTTTATCATTATGGATGATGAGGGTATTTGCGGTACCAAGGTCGATAGCGATATCCTCGGTCATGAAATCAAAAAATCCCATACAAAATTAGGGTTTAGGTATTTATATATATTAGTTTGTTTAGTCCTGTAAAAGTAATCAAATTAATGTTTAAAATGACGTGTGCCGGTAAATACCATGCTCACTCCGTTTTCATTGCAATAGTTGATGCTCAGTTCGTCTTTTATCGATCCGCCGGGTTGTATTACGGCCGTAATACCGGCGTTTTTTGCCAGTTCCACACAATCCGGGAACGGAAAGAACGCGTCGCTTGCCATAACCGCGCCGTTAAGGTCAAACCCAAACGAATGCGCTTTTTCTACCGCGTGGATAAGCGCATCTACACGGCTGGTTTGCCCGGTGCCAGAGGCTATAAGCTGGCCGTTCTTTGCAAAAACTATAGTGTTTGATTTGGTATGCTTACAAATTTTTGAAGCAAACAGCAGGTCGTCAACTTCCTGCGCCGTGGGTGATGTTACCGTAACGGTTTTCAGGTGTTCTTTATTGTCGGTAATGTTATCCTTGTCCTGAACCAATAGTCCGTTAAGGCAGGTACGCACCTGTTTTTCGGGCAGGGTAACATCGTTTTGTATCAGTATAATCCTGTTCTTTTTTTCCTGTAGTATGGCCGCCGCGTCGTCATCATACGCCGGCGCGATTACCACTTCGCAAAACAGCTTGTTAATTTCGTCGGCCGCTGCCTTGTCAATTTTTTTATTGGCAATTAGCACGCCACCAAAGGCCGAAGTAGGGTCGGCGGCAAGGGCATCCAGGTAGGCCTGTGCTACGGTGTCGCGCGTGGCAAGTCCACAGGCATTATTGTGTTTTAGTATGGCAAACGTGGGCTTATCATCTTTAAACTCGGCAATAAGGTTTACAGCGGCGTCAACATCCAGCAGGTTGTTGTAAGACAGTTCTTTGCCGTGTAGCTTGGTAAACATTTCGCTAAGCCCGCCAAAGAAATAACCCTTTTGGTGCGGGTTTTCGCCATAGCGTAATATTTCGCCGCCTTCAACACTCGCTTTATAATAAGTATCGTCGGTATTAAAATAATTAAAGATGGCCGTGTCGTAGTTAGACGATACATGGAAGGCGCGGGTTGCAAAAATCCTGCGCTCCTCCAGGGTAGTTCCACCATTATTAGCAGTATAGGCATGAAGGAAATTGCTGTAGTCGTTAACCGAGGCCACAATAACCGTATCTTTAAAGTTTTTGGCCGCCGCGCGTATCAGCGATATGCCGCCTATGTCGATCTTCTCAATAATATCGGCTTCTGTAGCGCCCGATGCCACTGTTTTTTCAAACGGGTACAGGTCTACAATAACCAGGTCAATCTGCGGTATGTTATATTCCTGCATCTGCGCCACATCGCCTTCGTGGTCCTGGCGGTTTAGTATGCCGCCAAAAACTTTAGGGTGAAGGGTTTTTACCCTGCCGCCAAGTATTGAAGGGTAGGAGGTTACATCTTCTACGGCCACCACGGGTATGCCCAGGCTTTTGATAAAATCTTCGGTGCCGCCCGTACTGTAAAGGGTAACGCCGTTAGCATGCAATGCAATTACTATGGGCTCAAGGCCGTCTTTATCAAATACCGATATAAGGGCAGATGTTATTGGTTTCAGGGTATTCATTTGTTGTCCGTTTAGTTGCGTGTTTATTCAGGGTGCAAAAGTAATATTTGTGCGGGGAACATTCAACATACATAAGTGCTAATTTTTTAATTATCCTGAAAATAATAGCGCTATGGTTTTCATGGTTGTAAAAAAATGCTGAATTTTACGCATACCAATTCATTATTGCCATGCTGCTATACCTGCGTTTACTTAAAGAAAGCTTTTTCTTTGCCATGAATGCCCTTACCAATAATAAGCTGCGCACCTTTTTGTCGCTACTGGGCGTAACCATAGGCATTTTTTCTATCATCGCGGTACTTGCGGCGGTAGACTCGCTCGAACATAAAATTAAGGCCGATATGAGTACGGTAGACAAAAACACCATGTACCTGAAGCGTTTTAGCTTTGCGCCTGTGGATATACCGCGCTGGAAGATGGATAACTTCCCTAACGTTACTTTTGACGAATACCAGTACCTTAAAGACAATGTGGTGACGGCCCAGCACATGGCGTTCCAGTTGTTTACCAAAAGCGAAACCATGCGCTACGACGACAAATCGGCTACGGGGCTTAATGTGGTGCCGGTGTCGTATGAGTTTCTGGACATACAGGCGCTTAAGCTGGCCCAGGGGCGTTTTTATAACGAGTCGGAGTCCAACTCCGGTACCGATGTGGTGGTGCTGGGGTATGATGTGGCGCAAACGCTCTTTGGCGATGCCAATGCCCTGGAGAAAAAAGTAAAAATGTATGGCAAGCGCTTTACCGTAATAGGCGTGCTCGAAAAGCAGGGGGCAAGCAGCTTTGGCCCCAGCAACGATACCTCGGTTTTTATACCGGTAAACGCCCTGCGTAAAATGTATGGCGACAACAATGATTTTATGACGCCTATTATACTGATAAAGCCGCAGCCCGGAGCCGACCCTGAAGAGGCTAAGGCCGAGATTACCCAGAAGCTGCGCAACTACCGCGGCATAAAGGCGGGGCAGGACACTAACTTTATGATTGACATCCTCTCCGGGTTTACCGACCTGATAGACCAGATTATAGGCATGATGAAGGCGGTAGGCTGGATTATCGCGGGGTTCTCTATCCTTGTGGGGGGCTTTGGTATTGCAAACATCATGTTTGTATCGGTTAAGGAACGTACCAGTATCATCGGCATTCAGAAGTCGCTAGGTGCTAAGAGCCGCTTTATCCTAATGCAGTTTTTGTTTGAAGCTGTTATCCTTTCGTTATTTGGGGGTGCCATAGGTATCCTCATGGTGTGGGGCATAGCAGCCCTGGCTACAAAGCTGCTCGACTTTGAGTTTATCCTGGGCTTTGGCAATATTATGCTGGGGACGTCACTTTCTATAGTAATCGGGCTTATTTCGGGTATACTCCCGGCTATCTCCGCCGCCAGGCTCGACCCGGTAGAGGCGATACGGACGGGGATGTAATTTGTTGGTGATGTTTAGGGTTTGTAGTTTGGAGCTTCACTCGTATTTAATGTGTAGTGACGTCTTTACGCGCCGTCATCGCGACGGAGGAACGACCGCGGCGATCTTGTAAAACTCTTTGAGTTCTGCTGCTGCATGCCTTAAATTAGTAAGGCTTTCTGTGCATAACTTTTTATGCTTGTTCATAGAATTATATTCTGAATGATTCATATTTAGGTAATTTTAGTATTCAAATATCTACATATGAAGTGGACCGTAATTTTAACCATATTAATAGGTGTTTTTCAGTTGATAGCCATAATTATGCCTTTGACAGGCACTTTATCAGATAGACGTAGAAGACCGTATTATAAAATACTAACTTGGAGAGGCTATACAATAGTTGTATCTAGCTTTTTTGCCCTGTTATGTACTATTGCCATATTTATTATAACCGACAGTGAATCTAATTCTAACGACGCTGCACTTAAAAAACAATTAAAAATTCGAGATAATGAGCATGCAAAAGCAATTAAACAGGCGGGGATGGAATACATAGATAGATTAGGAGCTAACCAGAGAGAGACTGCTGAAGCTTTAGCTAAGTATGGTCTTAAATATGACAAAACAAAGGAGGAAATAATTAAAATAGCCAAAAGCGATACTCTAAGGCAACATTTAGCTCCATATATAGATTTAGCTGATGATGGAATAAAGTTAGATTCTATTAATAAAACAAATACTATCAGCTATTTTAAGTTTAGGATGAAGAACACTATATCACCTGCAAAAAATACTTTATTAAATTTGTATATACTCGAAGGCGCTAATAATTTGATTAGATTTAAAAAAGATGCTTTTGTTATGCTTAGTGGAAATGATTTTGCTTTTGATAGTATAATGGAATCTAATATTTATGAAATACCTATTAGGGAAGATGCGGACAAAGTATTTTTTTATTTTTATGGGACTTATATGGATATGAGTAATAAACACTATGAATTAAAAAGAGTTTATTATTTTGATTTAAAAACTAAATCGTATGGACTCCCCAGTACATTTGACTTTTTAAATATCAAAGAGATACTGATTAAAAACGGTTTGTATTAAACTTATAGGATTACTAAGCATTTTAAATTGAATATTTGCGGCTTACTTGGCTAACTACTCCAGCGCCTCATCCACCAGCTTTTTTAACTCTGCATATTTTTCCTGGCGGCCTTTGTGCTTCAGGTTTACTGCGAATAAAACCGCGCTATACCCCTTGCTGTTCTCCACCCATGGGAAACTGCCAAACAGCCCCGGGCTGCTCACCGTACCATTGGGCTGGCCGCCGGCATCGGTAAAAATCCATTGGCCATAGCCATAACCCGTGCCGGGCGCTTCAGCGGGTGAGTGGGCTATTGTTACATCCGGCGTTATACGGTTTACCTGCATTTCGGCCACGCTTTTTTCGCTGAGAATACGCCTGCCCTCAAACATTCCCCTCCGTAATATCATGGCGGTAAAGTTAAGATAGTCTTCGGCGGTACTAAACGCGCCACCGGCAGGTAAGGGGACTTTACCTTTGCCAAAGTCGGTATCCTTCATGTTTAGCGGTTTTGCTATCCGCTCGGCAAACAGTTCTTCAAAACTTTTACCGCTTATCTTTTCCAGTACTGCCCCGGCAATCTGCAGCCCCGCGTTACCGTAATGGAATACCGTGCCCGGCTTGCCTTCCATGGGCAGTGCGGCAATTGCGGCTATGGCATCGTCCATACTGTTGTAGGTTTTCATTTCCTTAAGGCCCTCTTTAAGGTCAGGCGTTTTGATGCCCGTAGTATGCGACAGGCACTGGCTTATGGTAATGTTTCCCTTGCCGTTTTTAGAGAGTATAGGGAGGTAAGTGCCTACGGTATCGGTAAGTTTTAAAGTGCCTTCGTCTACAAACGTCATTACCAGCGCGGCGCTCAGCCATTTGCTGCAGCTGGCTATGGGCTGGCGGGTAGACGGGGTAAAATCATCGAGGTTAGCATCGGTTCCTCTGCGGCGGGCAATAACTTTAGTGCCCGTTTTTTGCCTGCGGCTCATGTGGTTTACGCTGTAGGAGTATACAGTTTTAGTGCCTTTATATACTACAAGTACCACGCGCCCGCCTATATCCCGGGCGTTATCGTCGAGCCAGGTGTCAACTTTAGAAAAATCCTGCTGTGCCGTTGATAATACGGGCAGGAGCAACAAAAGGTATAACAGCTTTTTCATGTGTATTTTTATTTATAAATATAGCGAATTAGGCGTATACTTTTACAGGTATTTATCTGAGCAGGACAAAATAGTGCCTGAAAGTTTTGTGTGATATAAACCTGAATATTATTGAAGATATGGTATCCAAAAAGCCCCCACGCCGTGAGGCATGGGGGCTATAAATTTTGGGATTTTATTATTTTATGCAGCCGTTAGAACACGATGCGTTTAGAAACCACACCCTTGTCGGTGGTGATTTCTACTATAAGTACCTGCTGCTGTACGTTTAGGTTGCCTGTAACCGTTTCGGTAGCGTTTATGCCCTCCTGGGTGTACAGTTGCCTTCCGCGCACGTCAAATACTTTTACGCCACCCATAAGGGCTGTGCCGGTGTTGATGCTTATAGCCTCGCCCTGCTTAAACACAACTACACTGTTTGCATCAAGTATTGGCGTGGTGCCAAGGGCCGATGCCTGGTAGTGTACCTCAAAGCGGCCTTCAAAGTTGCCTGCCTCGGTGGTAAAGGTATAGTCATATTCGCTCAGGTTGCGCAGCACCCCTTCCTGAAGGTCTTTCAGGTAAATGGTTTGCCCCTGGGCAAACAGCCCGTCCATATGGTCGATGCTGATGGTGTACTGCCCTGCCGCAGGCGCGGTAAAGCCCATAGGCACCACATCGCTTACCTCAAACCCCGGCCTTGCCTGTATGGCAAGCCTGTTCTCTGCTGCAAGGGAGTACAGCGCAAGTTCAGCCGTGTTAAATACCTTACTGTCATAACCGTAATCTATACCCATGGTGCCGTTTTCGCTGTAGGCTACAAGCGCCTGGGTACCGTTGCCGTTCTGGGCAACCATGTTCAGCCAGTAGCGTGATGCCGTGCCGGCAGCCGTACGGAAGAAGGCCTGCGC
This sequence comes from Flavobacterium sp. RHBU_24, assembly GCF_046613695.1. Taxonomy (NCBI): domain Bacteria; kingdom Pseudomonadati; phylum Bacteroidota; class Flavobacteriia; order Flavobacteriales; family Flavobacteriaceae; genus Flavobacterium; species Flavobacterium sp. RHBU_24. The sequence goes on along the minus strand of NZ_JBKJHD010000013.1, from coordinate 19,066 downwards.
ACCCGGTGTGGCACGGCGCATGCTGTTGGTAAAGCTTATTGTGGTAGCCGAAGGCTGTGCTTTTACGATAAAGCCCTGGCCCGGCGCTATAATCCAATCATTACTGCTTCCTGTAAAGTAAGCTCCAAGCTCCGCGTCTAAGTCTCCGTTGCCATTGGTATTGCTTGGCGGGGTTACCAAGCCACTAAGGTTAAGGGTAAGGTACGAAGTCTCTGAAGCATTCTTTTTCCTCCAGAACCATAAACCGGTATCGGTAACCAGGTTGCCGTTGTTGGCTGTTAAGAAGGCCTCAAGGCTTATAGGCGACGGGTAAGGGTTACCCACGGCGGTAAAGCCGTCGCCACCGTCTACCGTAGCAGGGTAATAGCTGCCGTTATTTGGCTTACCGGTAAAGGTACCGTCAAAAATATAGTTGCCGTCTCCCGCAACATATTCCGCAGGGGTGGTGGTAGACGGGTTTCCGTTTTCATCAACACCTGTTACATCTGATGTAATGGTGTTTGGCATACGGATAAGGTAGCTTGTGCCCGCCGCTAGTTCAGTAAAATAGGTAGTAAGCGGATCTACCGGCCAGTAGCCTTGTACGTATGCGGTGCCGTTGAAGGCATAGTCATATATATAAAAACGGTTGTTAGAGGTACCCATAGAGAACGTACGAAGCGTTTGGCCCGACGTTGGTGCAGACCACAGGGTATAGTCTAACCTGTAAAGCGGGTTAGTAAACTTATGGAACTCTATTTTACCAAAATTCTCATTTGTGGTAGCAGCAGCACCCTGTACTATTGCGCCGTTGTTTTGTACAATTATGTTAGGTGTAGTGCCGCTGGTTATGGCATTTTCTACCCTTAGCGTAGCACCACTGTTTACAGTAAGTATGGCACCCTCGTTTACAGTAAGGTTATTGGCATAAGCCACACCTGAACTGATAACAGGGTTATGGCTGCTGGCAGAAATGGTTACATCATCGGCAGCGGTAGGCAGTATGCCGTTACACCAGTTTGCGGTATTTGTCCACGATGTATCTGCCGTTCCTGTCCAGTTAAAGCATTGGCCGGTAACGCTTAGGGTATAATCAGCCCATGTTCCGTAACCGTTTACGCCAGCTGCTCCATAGGTTCCGCATGGTGAGTTAACAGGTACTCCGTCGCTTGAGTTAGCCAGCCTGTTCCATATCCTAAGCCTGTAAAGCCCTGTACCTATATTAGCAGGTATAGTAATTGCAACAGTATAAGTGGCAGCGTCACTCGCAATATAATCAGGTAGCGCAAGTGTCTCATTTGAAGATGCAAACGTACCATCAGCATTAAAGTCAGCGGCAACCCCCACACCTATCCAACCAATAGTGGAAATATTAAAAGTATAGGTTTGGCCTGCGGTAACCGCAAACTGGGTAGCGGTACGGTTTGTGTTTGTACCACATGAGCCGGAAGCAAACGCATCGCTAAATGAAAGCTGCGGAACAGTAACCTGTGTAATTCTGTGACTGGTATCACAACCGTTATAATAAGTAGGAGTACAGTATGCTCCTGTGCTAAAGCTTCCACCGCTTACCCATGAACTCTTGTCTGTATCGCTGCAATGTGCACGAACCCAAACATAATAAGTTACGTTTGCCGGTGTTGTAATAGTTACTGTAGTGTTTCCGTTAGGTACCGCAGTACCGGCTGTTGCCTCTGTAGGGGCCGTATTGGTAGTGCTATAGTAATAGTCATAGTTACCTGCGGCAGTGCCTGTCCAGGTTACCACAGCTGCTGTAAAACCACTTGTTGCTACTACATTAGTAGGCGCAGGGCAAGTAGGTACTACTATTGAAACATTATCAACGGACGCCGGCGGTTGTGTGCCTAGGCTTCCATCATTTCTCCATTCAAATACAAGGCGCATGGTCTGGCCTGCAAAAGAACTAAGGTTTAAAGTAGTATTTGCATAAGTATTATAAACAGACTGCTGGTTAAAGTTCCCGCCGATTTGTATACGGTCCGTTCCCGCAGTAATTTGTGTGCCCGCAACCGGTGTGTAAGAGGCAGGCACTAACCATACCCTTAGGTAATCATAAGTGCTTTCTCCATATCCTTTCCAGTCAAAAGAGAATTCAACATTGCCGGTACCCGCAGGTACAGCAATATCCCTGTATGCCTGAACAACATTTAATACATCAAGATTGTAGTTGTAGGTTGTACCGGCAGCATTATCAGAGATATAAAGCGATTTAGTACCTCCGTTACTAGTAGCAGTGCCTACAAACCATTTATTGGTTTGTGAATCGTTGACAAACGTCCAGTTATTTGTGCCTTCAAAACCTTCGGCTAAGTTTAAGGTAGCAGGTATTTGAGATGTTATAAAAGAGCCTGTTACGTAACCCGATTCACACGCTGCGTTTGCAGCTTTAACCCTGTAATAATATGTGGTTGAAGCATTAAGGCCTGTAATAGTATATGCAGTTCCCGTTAGCGCTGTTACAGGGGCTATTGCCGCTGCAGTAAAGGCAGCATCAGTATATACTTCTACAGTATATGTAGGTGTACCACCCTCTCCTTCGGCAGAAAGTACCCAGCCTATATTAGCGCCTGTTGCGTTAACCGTGTTTACTACTGTAGAGCCCATAGTAGGGCAGTCGCCAATTATTTTACCTGAAATGGCAAAAATGTTTAGCACCGGCTCAGTAGCGCCTGTAGAAGTTTTAGTAAACTTAACGGCCGATACTTTGCGCGTTTGGTTAGCAACATTTACAGATATGGCTACCTGGAATATTTTTGTTGCAAGTTGTTCAACGGCCCCGGTAGTGTTAGACATATTAGCCCTTCCGAGGTTGTTTACGATTATTGAACCTGTACCTACAACCCAGTCTGGTATAGCAATACCTGTAGTGATTTGAGATGTACCGCCATCACTAAAGATAATTTCAGCCGAAGCTGTAAGTGGGCCACTACCACCTGTAGTAGCAATGTATAAGTCTGTAAGTTTTACAGGAGTTTCAAAAGTAAGTGTACCTGTATCATTTTGAGCAGGAAGCCTTAAACTGTTGTTACCACTATAATCAGGTACTATAAAGTTAAGACCTGATGTTGTTGTGCTCGCAAGGAAACGGTTAACAGGAAGGCCTACCGGTGTGGCATTGCCATTACCATCTACATAATTAAGCGCTACATAAGCGTTATTGGCTCCTACAGCATCTACCGGCGCAGTTGTCGAAGACTGGGCTGCGCCCGGACCGTTAGCAATTACGTCTTGGTTATAACCACCTGTGGTAACGTCTATAGGTGTAAAGCCGTTAGTAGCCTGGAATGAACCTGTACTTGGCGTAGCGGCACATGCACCTGCGGCTACCGCCTGTACTTTATAGTAATAAAAAGCATTTGCAGTAAGGCCTTCAATTGCTTGTTTTGCAGCGGTAAGGCCGGGGTATGATGCAAATAGTGTAGTGTATGCAGCATCAGTATACACATCGAGTGTATAAGTTACCGTAGTGGCACCACCACCTGAAACTGATGTCCAGTTAAGCGTAGCGGAGCTGTTTTTTATATTACTTGCTCCCACTACAAGTGCCTGGCCTATACATGTTGTAGTATTTGCTGTAGCACCAGTAGTACTATAAATAGGCCCTGCACAACTTGCGCCGGTATTGTAAGCATATACAAAGTAGTAATATAGCGTGTTAGACGCCGCTGTCGTATCGTTAAGTGCTGTTGATGTACCTACATAAACTACTTTGCCGCCGCCTACAGTTGCGCCCGTGGTATAGGCTGTAGCGTTAGCCGGGGCAGCACTTAGCGTAACCGACGTACTGCGTATTACAAGATAGCCTGTAGGAGCAGTAGCAGGGGCGGTAATTGTACCCGAAACCGAAGTTGAGCCTGTAGCTGTTATTGCAAACGCCGGGGCATCGGGGGTAGGGCATTCTGTCATCAGTGTTGTAAAGCTTCCGGTAACTGCAGGAGATTCACAAGCTGCGTTTACCGCTGTTACCCTATAGTAGTACGTGGTAAAGGGCGATAAACCCGTCAGGTTTTGAGAAGCTACACCGGTGGCGGTTGTAAACGGGGAACCCACTATGGCGCCTGTAAAGTTGCTGTTGGTAAATACTTCAACTTTATACCACACGTTTGCCGTTGTAAGGCCTTCGCCGGCAGTAGCCAGTACTGCATTTACAGTAGCGGAAGTGGAGGTGATATTAGACGTATTGGCACTTGCCATGGTAGGGCAGTCGCCAATAACCTTTCCTGATATGGCAAATATGTTTGCTACAGGTTCGGTGGCTCCTCCAGATGTTTTAGTGAAAGTAACACCTGTAATTTTCTTTTCCTGATTTGCAGCAGCGATAGGAATGGTAACCTGGAAAATTTTTGAATTTCCTGATTCAGGATTTCCTATTGAATTTTCCCTGTTTACACGTCCCAGGTTTGTTGCAAGGTTTGGTGTCGCTGCATTGGTTTGGTACCAGTCCTGAAAAGTAAGGTTTGGCGTTGCCTGAGTGCTTCCGTCTTCAAAATTAATGGTAGCCGTTACAGTAGCTGTGCCACTGCCTCCTGTTACCGCGATATACATATCGGTAAGCTTTAGGGGCACTGTAAGGTATATCGTGGCGCTTTCGTTTTGCGCCGCGATACGGATAGAGTTGTTTTGTGCATAATCTTCCAGGAAGAATTTTAATCCGCTTATTGAGCCTGTAAGGTTCCTGTTTACCGGCAGCCCAAAGGTAGCCGCGTTACTGCTGGCGGTTGCTTTGTAGTCGCGCGACATATAAGCGTTGCTTACCGCATCTATAGCGCCTGTGGTGCTAAGGTTAGCAATACCGGTACCATTTGCTATCACGTCTGTCGTATAGCCGTTTACGTCAATTGGGGTGTAGGTGTTCTCGGCCTTAAAGTTAGAGGTAGCCCAGTCTGAGGCACACTGGCCTGCCTGGTCAGCCTTAACCCTCCAATAATAGGTGGCGTTAGCCGTAAGTCCTGTTATGGTTTGGCGTGCTGTAGTAAGGGTAAAAGGCGAACCTGTAAACGGTGTTGTTAGCCCGGCATCGGTATATACTTCTAACGTATATGTTATTGCGGGGTTAGTGCCTACACCGGCAGATTTTGTCCAGTTAAGGTTAGCCGAACTGTTTTTTACGTTACTTGCACCCACAATAAGTGGTGCGGCGATACATGTTGTTGTACTGGCTGTAGATGATGTGGTGCTATATACCGGCCCCACACAGGTAGCGCCCGTATTATAAGCATATACAAAATAGTAGTAAGTACTGTTTGCTGTTAGTCCGGTATTGTTAAAGGTAGTGCCCGTACCTACGGCTACTACATTGCCCCCGCCTATTGTGCTGCTAGTGGTATACGTAGTATTGTTAACAGGGCCTGCGCTTAGTGTGGCTGATGTGCTCCTGATAACCAGGTAACCTGTGCCATCTGATGGCGTTATAGTACCCGCAACAGCGGTGGATGCTGGTGTGAGGGTTATTGTACCCGGTACTGTAGGTGCGGCACATGGCGCATAAGGTGTAGTAACAGTGCCTGTTACATAGGCTGAACTGCATGCTTGGCCATCAGCTTTTACCCTAAAGTAGTAAGCAGTAAAAGGCGATAGCCCAGTAACGTTATACGTAGAGCCGGTTAAACCTGTAAAAGGAGAACCTGATACAGGATTGTTATACGCGTTGTCTGTAGCAACTTCAAGGGTATAGGTAGGGGTAACGCCGTCGTTTGGCAGTGCACCCAGTACCCAGTTTGCGGTAAATGAAGCTGAAGTGACACTATTAGAACTAACCGATGTCATTACCGGGCAGTTATCAAGCGTTCGTCCTGATAATCCAAAAATTTGTGCTACTGCACCGCTTGCGCCATTTTTAGTAAAGGTAATAGAACTAAGCAGTTTACCCTGATGGGCGACCGGTACCGTAATTGTAAAGTAAAACAACTTAAAATTAGCAGTACCTGTAGGTGCGGTAGCTGTAGCAGAAGTGCGGTCTATGCGGTTTAGTACATTAGCATTCGTAGCTGCCGGAACGGCGGCAGTACCATTTCCGCTCCAGTCTATAAGTGTAGTTGCAGATGCAGAATAGGTGCTGCCATCTGCAAAGTTTAGGGTGGGAAGAAGCGATGCTGCGCCGCTACCCGATGTAACCACAGCGTATATAGTGCTGAACCTTTGCGGATACGCTAAAGTTATGGTGCCTGTTGAGCCATTGCCAGGCATTCTTAAGCTGTTAGTGCCTGTATAATCCTGTGTAAAAAAGGTCAGCCCTGAAGTGGCTGTAGTAATAGTACGGTTTATAGGAAGGCCCGAGTTTGTTCCCGGCAAGTTGCTGCCAGCGTTAAGTTTATAGTCCATTGCATAGTACACAAAGTTCCCGGCATCTACACCTGCACCAGATGATAGTGAAGGAGCCCCGGTGCCATTTGCTATTACGTCTGCAGTATAACCAATGGTCGCTAAAGGTGTATAAGTCCCTTTTTTAGGCACAAACGAACCGGTGGTGCTGTAATCGCCGCAAGTAGTGTTATCTACTTTAACTCTAAAGTAATAGGTAGTGTTCTCTGTAAGGCCGGTTACTTGGTAACGTGTAGTATTTACAGAAGATGCAGTAGTAATGATGTTTGTAAAGCCGGTGTCGGTTGCTACATCAATAGTGTACGTGCCATTTGTAACACCTGCAACACTACTCCACTGTGCGACAGCAGATGTAGCCGTTAAGTCACTGCCTCCCACAACTATAGGAGCTACAGTACACTGTGCCATCGTGGTGTTAACAGTAAAGAGTAATCCAAAGAAAAGGACAGTAAATACATTCAGCATGCTTTTGTTGCGCTGCTGATAGGGGACAGTTAAAAAAGCAGGGTCTGCTTTCAGATGATTTAGATACCCTGTAGGAGGGTGGTTTTGCCCTGAAATTAATCGCGAAAAATTGCGAAAATTTTTCAGGAGCAACAGGTAATTTTCTTTCATTACTATATAGATTTTAAAAACAGTGTAGTTAAAAGTATAATAATGATGCTTATAATTTAGATAACATTAATTAATTATTAAATATTTTACGAAACCGTTGTAGGGAATGCGGTAAGATTTAAATATTTCGATAACTACCCCTGTTAATTATGATTAATATATCAAATGCAAAATATTTAACATTTGTATTTCCTTAAAAAATTTACTAATTAATACATTCTAATGCTTAAAAATAGCTAATTTGTTGTGTTTTATTTATTTTATATAGATAAATCTCTGTAATTACTTAAAATTATGTAACATTTTCATTTAAATTTTACTTTATTTATAACATATGTTTAACAAATACCCCGTTTGTAGGGAGTTTTTATTACAAAAATTTTAATAGATATTGATGTATAATAAACTCCCAGAGCATAAAAAAACCCGGACTGTTAAATCCGGGTTATGTGTATATTAAATAACTTTTACTTATCGTAATGGCTGGTTTTGTATCAGGTCAAGGTATAAATTTATCTTATCCTTAAGTTCTTTCCTTGGTGTAATAAAATCAAGGAAGCCGTGCTCAAGTAAAAACTCCGAAGTCTGGAAACCTTCCGGCAGGTCCTTGCCGGTAGTGTCTTTTACTACACGCGGGCCTGCAAAGCCTATCAGGGCTCCCGGTTCGGCAATGTTTACATCGCCCAGCATGGCATACGATGCCGTTACACCCCCCGTTGTAGGGTCAGTAGATAATGATATATACGGCAGGCCGGCTTCGGCAAGCTGTGCCAGCTTAGCGCTGGTCTTGGCCAGTTGCATTAGCGATGCCGCCGCTTCCATCATTCGTGCCCCGCCCGATTTTGAGATCATTAAAAAAGGCAACCTGTGCTTTATGGCATAGTCTATGGCGCGGGCTATCTTTTCGCCTACCACGCCGCCCATTGAGCCACCTATAAATGAAAAGTCCATACAGGCTATAACAAGGTCTTTGCCTTTGCTTTTGCCTACTGCGGTACGCACCGCGTCTTTAAGACCGGTTTTATCCATAGCCTCCTTAAGGCGGTCGTTATATTTTTTAGTATCTACAAACTTAAGGCTGTCTTTACTTTCAATGTTTTTGTCAAGTTCGGTAAACTCATTGTCGTCAAACAGTATCTGGAAGTATTCTTTGCTTCCTATCCTTACATGGTAGCCATCTTCGGGGCTTACATAATAGTTCCTGGCAAGCTCATCGGCATCTACAATCTTTCCGGTGGGCGATTTATACCAAAGGCCCTTGGGTACGTCCCTTTTGCTTTCGGTAGGTGTGGTTATCCCTTTTTCCGTTCTTTTAAACCAAGCCATAATCTTATTTTTATTGAAAATGGTTGTTGGTTGTTAGTTATTGGTTGTTGGGCTTACCAGCAACTAAAAACTAACAACCAACAACAAATAACTAAAGTGTATTTACATTATTGAGGTCGGCAAATGCCTGCTCAAGCCTTTTTATGAATGTAACTTCGCCTTCGCGAAGCCATTTGCGCGGGTCATAATGTTTTTTATTTGGCGACTCAGGTCCATCCGGGCTGCCTATCTGTGTTTTAAGGTAGTCTACTTTACCCACCATATAATCACGGATGCCTTCGGTAAAGGCAAACTGAAGGTCGGTATCAATATTCATTTTAATAACACCGTAAGAAATCGCTTCCCTTATCTCCTCAAGCGTAGAGCCAGAGCCTCCGTGGAATACAAAATCGATAGGGTTAGCTTCTGTGTTGAACTTTTCCTGTACATACTCCTGGGAATTTTTAAGGATTTTTGGCGTAAGCTTTACGTTACCAGGCTTATATACACCGTGCACGTTGCCAAAGGCTGCCGCTATTGTAAACTTGTCTGACACTGCGCTTAGTGCCTCATATACTTCAGCTACTTCTTCCGGCTGGGTATACAGTTTAGAGCTGTCTACATCGCTGTTGTCTACACCGTCTTCTTCGCCACCGGTAATGCCAAGCTCTATTTCAAGTGTCATGCCCAGTTTGCTCATCCTTTTAAGGTACTCCACACATATCTCTATGTTTTCGTGCAGCGGCTCCTCGCTAAGGTCAAGCATGTGAGAGCTAAAAAGCGGCTTACCTGTTTCTTCAAAATGTTTTTCACTGGCATCAAGCAGGCCGTCTACCCATGGTAAAAGGTTCTTGGCGCAGTGGTCTGTATGTAAAATTACTGTGGCGCCGTATGCCTCAGCAAGGGTATGTATATGTTTGGCTCCGGCTATTGCTCCCAGTATCGAAGCTTTCTGGCCGTCATTGCTCAGGCCTTTACCGGCATTAAAAGAAGCGCCGCCGTTAGAGAACTGGATTATTACAGGAGATTTTAGCTTAGCTGCGGTTTCAAGTACACCGTTTATAGTGTCAGAACCTATTACGTTTACTGCAGGAAGCGCAAAGCCTTTTTCTTTGGCATATTTAAAAATTTCCTGTACCTGGTCTCCGGTAGCTACTCCGGGTTTAATGTTGTGGGCCATCAGTTATTGGGTTTTTAAAATTAATTTACAAATTTAATATTTTTAAATTTAGAAAGGGTAATTAATTCCGACATTTAAAACAGTCTTGCTCAAATTGTAGCCTTTAAACCAGCGGTCTCCCTCGGCACGGCCGGGGTCGTAGGTTTTAAAGCCAAAGTCGAGGCGGAACACAAAAAAGTTAAAATCGTACCTAAAACCGGTACCTGTGCCAAAAGCCAGGTCGCGTAGCGAGTTAAACCCGTTAAAGGTATAGGCCTTGTCTGTTTCTTCATCAAACACGTTCCAGATGTTGCCCACATCGCCAAAAACGGCGCCATACAGCTGCCCGAATATGTTGTACCTGAGCTCTGCGCTGTAGGCTAATTTAAGGTTAGCCTCGTTAAAGTCGTTTATGCTGCCGCTGCTTCCCGGCCCCAGGCTGTAGCTTTGCCACGCACGGTTATCATTACTACCCCCCGCAAAATAACTGCGTGTAAAAGGTATGGAAGTAGAGTTGCCATAAGGTACGGCAAGGCCAAAGAACGCCCTCATGGCCAGGGCCCTTTTGCGGCCAAGGTCAAAATGTTTTATAAAATCTACCTCCCCTTTTACATACTGGGCATACTGTACATCAAAAAAAGTGCGCGACCCTGTGGGCACACCTTTGTTTTCGTTCATTAGCGGCCCCAGCAGGCTCAGCACACCCCCGGCGCTTTCAAGCTTTGTTTTAAACAGGAAAAACTCAAGGTCGTTAATGTTTTGCCGGGTAGTAGTGGTAAAGGTATAGGCGCTGGATGAAATCAGGTTATTTTCAGTAAGCCTTTCTTTACGTTCGCCCAGGCGGTTTATTTCCTGCAGGTCAGCTTCTGATAGTGCAGCGCCTGTATTATTGTTCCTCGCATCTAGTATAAAAGCATCTACCATTCCGCTATCGCGGTCAAGCTTCCTGTCTTCCCCGGTTCCTGTAAAGTAGCCCTGGCTTATGCCGGGATATTGCTTTGCTATATCATTAAGCCTGTTGTAGGACGATGTATATACATAAAAATAATTCTGCGGATTTAAATTGCGTATGTACTGCAGGTTTAGCAGGTCAAACTTTCCGGTATGGTTACGCTTGGGGGTCCAGGTATAGCTTATAATCCCGGTTACGCTTTCTTTATCAAGCCCTATGTTTTTCTGGCGGCTTACGCCCAGGCTGGCAATGGTGCTGGGCAGCATCTCTTTAAGGATAACCTTATTAGTATTAACAGGGAACCAAATTCGCGGTATGGTTAACTTGGCATCGGCGCCATACTCTAATATATTAAAAAATGCATTGTCGCGGCTTAATACGGCCGGATCGCGTGATGAGCCTATGTTGCCCCGGGTGGTAAGGTCGAGCGTTTCGGCTCCCCTGAAAACATTACGTATGGTTACACCCACGCTTCCCTGCACGCCAAAATCCTGTATGCTGTTATGGTTAAAATCGGCCGCAAGGTTAAACCGGAATTTTTTACGCTGGTTTAATCGTATTGTTGCAATAAGCGATGTGCCGGTAGTATCTGCAGGGTCTTCGGCAAAGGCTATTCCGGGATAATAAAACATGCGCAGGTTAGTAAGGTAGCGCGAGGTGCGGGTACGGTTCAGGTCGGCATAGGTGCTGCCGGGCGTTATAAAAATAGCATCGGTAAGGGCCTTAGCCCTGTAGCGCAGCTTCCCGGTACTAAATATTTTAAACCCATGGTAATTAGTACTGTCTATCACACCGGTTTCGTCGTTTGCATCATTTACAAAAACTTCTACCTTGCTTACTTTGTATAGCCTGAAAGGCCGTGTAATGGTGCTGTCGCCCCGGTTTATGGTTTCGTTGTCTATAACCAGGTCTACATTGGCCTTGTGTCCTGTGTTAACGGTATCTAACGTATAGTTTATATTGGTTTGCGAAAATGTATAGGCGCCCCTGTTCCTAAAGTAGGTGTAAATGCGTTCGCGCTCGGCAATAAAGTCGGCTTCATTATACTGTTGCCCTTTTTTTAGCAGGCTGCGGTCTTTGCTTTCTTTATAAAGGCTGTCAAGTGCCGGCGTTTCAATATAAGTGTACAGTGAGTCTAATATATAGGGCTCCCCGGTTAACAGGTTGTACTTTACCACTACTCTTTTATCAGGAAGTGTATCTATAGTATAGCTTGAGCGGGCATTAAAAAAACCCTGTTTATAATAATAGGCATACAGCCTGTTTCGCGATTTTTTTATACGTGTAAGGTCTGATATTACAGGTGGCTCCCCGGTTTTTTTAAGAAAATTGCTAATGCCCGATACTACAAAGCTTTTACCCAGGCGGTTTACCTGCTTTTCGCTGAGCAATTTTGTATAAAGCTCATGGCGGCCCGGTTTGCGGTCAAGCCAGGCATGGTATGATGAGTCCGGATTAGGGGTGGCCAGGTTATAAAGGTGCAGCCTGAGGTGAAAGCCGCCTATATTAGTATTCTCCTGCTGGTACAGCTGGGCGAAGTGCTGGTCGTCGTCTTTTTTTTCACCGTTTACCGTAATTTCATTGCGCTCTAACAACTTCTTGTCTTCAGGTACCCTTTTTGTAAGGTCGCATGAAGCAAGGATGAATAAAAATAGGGTAAATAATGTTATTTTTGTGCTTATATTCTTCAAAATCGTACTGCCGAAACTTAAATCAAAAATACATTTTTTATGCTTAGTAAAAACCAAATAAAAATAATAACGGGCTTACAGCAAAAAAAATACAGGAAGCAGCATAAAATGTTTTTTGCTGAAGGAATAAAAGTAGTACAGGAATTGCTGGATTCTAACGTTACGCTGTCACATCTTTATAGTGAACCCGGCTACTTTAACGGTATTCCTGACAATATGATAACAGCAGTGACGGAAGCCGAACTAAAAAAAATAAGCGCACTTACTACCCCGCAGCACTGCCTGGCGCTTTTTGAAATACCTGATGAAAAGCCCATACCACAAAACGGGCTCATTGTAGCGCTTGACGACGTGCGCGACCCGGGTAACCTGGGTACGATTATAAGGCTGTGCGACTGGTTTGGTATCGGTACCCTGGTGTGTTCGCACGAATGTGTAGATGTATACAACCCTAAGGTAGTGCAGGCCACCATGGGCAGCATAAGCCGGGTAAATGTGGTATATACAAATTTGGAGGAATATCTTGAAAGCAGCGGCCAGCCTGTATTTGGTACGTTTATGGACGGTGCCAATATCTATAAAGAAAACCTGCCCGCAGATGGTATTATAGTTTTAGGCAATGAAGCAAACGGCATATCGGGTGGGGTAGGGGTACGCTGCACGCAGCGGCTGAGCATACCTCGCTTTGGAAACCTGCAAAAAACAGAAAGCCTTAATGTGGCTACCGCGGCTGCCATCATATTAAGCGAGTTCAGGAGGGGCTAAGGTTCTACACAAGTTTGCAGCACCCGGTCAGCAATGGTTTGGGTTTAATGAAACGTAAAATTCACTAATACTGCCCTGGTTCTAAGGCTCTCAATGTTGCCGGTGTAAGGGCTGTTAGGGTCGTTATCGCGCACCAGCTCATCACCCAGGCCAAATACCCCACGTATAGAGGGCGAAAACTTAAAGTATTCAAAGTAAATATCAATACCGGCTCCTATTTCCCAGTTATTCGTCCAGGTTTTCATACGGAAGCGGTCTCCTGTTATGTTATCATCCTTGACCCTTTCATTGGCATCAAAATTCAGTGTGCGCGAAAGGCCGCCCACCAGGTAAGGCTTAATATTGCCCGTGCGTGTGGCACTAAATTTTAGCAGCAACGGAAAGTGGATGTAGGTAGACTTTACTTCGCGCAGCTTATCCCAGCTGTTTATAAGTGCAGGGTCGGTATAAATAAGGTTGCGCTGGGTGTAGTACAGGCCCGGCTCAAAACGCAGGTCGAGGTGCTCAAAAATACGCAGGTTGCCCACAAGGCCCACGTTAAAGCCCGTAGTACTTTGTTCTATAATGTCTACCTGTGGGGTAGTCTTGTAGTCAATTTTAAAGCCGTAGCTGTTAAAGCCCAAAAAATAACCCCAGTGCGTGCGCTGCTTATCAAAGTTCTCCATGTTTATTATAGGGTCTTTGCTAAATATCTGGGTGCCAAACTGTGCATGGCCGCAAAGCCCCGAAAACAGGAGTATATACAGAAAAAAATTCTTCATCTTATTGTTTTGAAGCCGAATAAATGGTAGCCACGCCCATGGTTTGGGGCATTGCCTTAACGTCTATAAACCCGATTTTTCGCAAAATATTGTTTAGCGCTTCGCCAAAAGGGAAAACAGCCGCCGATTCGCCCAGGTAAGTGTAAGCGCTGCCCTCTTTGCTAAACAGCCTGCCTATAAGCGGCAACAGTACTTTTGTATGGAAATTATAGCCCTGCTTAAACGGGAATTTTGTAGGTACCGATGTTTCTAAAATCACAAATATACCGCCCGGTTTTAATACGCGCAGTATTTCGGCAAGGCCTTTTTCCAGCGTTTCAAAGTTACGGATGCCGAAGGCTACGGTAATGGCGTCGAAATAATTATCTTCAAAGGGCAGGTTTTCGCTGTCGCCATATTGCAGGGTAACGCGGCTTTCAAGGCCTTTTTCGGCTACCTTTTTTCGGCCCACCTCCATCATGCCTTCGCTAATGTCGGCCCCTATAATTTGGGGTGCATTGGTTTGCGCCATCAGTATGGCCAGGTCGCCAGTGCCGGTGGCAATGTCCAGTATGGTTTTCGGGTTTTTTGCCGAAACCATTGCCAGCACCTTTTTGCGCCACTTTATGTCGATACCAAACGATATTACGCGGTTAAGCCCATCATAATTACCGCTTATGTTATCAAACATCCGGGCTACCTGTTCTTTTTTCCCGAGTCCGGAATCTTTATAGGGCGTTATTTGTTGCGACATTACAGCGATTTAGGGTGCAAAGATAAAAATTGTTTTGCTAATGAAATTATAATATGCCTGTAATATGCAGTTCATGGTTTTTAAGGGGTTCTAAAATCAGCAGTTGAGGCATTAACATGATACGAATATCGTATGCTTTTATTTCCTTTTCTTAATACTATAACTTCTTTTACCCAGTGGGCACTATCATAAATCAAGGGTTGTTTTACTTCACCCCGGGTGTTAATTATACCATACTTGCCGTTTTGCTTAGCTATGTATTCGTCAGAACCATCAATATACTCTAAATCTTCATATACAGGAGCCACCAGAACTTCAGCATTTACAGAAAGTATTCCATAGCTGCCCTTATTACTAAAAATTGCGGTATTATTTTGCCTGTACAGATAATTTCTTGAGGGTTTAAAATTTTCGGCATTTTCTATTTCAAGGGGCCGCTTAGGGTTGTTCAGTTTCAGAAAGTAACAGTTATTGCCTTTATTGCAAAACGCGACATCAAGCCACAACTCGCAAAATGAATATTCAAAAGGGAGCAGTAATTTCCCTGTTTCATCATACACGGCGTTCTTTTCTGAGAGTTCTGCAATCACAAACCTGTTCCTGTACCAAAACAGATTGTCATATCTACCAGGTATTACAGAAACATTGCTCCGGCTAACAAGGCTTTCTCCCTGCGAGTCATGTACTATAAAATTATTTCCTGCACTGGCAATCATTGAAAACCGGGAGGGTATGAGCTCCTGCCCATCGTTAGTTACCAGTCCCTTTAAGCCGCCGGAAGTTATAATAAGGTCGGTGCCCATTGGCTCAATGTACTGGTACTTACAGGCTATTTTGGTGGTGCCGTCAAGGCCAATTGTTCCATATAGGCGCTTGTTATTAATTATAATCGCATACTCTTTTTCAACAGATATAATTTCATGGGCCTTTATCGGAGGGAACAATCTGCTTCCGGTAGTATCTATAATAGTGGTTCTGCCATCCTGCAATTGTACAGCGCTTAGCCCGTTCTCAAAACGCTTAGCATCGGTAAAAATAAAATCGGAGAGCTTTTCAGATTTATGAAAGAGGGCGCTCAAGTCCGATTTTTCAGCAAAATAATATCCCTTCGCTGCATCAAGCACATTGTTATATTCTAACGGAACCACTATATTTCCCAGCGTATCGAGCACACCTTTATTACCTTTAAGTGCAGCAAATATTTCTGCTGCAGACGGCATGAAAACAAAATCATAGCTCAGGGGTATTCGCACAGAACCATCTTTATTTATATAGCCTCTCTTCATGCTTTTTCCATGCCTGAGCCCGGCTTCCAGCCACCCATATGCCGTTATATTTATATAATCATACTTAGGGGTAAATAATTGCCTGCCCGCTTTGTCCAGTAGCGTATATTGTGATTTTTTACTACGGGCTTCTGCAACACCGTTTATCAGCCGGCCAATGTATTCGTATTCTGATTTCAGGCTGTCCCTGATTTTTTCAAAATCCTGCCCTGCAACCAATGCGGGAATCAAAAGGAGTACTATGCATATTAGTTTCATAATCTAAAGTTGGTTTTCAAATATTGAAGGGAGGCTTCATTAACTAACCCATTCATTCCAAGTGGCAATTAACTCCCATTTGCCCTCCGTTTTCCTGTAAATGTACAGACCACCTGTGCCACATAAGGCACCGCAACTGTACGATAAACGTATCATAGCTGTTTTAAAATCCGCCGAAAACAACGGCATAGATACAAGGCAATAGGGTTCACATTCATCAAGCAGTCTCTCCCAAAACTTATGCCTTTTTTCTCCAAGTGCTTCTTCAAATTCCGGAAGTACCACGGTTCGGGCTTCCGCTAAGTTTCGTTCATTTAATTTAAAGGTCGTGCTGTAACGTGCCTGCTTAAATATAAAATCCGCATCTGCTTTAGTAAATATGCTGTCGGCTTGTACAATTTGAAGTGAATCACGTTCATACATAAACGGAGGCAGGTATTCACGCCCTATAATTGTATTACAATGATTAAAATAGGAAGTATCTGAAGCAATAATGCTGTTGATGAACTCATAAATGGTTTTATCACCTACTAACTGTTTCGCATTGGGGTCGGGTGTTATATTTACTGATGTGGGTTTTTCTTCATTTGAGATTTCAGTATCAATTACTTCTTCCGAAATCAGGGATGCGTTTTTGTCGCAGGAGCTAAGTGTAGTGAGGAACAATAAAAGGCAGGCTAACGTTTTCATAACAATATGGTTGGTGTTACTAAGATAACGGAAAAATTCAATTTTTATTCACCTTCCCAACTTTCCTTTGTAAAAAACATATTGCCAAATTTTGGCGAATCAAATACGAGTGTAAAGCCCCATACGCTTCGGTATATTGTAGGGTTACTTGTCAATACATGGTGTGTGGGTTGCGGCATATGGACTACTAACCTTTCAGAATTATGGGGTTTAACGGTCGATATCGTTCCTTTATATGTTTGCTGTATCCTGTTTTTATCGGTTAAATAAAAATAAATGGAATCGTTATCCTTTATTTCAAACCTGAAATGATTGTATTGCCAGTCGGCTTGTTTTCCGTGGATTATTTCCCTATCAATAACATATACGCCATAATAATCGTCTTTGGATAATATTTTTTTACTCGTAAGTGTTCTTAAAATACTGGAGAGTACTATTAAGCTAAAAAGGCTAACAAATATCCAGACGATACTTTTGAGAAATATTTTTTTAGGTTTTATAAGCCACAAGACAAATAATATGATGACTAAGGGAACTAAAATGACAATAAAAAAAAGAGTAAAGCCCAATCCCATAGTTCAGTATTGTTATGTCGTTTTCACCCACGTCTCAAATACAAACTCATATCCATGCTTCTCGTCTTTCCCGTGAAAAACACTCTCGGTAAGCGTCCATTCGTCGGTGTCAATATCAGGGAAATACGCGTCTGCTTCGGGGCTGATTCCAAGCACGCGGGTGAGTTCAATCTTGTCGGCTCTGGCAATGCTTTGCTTGTAAATTTCGCCACCGCCTATGATGTAGACTTCCTCATCTCGAGGAGAGGCAGCGAGGGCTTCGTCGAGGCTGTTTACAATAATGCAGCCCTCATGGGTGTAATCCGCCTGGCGGGTAATTACAACATTAGTGCGGTTGGGCAGTGGGCCATCCATACTCTCCAGGGTCTTGCGGCCCATAATAATGTGGTGTCCGGTAGTAAGCTGCTTAAAGCGCTTAAAATCATCCGGCAGGCGCCAAATCATCCGGTTGTCTTTGCCCAGGGCATTGTTTTCGGCCGCGGCGGCTATCAGGGTAACGGTCATTATATAGGGGTAGAGGTGGGGTTTTCTTTTTCGAACTTCTTTTCAAGTTCGCCAATGCGGCGTTCCTGGCGGGCTACCAGTTTTTCTATCTGCTCGCGTTCCCAGGTTTTGTTTATAAAGCTTTCCGTAACAAATACCTTTATAAAATGCAGTACAAATACAAACGCCCAAGCGGTTATGGCCCATAGGTACCAGTCGTCCTGCGGGTCTACTTCAAGCAGCTTATTGATGATGTAAAAGAAAATGCTGCTTACAAAAAATAGTATAAAGTGGAAGTACACCCGCTTTTTTTGTTTGATGCGTTTTCGGGCATATTCGTATAATTCATGCTGTGGTTTTTCCATTATCTCTATTTTATGAATAAAGATAGTAAAAAAACTAAATTTAATTTACAATCTTAGTTAGAGGAAGGTTAATGTTGCAATTTAAACCGCCACAGCCCCCTTTATGTGCGGGTGCGGGTCGTATTCGGTAAGCGTAAAATCTTCAAAGGTAAAATCGAAAATGTTTTTTACCTCAGGGTTCAGCGTCATTTTAGGCAGCGGGCGAGGCGCGCGGGTAAGCTGTAGCTCCAGTTGCTCAAAATGGTTATTGTAAATGTGCGCGTCGCCAAAGGTGTGAATAAAATCACCCGGCTCAAAACCGCAAACGTGCGCAATCATTAATGTCAATAACGCATACGAAGCAATATTAAACGGAACTCCTAAAAAGATATCCGCACTCCTTTGGTATAATTGGCACGATAGCTTCGCGGCTCCCCCTTCGGGGGTTGGGGGGCTTACATAAAACTGGAAAAACGCGTGGCAGGGTGGGAGCGCCACTTTGCCCTCGGCCACATTCTCGGCAAATGATTTTGAAGTATCAGGCAATACCCTTGGGTTCCAGGCGCTCACCAGCATACGGCGGCTATTTGGGTTGGTTTTTAACGTGTCGATAAGTTCGGCAATCTGGTCAATTTCCCGGCTGTCCCAGTTGCGCCACTGGTGGCCGTATACTGGGCCAAGGTTACCGTTTTCATCGGCCCACTCGTCCCAAATCTTAACGCCGTTCTCCGTGAGGAAGCCAATATTAGTCTCGCCTTTAAGGAACCAGAGCAGTTCATATATAATCGACTTAAGGTGCAGTTTTTTGGTCGTAACCAATGGGAAGCCCTCGCTCAGGTCAAAACGCATCTGGTAGCCAAAAACACTTTTTGTGCCCGTACCGGTGCGGTCGCCTTTCTGGTTGCCGTGCTCCATTACATGCTTCACTAAGTCTAAATACTGCTTCATTTTTGTAATTTGAAAATTTGAAAATGTGGTAATTTGAAAATGCTGTTGCAAGGTATAAAATTACGAAAATTTAAAACTGATTGCCTGTTGTGTTTTATCCCCAAGTTATCCACAAAAAAACAGCCCGGAAGCTGTTTGTATTTATTTATGTTTTGAGATTTTTTATAGATTGCTTCGTGC
>NZ_JBKJHD010000012.1:0-135236 GCF_046613695.1 Flavobacterium sp. RHBU_24 | reverse complement strand
CTAATCCAGCGCTTAAGTTGTGATAAGGACATACCTTCTGCTGTTGCTACGGATTTGACCGACCGACTCTTTTTTAATACTTCATAAACGCAACGAAGCTTAAACTCATAATTGTATTTGACTTTTCTTTCCATAAAAATACCCCCAAATAGTGTCTAACTTTTTGGGGGCAGTTCATAAAAGCCGTTTTTATATTGATAAGGAAACTTTGCTTTTTAGAAGCCAAGCTCTTTTTTAACATCTGCTAAAATGTCCGGGCCGTCTGCCACAAGTACACCACTGCCGGTTGTAGAGTCAAGTATATACTGGTACCCTTTTGCCTTAGCTACTTTTTGTATAGCGGCTTTAGCTTTATCAAGAACCGGCTTGTAAATAGCCTCTTGTTTTTCCTGAAGCTCTTTAGAAGCATTTTGCTGGTACTCCTGTATCCTGCCCTGCATGTCACGCACCTCGTTACTGCGGGTTTCGTTTATAGCATCGGTAACGGTAGAAGCCTCTTTTTCATATAAAGCCACTTTTTTCCTGAACTCTTCTACCATTGTATTATATTCAGTGTCATACGTTTTTCTTGTTTTTTCAAGCAGGGCATTTGCAGCTTTCATTTCAGGTGAAGCCGACATTAAATCACTTACATTAATGTGCGCAACTTTTGCCTGGGCAGATGCCGCCTGGCTAAAGCCAACGAAAAGTATTGCAGCGATTAACAAAGATTTCAATTGTTTCATCATTTTAGGTATTTATTATTAATTTTTGTTTTTAGTTTCTTATTTAATTGCCGCCTGTTGCCGGAGGGTCATCATCACCGGTTGTAGGGTCTGCGGCGGCAGGTGTGGCTGTACCGTTTTGTTTTTCCTCTCTTGCTTTTTTAGCCGCGTCACGCTTTTCCTGGGCTTCTTTTTTGCGTTGCTCTATGGCTTTATTGCGCTCGTCAAGCTTTTCCTGGCGTATTCTTTTTGCCTCTGCGGCTGCGGCATCCCTGGCAGCCTTAGCGGCGGCAGTTTTATCAGCGGCATCAGTATTAGTGCCTGCCTCAGGGGTATCGCTTTGCGGGGCAGCTGTTTTATTCGTGCTCGGCGCCGGTGCATCGTCATCTCCGGTTACATCGCTACCGGCATCTTCTTGCGGTTTGGCCGGGGTTGCAGTGCCGTTCTTTTTAGCCTCTCTGGCGGCCTCACGGTCCTTAAGCAGCTGTTCGCGCTTTTCTACAGCGGCCTGCCTTTTTGCCTCGGCGGCTGCTTTGCGGTCGTCTATCAGTTTTTGCCTGGCCGCTTTTTTATCATCAAGCGCTTTTTGTTTGTCTATTTTATCAGGGTCGCTGTTTTCTTCATCCAGCTTTTCCTGTTCTTCCAGCTTTTTAGCTTCTTTGCTGGTCATCTTCTGCTGCTTGGCACTGCGGCTCATCCTTTTAACAATAAGGTCGCTTATGTCGTGCTTTTTAGCCGAAAATATCATTGTAAGGTCAGACGACTTATCAAATACAAAGTCATACTTGCGCGCTTCGGCAAGGTCCTGCACTATTGTAAAAACCTGGTCCTGTATGGGCTTTACCAATACCGTTTTCTGGGTAATAAGTTCGCCTTTAGGGCCAAATTTCTTCTCCTGGTAGTCACTCAGGTCTTTTTCAAGAAATGCTATCTCTTCTTCGCGCTCATCTATCAGCTCTTTGGTAAGCAGGGCTTTTTCGGCCTGCAGGCTTTCCTTAAGCTTGCTTATGTCATTGCGCTTTACGTCCATCTCCTGTTTCCATTTGGCGGCGCGTTGCTCCAGCTGGTTTTTAGCCTCGGCAAAATCCGGCGCTTTGCTCAGTATGTACTCCATGTCTATATAGGCAATCTTTACACCTTTAGCCTGGGCGGCTGCGCTTAGAGATGCTAATACGGTAATCAGTACTGTTAAATATCTTTTCATAAGCTCTTACATTTTACATGTTAGAAAATATCATGCCAAATTTTTTAGAACTGCTGTCCTATGATAAAATGGGTTTCCCATCCGTTTGCTTTTGCTCCAAAAGTACCATCTGCATTCTGGATAGGGTCAAACCCGTAGCCGAAGTCGATACCCAGTAACCCGAATGCCGGCATGAATACCCTGAGGCCAAAACCTGCCGAGCGGTTTATCTGGAACGGGTTATAATCTTTCCACGTAGCCCATGAGTTACCTGCCTCTAAAAAAGTAAGGGCAAATATTGATGCTTGTGGCTTAAGCGTTACAGGGTAACGCAGTTCCATAGTAAACCTGTTGTATATGGTACCGCCTATCTGCACGCCGGTAAGCGGGTCAGTAGGGGTAAGCGACTGGTTAGGGTAACCGCGCAGTTGTATTACCTCACGGCCATCAAGCGCGTAGTTTGCCATACCGTCTCCACCCACATAAAAACGCTCAAACGGCACCAGGCCCCGGTCTTTATTGTACGCGCCCATAAAACCAAACTCTGTAAGCGTGCGCAGTACAAGGGCATGTTCGGGCGTTCCGTATAATTTAGTGTACCAGTCTCCTTTAAACTTCACTTTATAATATTCGAGCCAGTTAAACTTCTTCTGGTCTACTTTACTCTGGTCTTCTACACCCTCTGCTATGTTGGTTGTAGGGTTACCATCAGCATCTATATAGTTGCCTGCAGTATCTTTCGCCTTATACTCTTCAAGGTTGCCCAGGTTAGCATAATCTACACCGTTAACCAATGAGTAAGGAAACGTTGTCCTGAAACTGGCACTAAATAATGAACCATAAATAGGGTACACCGGGTTACGGCCCCTGTTGTCGCGCGTTAGCTCTATGGTGTAGGCTAAATTGCGCGATGAACCGTTACCAAAGGTAAACAATCCTGTGTTATAATTACTTAGGTTGTAATACTGGAAAGTGCCCGAATGCGAAAGCCTCATATAAAAATCGGGGTCGCTTAGCCTTTTAGACACACCCGCCGTAACGGATGATATGGTAAAACTGCGGCTGCGGTCTACATCGCGTGAGCTGTAATTGTATAAAAACTGCTTACTGTGCGATAATGATGAGAAAAACTGTATAGGTTTTTTGCCACCCAGCCAAGGCTCTGTAAACGAAAGGCTGTAGGTTTGAAAATACGTACTACCCTGCAGGCGCAATGATAACTTTTGGCCGTCTCCCATAGGTAATGGGGTATAAGCCTCTTTTTTAAACATATTGCGCGCCGAGAAGTTGTTAAACGAAAGCCCCAGCGTACCTATAAAGCCGCCGCCGCCATAGCCGCCCTGCAGCTCTATCTGGCTTGAGCCTTTTTCGGTAACGTGCCACTCTACATCTACGGTGCCCGATGCCGGGTCGGCATTTTTAACGTCAGGGCGGATGGTTTCCGCATCAAAGAAGCCCAGTGCACCCAGCTCGCGTATGGTGCCTATTACATCTTCCTTATTCCATTTTTGGCCCGGCCTTGTGCGAAGTTCACGGTAAATAACCTTATCGTTAGTTTTATCGTTGCCTACTACGGTAATACGGTTAAAGTAAGCTATAGGGCCTTCTTTAATACGTATTTCAAAGTCTATGGTATCGTTAGCGGTTTTAGTTTCTACCGCGTTTACGTCAGAGAACAGGTAGCCGTTGTTCTGGTACAGGTTTGTAATATCGTCGGCATCCGGCTTAGGGTTTGCAATACGCTCCTGTAGCAGTACGCCATTATACACATCGCCTTTTTTTATGCCCAGCACCTGGCCCAGCTGCTGGTTGGTATAAATGGTATTACCAAGGAATTTCATATCGCCAAAGTAGTACTTGCGGCCTTCTTCCAGTTGTATGTCTATTGCTACCCGGTTTGTTTTGGCATTGTATATAACAGTGTCTTTTATAATACGGGCATCGCGGTAGCCTTTTTCCTTATATTTATCTATAAGCTTAACTTTGTCTTCTTTATATTTATCGCCCACATACTTTGATGGCTTAAACAGGCGCAGCGGGTTAGGGAATGCTTTTTCCTTAGTATCCTTCATGGCTTTTTTAAGCTTGGCGTTTGACAGCTGCTCATTGCCGGTAAAGGTTATCTTGCTGATGCGCACTTTTTTACCCTTATCAATATTTACTACCATCTTTACCGTATTGGTACTGTCCGGTATTATGTTTACAGCTACTTTAGTATTAAAAAAGCCGTCTTTGCGGTATTTGTTTTCTATGTAGTTTTTTGTGGTGGTAATAAGGTTTTCATTAACCACCTTGCCCTTTTTAAGGTCGGTATCTTTAAGCAGCCCTTCTACTTTACCTTTTTTTACACCCTGAAAGCGCACGTCGCTAAGCTTAGGCAGCTCATTTATCTGTAGGTCCAGAAAAATAGAGTCGTTACGGATGTCATTCACTAAAAAATTTACATCGCTAAAAAGCCCTAACTTCCAAAGCTTTTTTATGGCAACGCTTATTTCCTCTCCGGGTACGTTAATACTCTGCCCTTTTTCAAGCCCTGTAAAGGTAACTACGGTTTGCTCATTATATGTAAGCTTACCGGTTACCGTAATGCCGCCCAGCACATAATGGCCGGGTTCGAGCCTGCCTTCGCCCTGCGCTAAGGCAGTTGCGGGTAATAAAAATAATACAGTAATTATAAGGGCAATGCCTCTAAAAAACATTTTTGTGTTATTTAAGCTGTTCACTGGTTTTTCCAAATCTTCGTTCACGTTTTTGATAGCTGATTAATGCTTCGTGCAGGTCTTTTTCCCTAAAATCGGGCCATAGCACATTAGTAAAATAAAGTTCTGCATAGGCTGCCTGCCAAAGCAAAAAGTTGCTGATGCGCTGCTCGCCGCTGGTGCGTATTACAAGGTCGGCATCAGGCATGTTTCGGGTATATAGGTGGCTCCCTATCAGGTTTTCATTTATATCAGCGGTATCAAGTTGGCCGGTTTTTATTAATTCGCAAATTTCTTTTACGGCGGCGGTTAACTCTTCCCGGCTTCCGTAGCTCAGGGCAAGGGTAAGCACCATGCCTGTATTAGTTTTTGTTTGTTCTATTACGTCATAAAGCTGTTTTTTAGGGCGGTCCGGCAGCATGTCGGCATTGCCTATGGTGTTTAGCCTTATGTTATTTTTTTGCATGGTAGGCAGCTCCTTTTTTAGGGAGTTCATCAATATGCTCATCAGCGCGTCTACCTCAAGCCGGGGCCGGTTCCAGTTCTCTGTGCTAAAGGCATAGAGGGTAAGGTAGCCTATGTTTAATTTCGCACAGGCCTCTACCGTTTCCCGTACCGATTTTACACCGCTCTCGTGCCCAAAAGCGCGGAGCATGCCTCTTTGTTTTGCCCAGCGCCCGTTGCCGTCCATAATTATGGCTATGTGGCGTGGCAGGTTTTCGGCATTAGGGGTAAAGGTAGTATCCATTTAAATCTTTTTAATCACGGCAATAGCATGGCTTATCGCCAAATGTATAGGTTAACGTAAAGCCGGTAAATACATACCAGTCATTACTTTCAAGGTTGCCAAATCGCAACCCGGGGTATTTGCTCCCGTCAGGATTACTCCCGTCAAGGTTATCTGTAAAGCTGTAGCGTGTGCCTACCTCAAAGCCTACGGTAAAATCACGCACTATGTGTGCCTTTACACCTACGGTCATGGGTATGGCCAGTGCGCCTCCGCCATCATAGTCTTCGCCAGTATTGTCGTCTCCCCGGTACAGCTCATCATACCAGGCATAGCTAAGGCCGGTATATATATAAGGTGTCCATTTAAAACGCTCTTCGTGCAGGTTAAACTCAAAAAAACTGAATTCAAGCCCTAAAGATAGTTCTTTTACCGTATTTTCGAAGGAATACCCCCTTTGTTTCCTGCCCGAAGCGTCGGCGTCGGCATCATCAGATGATACTTTGCCATAAGTAAATGAAGCCCTCCAGGAGTGGCGCGGCGTGCGGTTCCATTTATAGAGTATGCCCACGGCCAGGTCTTTAGGCGCTATATATGTGGTGGGGCCTACATCGCCTATATAGTTGCCACCACCCACAAACAGCCCCAGCTCATTTATCTGGGCCGTAGCCGAAAAGGTTATAGTCAGTAATGTTATTATATACAGCAGGCGCTTCATCAAACAAAAATTGGGTGCAAATATAACAATATAGATTTTGTAATTAGCCTAACAATTAGACATTTTACCGCAGTTCTATTGCTAAATTCAAATTTATACTGTGTTGAAAACGGCAGAAGTAGCCGTGTAGTATATGTGCCGGTAAATAATATGCTTATTTAATTGCGCTTGTCTTCACCCCAAAGCAGCTTTTTACGCAGCGTATCAAGAAATTTTTCCTGGGCAAACTCAATAAGGTTTATTTTAAAAGGCGCTTTTTTAACAGTAAGCACCGTTTCTACATCCAGCCGTATAATACGCGAATCGAGCGATACCAGGTGCTGCTCCTCGCGGCTGCTTACGCGCATGGTTATCTCAGTATCATCGGGTATTACAAGTGGGCGGGCATTAAGGTTATGGGGCGCTATAGGTGTTATTACCAGGCTGTTTGCCCCGGGAATCATTACCGGCCCGCCGCAGCTTAGCGAGTAGCCTGTAGAGCCGGTGGGTGTGCTGAGTATAAGCCCGTCTGCCCAATAAGAGTTAAGGTGGTCGCCGTTTAGTTTTACTTCTATGGTTATCATAGATGTGGTATCCCTTCGGCTTACGGTAATTTCGTTAAGTGCAAAGTCAAGCCCCTCAAGCTGCTCATCACCGCCTTCGTACTGCAGCGTAAGCAGGGTGCGTGGCGATATTTTATAATCGTTAGTAAAAATAAGCGGCAGCTGTGTTTCTATATTCTCCTGCTGCACCGTGGCCAGGAAGCCCAGCCTCCCGGCATTTATCCCCACTATGGGTATGCCTTTACTGCGCACATACGTTGCCGCGCGCAGCATGGTCCCATCGCCGCCTATGCTTATAAATATGTTTACGTCGTCCAGCTCATCATGGGTAGAAAATACCGTAAAGGCTTTTTTAATAATCCCATTTGCCTTTAGCGCTTCAAAATAGCGCTGCTCAAAAATAACTTCGGTTTCGTGCGCTTCAAAAACACGAAACAACTTTTCTATAATCTCGCGGGTATCGTCTTTATAATACTGGCCATAAACAGCTATTTTCATAACCTATATATTAAGGTACTTGTCTAAATAATCGCTGCGGTCTTTAAGGGTGTTCAGGTAGGCATCTTCCTGGTGCTCGGTAATAATCTCATAATTATACCGGCGAAAAGTTTGTATAATTTCGCTCATGCCACCCATGCTTATCTTTATGGTTATCTGCACACGCTCATTATTGGCCTCCGATATAAAAGCGCCCAGCAGGCGGCCGTTATTGCTTTCTACAATCTGGGCTACCTGGCTCATGCTATAATCGGTAACGCCTTTTTCTACCACCAGTATGCCGCCCTGCTCTTTAAGGAAGGGTGTTTCGTCAAAAAACTTAATAATATCGGTTATCTCGTAGTACCCTATATACTTGTTGTCGGCATTTAAAACCGGTACAAGGTTAGTTTCGTTCTTGGCAAAAACCTCAAGCGCATCCAGCCAGATGGTAGTATCGCGTACAAAAAAGCGCTCAAAGCTGTACCGCATGTCGCCCATGGTTTTTTCAATATCCATAAGCTCGGTATCTTCGCTGCCTGCGCACCCTATATATACACCATCCTCAAGCACGGGGAAGTGCGAAAAGGGGTATTCCGCAAACAGGTCCTGCGCGTCTGCCACCGAATCGGTAGTGCGCAGTGCCTTTATATTGGTATTTAAAAAGTCAGTAATTTCGTTCATGAAGCCAAGGTAAATATTATGCAAAATAACCAAAAATTAGCTTAGCATGCCCATATACTTTGTATTTTTGTGGTTCTGTTAACTTTTTACAATAAAAAATGGCTAAACTAAGTGTAAACATAAATAAAATTGCCACGCTTCGCAATTCCCGGGGCGGCAACGTGCCTGATCTTTTACAGGTGGCCGCCGATGTGCAGAAATTTGGCGCCCAGGGCGTAACCATACACCCAAGGCCGGACGAAAGGCACATCCGCTACCAGGATGCGCGCGACCTGGTGCCTGTGGTGTATACCGAATATAATATTGAGGGCAACCCGATACGCAGGTTTATTGACCTGGTGTTAGAGACAAAACCCGCTCAGGTAACCCTGGTGCCCGATGCCGATGATGCCATAACCAGCAACGCCGGATGGGATACTATTAAGCATAAGGGCTTTTTGCAGGAAGTAATACAGGAGTTTCAAAGCAACGGCATACGCACCTCGATATTTGTAGACCCTGATTTAAAAATGATAGAAGGCGCTGCCGAAACCGGCACCGAAAGGATAGAGCTGTATACCGAAGCGTTTGCCCACCAGTACGGCCTGGGTAATTATGACGGAATTAAACCCTACACGCAAGCCGCCATATTGTGTGAACAGCTAAAGCTGGGCGTTAACGCCGGGCACGACCTAAGCCTTGATAATATAAAATTCTTTAAGGAGAACATTCCCGGATTATTAGAAGTATCTATAGGGCATGCGTTGATAGCGGAGGCGCTGTACCTGGGGCTGGATAATGTGGTAAATATGTACCTTCAAAAACTAAAATAAACATGATGTTACACAGCAGGATAGAAGGGGAGGGCGGCAAACCGCTTATCATCATCCACGGGTTTATGGGGATGGGCGATAACTGGAAAACGCTCGGGTTAAAATATGTAGAAAAGGGCTATGAAGTACATGCGGTAGACATGCGCAACCACGGCAAGAGCTTCCATAGCGATGAGTTTACCTATGAGGCTATGGTACAGGATCTGGTAGATTACATACGAGGCAACAGCCTGGGCGTAGTAGACATGATAGGCCACAGTATGGGCGGCAAAGCAGCGATGCTGTTTGCCATGCTGCACCCGGAGTTGCTGGACAAGCTTGTGGTAGCCGACATAGGGCCGCAGTACTACCCGCCGCACCACCAGGATATACTGGCAGGGCTAAACGCGGTCGACTTTACTACTAAACCTTCTCGCAATGACGTTGAGGAGATAATGACGCAGCACATACCGGATTTTGGTACACGCCAGTTCCTTATGAAAAGCCTGTACTGGGTTGAGCCCGGCCAGCTGGGTTTCAGGTTTAACCTGCCGGTATTTAACGCCCAGGTAGAAAATATAGGCCATGCCCTGCCGGAAGGCATTGTGTACAATAAGCCAACCTTATTTTTACGTGGCGATAAGTCGAAATACATACGGGAGCAGGATCTGGCTTTAATAGCCACGCACTTCCCGAATTATGAAATTAAAGATATAACCAACTCCGGCCACTGGGTACATGCCGAGAACCCGGCGGAGTTTTTAGAGTATACGCTTGGGTTTTTATTGAAATAAACGAAACCGCTGTAAGGCGGTTTTTTTGTTATCGGTACGAGTGAAGCTATTCCCCTCTCGAGAGGGGTAGGGGTGTGTTATCGGGATTTTTCTTTATGAGATTGCTAACGCATCAGCGAAGTGGGGCAATCTTTTGTTACTAACAGCCGTATAAAAAAGACCGCCTCGCAGCGGTCTTCGTATCATAATTTTCATGTAGTTTGCGTATTCCATTTCGACCGATAGGGAGAAATCCCGCCAATCAAAAGAGATTCCTCAGCTTCGCTTCGCTGCCTTCGGGCACGAGGCACCTGCCGACTGGCGAAGCAATGGAAAGCGCCTGAGTGAAGCTACTGCCTACTGTGACTGAACACTGAATACTTTTAATGAACACTGCCTACTGGACTAAGAAGCCGCTTTAAGCCTCTTAAGCAAATTTTTGCCCAGGTGGTGCTCTACATAATCTTTATCTATGTGCAGCTCTTTATCGTCGCTGCCCGGCAATTCATACATCGCCTCGGTAAGGATGGCTTCGCAAAGCGAACGCAGCCCACGGGCGCCAAGCTTGTACTCCAGCGCTTTTTCTACAATATAATCAAGGGCGTCATCTTCTACGGTAAGTGCCACATCATCCATTTCAAACAGTTTCTGGTACTGTTTTACAAGGGCGTTTTTAGGCTGGGTAAGGATAGCACGAAGCGTTTCCCTGTCCAGCGGATCCATATGTGTAAGTACCGGAAGGCGGCCAATGATTTCGGGTATAAGCCCAAAATCCTTCACATCCTTAGGGATGATATATTGTAGTAAGTTGTCTTTATCAATATTATCCGCATTGCGCGATGTGCTGTAGCCCACCGCCTGGCGGTTCAGCCTTTTAGAGATAACACGCTCTATGCCGTCAAAAGCGCCGCCCGCAATAAACAGTATGTTCTGGGTATTTACCTCGATAAACTTCTGGTCCGGGTGCTTGCGGCCACCTTTCGGCGGAACGTTTACCACGGTGCCTTCCAGCAGTTTCAGCAATCCCTGCTGCACGCCTTCGCCGCTCACATCTCGGGTGATGGACGGGTTGTCGCTTTTGCGGGCAATTTTATCTATCTCATCAATAAACACGATACCACGCTCGGCTTTTTTAACATCATAATCGGCCACCTGCAGCAGGCGGGTAAGGATGCTCTCTACATCTTCGCCCACATAGCCGGCTTCGGTAAGCACGGTAGCATCTACTATGGTAAGCGGCACATTAAGCATGCGCGCTATGGTTTTTGCCACAAGCGTTTTGCCGGTACCGGTTTGGCCCACCATAAGTATGTTGCTTTTTTCTATCTCTACGTCGTCATCGCTTTTTTGCTGCATCAGCCTTTTGTAGTGGTTGTATACCGCCACCGAAAGCACTTTTTTAGTCTGGTCCTGGCCAATAACATACTGGTCAAGGAACGCCCTTATCTCTTTCGGTTTTTTAAGCTCCAGCTCACCGGCCATGGCCGTGTTGCCGCTTTGTTTTAGTTCTTCAAGCACTATGCCATGCGCCTGCTCTATGCAGCGGTCGCATATATGCGCGCTGATTCCCGCTATAAGCAGGTTGGTTTCCGGCTTTTTCCTGCCGCAAAAAGAACATTCTAATACCTCTTTTGCCATTTTTTATCTATTATAACATAACAGGGACGCTTATAAGGCGGCCCTGTTACATATAACTCATTATTACTGAATTTATTCTCTTGTTAATACCTCGTCGATCATGCCGTACTCTTTCGCTTCAGGCGCTTTCATCCAGTAATCGCGCTCGCTGTCTTTGTGTACTTTTTCGTAGTCCTGCCCACTGTGCTTAGAGATAATTGCATACAGCTCTTCTTTAAGCTTAAGCATTTCGCGCAGGTTGATTTCCATATCAGTAGCTACACCCTGTGCGCCGCCCGATGGCTGGTGGATCATTACACGGCTGTGTGGCAGTGCGCTGCGTTTTCCGGCTGCACCGGCACAAAGCAGTACCGCGCCCATAGAAGCCGCCATACCGGTACATATTGTAGCCACATCCGGCTTAATATACTGCATGGTATCATACATGCCAAGGCCTGCGTAAACGCTGCCGCCCGGTGAGTTGATGTAAATCTGGATGTCTTTGCTGGCATCGGCGCTCTCCAGGAACAATAGCTGCGCCTGAACGATGTTTGCCACCTGGTCGTCTATACCCGTGCCTAAAAAGATGATACGGTCCATCATAAGGCGTGAGAACACGTCTATCTGGGCAACGTTCATCTGGCGCTCTTCCATAATATATGGCGTAAGGCCGGTAGGTGTAAGGCGGGTAGCCAGCTTATCATAATATAAATTATTCACGCCGTGGTGTTTGGTGGCGTATTTTTTAAATTCTTTACCAAAGTCCATAGTTGTTGTCTTTCTTTGATTTATTATTCAATCTAAATATAAAAACGCCGGCTCATAAAAGCCGACGTTCAAAGATACTTATTTTTTGTGAGATTTATTCTCCGTACATCTCCTTTATAAAGTCTTGGTAGGTAACTTCTTTGTTAGCAAAGTTTACTTTTTCCTTATACAGGTTCAGCATTTTTTCGCTCATAAGCTGCTCGCTCAGCCTTTTTACCTCTTCCTGGTTAGTAAGCACGCGCATTACAATGCCGTCTACGTCTTCCTGGGTAGGGTTTAGCTGGCCAAACTGTGCCATCTGTTTTTTAATAAGTTCTGAGGTAAAGGCTTTAAGGTCTTCAAAAGTAACCTGCAGGTTGTTGCCTGTAATTACCTTACTTTCAATAAGCTGGTAGCGCAGGCCGTTTTCAGATTTTTTGTATTCCGCTACCGCCTCTTCCGCGCTTATAGGTTCTTTTCCTGAATATTGAATCCACTTTACAAGAAACTCTTCCGGAAGGTCAAATTTGGTATTGTTTATAAGGAACTCCGTAACATCGTTAAGGAACTTCTGGTCCGCCTGCTGTGCAAACTGCTGCTCGGCATCTTCTTTTATTTTGGCTTTTACTTCTTCTAATGAAGTTACCGCGCCTTCGCCAAACGTTTTGTCAAAAAACTCCTGGTTAAGTTCGGCTAACTCGTGGGTGTTTATTTCCTCAATGGTAAAGTCTACCTTAATGTCAAGCCCGTGCACATCGTCATGGCCTACTTTAAGGTAATCCATAAGCTTGTGGTCGTCGTCAAAAAGGCCTTTTGTAGCAATGGTTACTACATCGCCCACTTTTTTTCCAATGAATTTAGCCGCCTCATCTTTGTTTTTAAAGATATCAAGGGTAATGGTAGTGCTGTTGTTAATGCCCTTTTCTTCATTGGTAAATGTACCCACAATGTCGTCCTCCTGCTCTACCGTATCTTTTGGTATCAGCTTGCCATACTGTTTTTGTATTCGCTGCACCTGCTCGTCAAGCATAGCGTCGTCAGCTACGATAGTGTATTTTGTAACATTATTAGCGGTGCCCAGGTCTACCGTAAATTCCGGTGCAAGGCCCAGTTCAAATTCAAATGTATAGTCTTCGGCATTCCAGTCAAAGTCTTCTTTAACCTTAGGAAGTGGGTTGCCCAGTATGTCAAGTTTTTCTTTTGCAAGATAGTCATTAAGTGAAGATTGGAGCAGTTTGTTTACCTCTTCAAGCAAAACAGCCTTACCATACTGCTTTTGTATCTGGCCCATAGGTACGGTACCTTTCCTGAAGCCCTTTATGCTCGCGTTCTTTTTGTAATCCTGTAATACTTTGTCTACTTTTGCCTTATAGTCATCTTTGGTAATAGCTACTGTTATTACAGCATTAAGCGCATCTACCTGCTCTTTTCTAATGTTCATTTTTTATGAATGTTTTATTTCAAATAGTGGGCGCAAAATTAAGCTATTTTTAAATTATGCACAAGTTTATTAAAGTATTGTGCGCCAATGCTTATTTAAAGCTCTAATGTACTGCCAAACCTATCTTTTATCTTCTTCAGAAAGCTTACCTACAACCGACTGGCACAGCGAAAGGACCAGGCTGAACAGCAGCGCCTGCCAAAAGGTTGCTACCTGGAAACCGTCTATCAGCTCGTCGCACAGCATTACAATAATAGCATTGATAACCAGCAGGAACAGCCCCAGCGTAAAGATAGTAACCGGCAGTGTAAGCAACACGAGCAGCGGTTTTATAAAAATATTAAGCAGGCCCAGCACTACGGCTACCATTAGCGCCGAAAAAAAGCCGTTTACATAAACGCCGGGCATAAGGTAGGAGAGGAGTACTACAAACACGGCAGTGAAGAAAATATTGATGAGGGTTTTCATAGGATGGGTTTTTTACATAAAATTAAAAAAAGCACCGGTAAAATCCGGTGCTCTTACAGAAATAAAATAAATTAGGGTTAGTTATTTGTTGGCAGTATTGTAGCGCCGGGGTAGTAGCCGGGTACTATAAGCGGCAGTTTAGCATGGTAGTGCCGGTTTATTACTTTAAGTATTTCATTGGCTATCAGTGCGTACCCGCGGGCATTAGGGTGCACGCCATCCAGCGAAAATACTACCGTATTTACCCTGTTGGCGCTAAAGTAATTAGCGGTATATATCTGGCCGTCTTCCGTTTGCAGGCCTTCCCTCAGCTGTCCTAAAATGGCGTTCATATCGGCAACGGCAAGGTTTTTAGAAGCGGCAATACTGGTAATGGTGGTATTAAATGCCGTGGTAGCCGTGTTTATGGCTGCTATTTCGGTAGGCACCAGTACCCATTTGTCTTCAAGCGGCACGCTCACGCCGTTTATTAACTGCGGGTTGCCGCCCACCGATGTGCCTATGAATGATGACGCGGTAAGCACAATAAGGTCGTTTGCGGTTGCCTGCCTGTATGAAGGAAGCCCCAGGCCTGAAAGGTTAGTTAACCCTTCGTCGGTTATAACTACGGCATTACCAGCGCCTTCATGGAAAGCCACAGTCCTTGCAGCGGCTTCGTCGGCGGTTATCAGCCCCGCGTTCTTGGCAAGCTGTAGCCCGCCATTATATTGTGCAAAGCCTGTATTTACTGCCGTTGCAGTGGCCGCATCCATAGGGATTGGGTTGTATGGAACCGTTGTAAAATAAGGTATAGAGGTTACATTTGGTATAGTAGCTACCACACCTTTTGCCCCGGCAGCGGTAAGTGTGTTGATTATATTGCTGTATGCGCTTGCAAACACGTTAGGGTCGGTAAGGTCATTCATGCCGTAAGTAGCAGGGTTAGTGTTGCCCGCCTGGTTTACACCCGCACCGCCCGATGTGGCGTAAGCGAGTACGTCGTTAGCGCCTATCCAGTTCGTAAAAAAGGTAGGGTTAAGCGACATGGCGTCGCCCAGTACTGTAGCGTTAGGAGTGGTAGCCATACGCACAAAATAAGGGTTTGCCAGGCCTAAAGCCAATGCCTGCGCGTTGCCATACCCTGCGGCAAGCAGGTGGAATGATTTTGCGCCCGGAACCCCCATGTTATTAAACGCTTTGGCCTGCGGCGTAAGCGTTATGGTAGAGGTGCCTGCTATAGGTTCAGGCCCCGGTGATGCCCCGGGAATATCGGTGCGCTGGTTAAGTATAAGCCGGGTATTGAAACCCGGTACACCCATAATGCCGCCCAGGTTGTTTATATCTTCTTCATAAGATGGCTGTGTAAACGCGCCGCCGCCCACTACGGCAAACTGCTGCGCCAGCAGGTTAGGAAACGAGTACTGCTGCCCCACACGGCTTACGGTACCGTCCATATATCCGGCGGTAAGTGAGTTGCCTATGGCTACATAAGTGGTAAAGTCGGCCTCGCCGGGATTGTAGTCGGCGTTGGTTAGTTCTTTTTCAAATTCAGGCTCACAGGCGGCAAAGCCTACGGAAGCCAGCGCTATTAATAGTATTTTTTTATTTTTCATGGCAATTTAAAAGCTATAGGTTACACCAATACCGGGAGAGAATACCACGTTTTTATAGGTACCGCCAAAGGAGTAAGGCGTACCGTCTTCATCGGCATAGTTATAAGAATTGTTTGTCTGGTCAAAATGCAGGTACAGGAAGCTGGCATCTATACCAAACTTAGGGGTAACCTGGTAAGTAAGCCCCCCTGTAAAGCCCATAGAGTCGTTACGCGGGGTTTCGGGTGCAAAATAACCATCCTGCACAGGGCTTTCGTCAAAATACCATCCGGCACGGAATGCAAATTTATCGTTTGGCTTAAACTGCGTACCCACCCTGTAGGTGCTTGCATCTTTATAATTGCGCGGGTTGTTAGAAACAAGTCCGTTAGCAAAATCAACCATCAGTGTTTTATAGACATTCCAGTAGGCGTGATTATAGTCAAAAGCCACCAGCCACTTATCGGTTAGTTCTACCGACAGGCCCGCGGTTAACTCAGCAGGCAGCGGAAGGTCGGCATTAAAGGTGGTGTTAGGGTACGACGGCTGCGCAAAAGCAGGCAGGTCGTTAAAGGTAGCATCGCCATCGCGGGCTTCCATGGTAATTTCAGAGCGGTAGTTTACACCCAGGCGTACGTGCTTATCGAGGTTAAACATAAACCCGGCGGTATAGCCCCAGGCGGTTACGCCCTTAGCTTCGATAGATACATCGCTTGGGTTGCCCTGCTCATCAGTAAGGCTGCGCGAAAGGTTTTTATTTAGAGATACGCTGCCGGTTACATATATAGGGCCACCGCCTACGCTAAAATATTCGTTTACCTTTAACGATACGGTAGGCTGAATGTATACGGCCTGCAGGTCGATATTATTAACCAGGTTAGCACCTACCCAGTCCTGCTCCCATTCTACGGCGCTTCCGTAGGGTGTGTATACTGCAAGGCCCACCGTAAGCCAGTCGGTAGCCCTATATGAGGCATAGGCTTCAAAGGGTGTACCGAAGTTATCGGTAGACGCTTTCCAGTTATAGGTTTCATTCTGGAATTTTGTACGGGCAAACAGGGCGTTACCACCGGCCGAGAAGTTAAAACGGTCTTTAAGGAACGAGGCTCCCGCAGGGTTAAAAAATAACGTTTCGGCGCTGTTTACCACAGCTACCCCGGTATGCCCCATGGCAAGCTGCTTTTGCCCCTGCAGGCTCACGCGGTAGCCGCCCGCAAAAGCCGAAGTGGTTGCTAAAGCCGCCATTGTTAAGGATAATAGTTTTTTCATGGGTTGAAAATAAGTTAGGTTGTCAATATTGTAATTTCTATATCAAATTTATAATAAATTATCGATTTGACAATGAAAGCAATTAATTTATTATGCATTCATAATAATTATTTTTTCAAAAATTACGTATACATTTTGTTGATTAATTATAAAAATTCCCTGAAAAATAAATATTTTATATGCATGCATGGTGTTTTAATGGTTTTTGGCTTATTTTTTCTGTCAAATACATCAATTTTTTTAGTAAATCCTGCTATGCGATTTATCGTGGCTTATCCATCAAAACGAACCTGTCAAAACCGCTTTGCGGAAGCCACTTCCCCTACGGATTCTTTTTCAAACAGTAACATAAAGCGATAACTACGTTTTAAATGTAAAGGAGGCTTTTATCATAAAAAAAGGGCCTGGCCCATATTAATTTAAACGGAATGTTTATTTTTACCTTACATATTGTAAGCTATGAAAATAAATCAGTTGCAAATAGAAATAGACGGTATTGATAAACAGATTCTCCGCGACCTGATGGAGGATGCCCGAAAGCCCATATTACAGATAGCCAATAAAGTGGGAATATCGGGCGCGGCAATACACCAGCGGCTGCGCAAACTGGAGCAGGCCGGTGTTATAGCAGGGTCTAAATTTATAGTAAACTCAAAAGTTTTGGGCTACAGCACTATGGCGTTCATTGGCATTTACCTTGACAAAGCCGCCAGCAACCCCGAAGCCGTAAAAGAACTGGGCAAAATACCCGAAGTGCTGGAATGCCACTATACTACGGGTAACTGGAGTATCCTTATAAAGGTTATCTGCCGGGATAATGAGCACCTTATGCAACTGCTTAACAAGCGCATACAGCCTATATCCGGTGTTAGCCGTACAGAAACGTTTATATCATTACAACAACAGATAGAACGGCAGATACAGCTTTAGCTTCCGGTAAACAGTGTTCAGTCGGAGTAGTCAGTCCAGCCGTGAACCTGCTCCCTTCTCTTTTGAAGAGGGTATGGGATGGGGCCTAAATGCAAACAGCCATACTAAAGCATGGCTGTTATAACTCTTAAATATATGGAGAAATAATTAGTCCCTTGAACGGCCTCCGCCAAAAATAAGCAGTGCATAATACAGCAGCATTGCAATAGCGCCTATGGCAGCTACCACATAGGTACGGGCAGCCCATTTAAGCGAGTCTTCTGCACCGGCATATTCCTGCTGGCTTACCATATTCTTATTTTTTAACCACGCAAGCGCACGGTTACTGGCATCATACTCCACAGGAAGCGTAATAAGGCTAAACAGCGTAGCGATGGCCATTAAGCCTAAGCCACCTATGGCCACATACCAGCCCATACCCATTTTTGCAGCGCCACCTAATACTAAGCCTAATATGATAAGCATGGGTGCAAAGCGTGATGCAATATTTGTAACCGGCACCATAGCGCTACGAAATTTAAGCATGCTGTAGGCTGTGGCGTGCTGCACGGCGTGGCCTACCTCGTGGGCAGCTACAGCGGCAGCGGCGGCATTGCGCTGGTTGTATACCGCTTCGCTAAGGTTTACGGTTTTCTTTGTAGGGTCGTAATGGTCGGTCAGCTGGCCGGGGGTAGAAATTACACGCACATCATAAATACCGTTATCATTAAGCATTTTTTGTGCTATTTCTGCGCCGCTCATACCATTGCGCAGGTGTACCTTAGAGTACTTTTCAAACTTGTTTTTAAGCCTTGACTGTACTGCAAAGCTTATCAGGCCGATAATGCCGATTAATATATAATATCCTATAAACATAATTCTTCTTTTTATTGTTTGCTAATATACATCAAAAAGAAAGCCAATCTTTACCGGCTGGCACTGCCTGTTATTTTGTCATATATTGTCTTATTAAGACGTACGGCGGCTGATAAGTAAACGGTTTTTGATTGTTAAGCAAGCGCTGTGCCCCATATATGAAATCCCCTATGAAGTTCTAAAAATTCAAAAACCCGGCCTTAATACCAATAAGTTTTCAACACGCAAAGGTTGTAGTAGCTCTCAAATAACGAATTTGTAAATTTGTATAGTTAATTTGGATAAATTTATTGCGTTAATAACCAAACTTATGTCCATGAAAAAAATAATCCTTGCCTGCCTGTTGCTTGCCGGTACTGTGCTTTCTGCCCAGCAAATTAACTCGCCGGACGGCAACCTGCAGCTTACCTTTTCGCTTTCTGCCAAAGGCGAACCCACGTACGCGCTTACCTATAAGAAAAAGCCGGTAATAAAAACGAGTAAACTGGGTATCGATACTAAAGATGTTGCACCCATGCTCGATGGGTTTACGGTAGATAAAACCGAGACTTCAAAATTTGATGAAACCTGGACGCCGGTGTGGGGCGAGGAGAAAACCATCCGCAACAATTATAATGAGCTACTGGTAACGCTTTCGCAAAAAGCGCAGAAAGGCCGGTACATTCGCATACGCTTCCGCCTGTTTAATGATGGGCTGGGCTTCAGGTACGAATTTCCGGAGCAGGCTAACCTGGGCTATTTCATCATAAAAGAAGAACATACACAATTTGCCCTCGCGGGTAACCATAAGGCATTCTGGCTTCCGGGCGACTATGATACACAGGAGTACAGTACCGTAACCAGCAAGCTTAGCGAGGTGCGTGCCAAAATGAAAGATGCGGTAACGCCTAACGCCAGCCAGGAAACTTTTTCGCCTACCGGGCTGCAAACCCCGCTGATGATGAAAAGTGAGGATGGCTTGTACATTAACATACATGAAGCCGCGTTAGTTGACTATTCGTGCATGTCCCTTAACCTTGACGATAAAAATATGATTTTAGAGTCGTGGCTTACGCCCGATGCCGTGGGGAATAAGGGTTATATGCAGAGCCCGTTCCAGTCGCCCTGGCGTACGGTTATCGTGAGCGATAAGGCCGGCGATATACTAATGAGCCGACTGGTATATAACCTTAACGAGCCTACCCAGTACAAAGACGTCTCGTGGATTAAGCCCGTAAAATATGTAGGCGTGTGGTGGGAAATGATTACCGGAAAAAGCACCTGGGCCTTCAACGACCTTACCAGCGTAAAGCTGGGCGAGACCGATTACAGCAAAACTAAGCCAAACGGAAAGCACGCGGCAAATACTGCGCATGTAAAAGAATATATTGACTTTGCCGCAGAGAACGGACTTGATGCCGTACTGGTAGAAGGCTGGAACCAGGGCTGGGAAGACTGGTTCGGCAAATCGAAAGATTTTGTGTTTGACTTTGTTACCCCATACCCTGATTTTGATGTAAAAGAACTGCACCGCTATGCTGAAAGCAAAGGGGTGAAGATGATTATGCACCATGAAACGTCTGGCTCAGTGCGTAACTACGAGCGCTGGATGGATAAAGCCTACCAGTTTATGGCAGATAACGGTTACAATGCGGTTAAGAGTGGCTACGTGGGAGACATCATCCCGAGGGGTGAGTACCACTACGGCCAGTGGATGGTAAACCACTACCTGTATGCCATTAAAAAAGCAGCCGGGTATAAAATTATGGTAAATGCCCATGAGGCAATACGCCCTACCGGGCTTGCCCGTACCTACCCTAACCTTATAGGCAACGAGGCGGCGCGCGGTACCGAATATGAATCCTTTGGCGGTAATAACCCAGACCATACTACGATATTACCATTTACACGCCTTACGGGTGGCCCTATGGATTACACGCCGGGCATCTTCCAAACCCAGATAAACGCATATAACCCGGACAACAATAGCTTTGTACATACAACGCTGGTTAAGCAGCTGGCACTGTATGTAACAATGTACAGCCCGCTGCAAATGGCCGCCGACCTTCCGGAAACTTACCGCAAGCACATGGATGCGTTCCAGTTTATAAAGGATGTAGCTGTTGACTGGGACCAAAGTTGGGTGCTGGAGGCCGAGCCGGGCGATTATATTACCATAGCACGTAAGGCTAAAGGCAAAAACGAATGGTTTATAGGCGCTATTACCGATGAAAACGCCCGCGAAGCTACACTTACGTTTGAATTCCTCCCTAAAGGGAAAACCTATACAGCTACCATTTATGCCGATGGTACAGATGCCAGCTACGACAAAAACCCGCAAAGCTACGCGATAAAAACCGTTAAGGTTACCAGCAAAACAAAGCTAAAGCAAAAGCTTGCCACGAGCGGGGGATGTGCTGTTAGTATTAAGTAGTGTTCGGTATTCAGTAGCAGTAGGCAGTAGCTTCACTCAATTCTAAAAGTAACCCCGGCAACATAATATTGCCGGGGTTACTTTTTATCCTATTTTGGATTCAAATGTAGTTCCGTTCAGGTCTGAGTGAAGCTACTGCCTACTGCGCCTGAAGACTTAATTCCCCTCCTTCTTGTCTTTCTTCTTAAACAGGTTGTTTACCGCGTTTTTAACGCCGGCCTTGGCCGCGTCTTCGGCTTTTTGTTTTACCTCTTCGCTGGTTTTCGGTGTGGCGGTTTTTGCCGTGTCGGCAGTAGTTGTGGTGGTAGAACCACCTTTATTGCCGCCAAGCAGGCCGTTAAGCAGTTCCTTGCCTTTTTCGGAAGCCTTTTCCTTAGCCTTGGTTATCAGTATGTCCTTACCCTGCTGTACCAGCTGTGTTGCGAATGATTTACTGGCTGCCGCAAGGTCGGTAGTTACTTTAGGGTTCTGGAAGTTCCCGGTTATGTGTGCCGTAACCGGCACGTTAATCTTGCTAATGTTTACGTGCAGTTGCTCTGCTTTGGCAATAACGGTTTCTCCCAGGTATTTAGCGGGAACATCAAACACTACATTATAGTTCATAACCTGGTCAAAACCATGCTGGCCACTTACCTTAGCGTTTATATCCTGGTATTTAATGTCGAACGGCTGTATGTTTACCTTGCCGTCATCAAATGTAAGGTTAAGCTTTTGGTTGAGGTTAATTTTGCTCGGGTCAAGAAATTTTACATTGCTGGTCAGCGCAGACAGTACTTTAGACTGCTCAGTATGTATTACTGCATTGGCAAGCGAGCCGCCCAGGCTGCCCTTTAGCGATTTCATATCCGGTGTCATTTCCTTAGCGTCAAGGTTACCCGCCACGTTAATAGTAGTGTTTAGCTTACCGGTAACAACCTGCGCAATAGGGGCTATGTTTTTAAGCATGTCCAGTTGTGTAAACGATTTTGTGATATCAATGTTGCTAAGTGCCATGTCCATGTCAAAGGTAGGGGTGGCACCTTTTGTAGAAACATCGCCGTTAAAGCCGATAGCGCCATCAAACACATTGGTTTTTGCATTTTGGATAGAAACCGTTTCATCCCTGATGATCATTTTAGCGGTCATGTTTGTAAGGTTGAGGTTGTCATACACCACAGTATTTGCGGTAGCGTTTATGGTGCAGTCCAGGAACGCCGGAATTTTAACCGCGTCGCTCGCTGCTGCCGGTTTTGCCGGGGCTTTTCTTTTATCGCCGTCGGTAGCGGCAGTTGTTTTTGCCGGGGTAGTGGCTGTGGTCATAAAATCATTCACTACAATTTTATTCGATTTCATGTTAAAGTTACCTTTTAGGGTCTGGTCTTTAAACATAAAACCATAAAAATTGTCAAGCGTACCCGTAACGGCAAGGTCGCTGCTGCCGGTTTTGGCATCAAAACGGTTCAGGCTCACGCGGCTTGGGTTAAACTGAATGCTTGCCTCGCTTATCACAAAAGGCTTGCTGAAACCATCGGGCGTGTAGTTAAACCCGCTCAGGCTTATGGCGCCGCGGTTGTCTATTCTCTCGTAAGCGCCTTTTTCTACCGATAGCATGTCAAACTTGGTTTCCACATCTGCCTTAAGTATGCCCGACAGTGGGTAGTCCAGCTTTACCGGGTAAGCTTTGGTAAGGTTGCCCAGGTTAATGGTGCCTTTAAGCGCGGCATCAACCAGTGGGTTTCCGGTAAGGTCCTGTATTTTTGCCCTGGCATCAAACACGTCCTGGTCTATTTTAAACGCCAGCTTATCAAGGTTTACATAGGTATCGTTCATAAGGCCGGTTTCATTAACAATCTTGGTATCAATGTTAATGTTACTAATGCCCTTAGGCAGGTCAGGATATTGGAATGAAGCATCCTTACTCAGGAACGCGATGTTGAATTTAGGGATATGGGTTTCGTCCATTAATCCGTTTACCGTACCGTTTATGGTAAAATTACCCTCCGTTTTTACATTCGCAAGGCTGCCGCTATAGGCTGCCGGTACCAGTGCTAAAAAGTTTTTAAACGACGACTCAGGGGTTTTAAAGGTAATGTTTATATCCTGCCCGGCTTCAAGCAATGCCACGCTGCCGTCAAACTCTAAGCCCATCTGGTTGATGAGCAATTTGTTTTCCTTAAAGGTATAAATGCTTTTGTCGAGGTGAAGGCCCAGTATGGCATCCAGCTTCAGGCGGGTATTGCGCATAAAGTTTGTCTTGTCCATATCTACGGTAAGGTTTGCCGTAGTGTGGGTGTCAAGGTCCAGCTTGTTTGCGGCAAAGTTACCCGTACCCTTGTGGTTAAGGCTGTCTATAACCACATTCATTTTAGAGTTGGCATCAAAGTAACGGAAACGCATATTTTCAACAGCATATTCATCTATGTTCAGGGCAAAAGGCTTGCCGGGTTCAGCATCTGATGGGCTGTCTTCTGCGCCTTTTTTGGCAATATCAAAATTGCCTACGCCATCTTTATTAAACAGTATGTTTACCACACTGTTTTTAAGCGTAAACGATTGCAGGCTCATGGTTTCACCCTCGCTTTTAAAGAGTTCTTTAACGCTCATCTTCAGGTTCAGCTCGCCTACGTAGGCTAAGGTGTCGCCCGCAAACGGCGCCTTGTTTATTATACTGAGCTTATCAACCGTAACATTAGCATTGGGGAAGTTTTTAAACAGGCTAATGCTAACGTCTTCAAATGCAACGGTAGCATCTACCTGCTCGTTAATGGCCTTAACCACCATGTTCTTTATCTTATTTTTA
Source organism: Flavobacterium sp. RHBU_24 (assembly GCF_046613695.1). NCBI lineage: Bacteria > Pseudomonadati > Bacteroidota > Flavobacteriia > Flavobacteriales > Flavobacteriaceae > Flavobacterium > Flavobacterium sp. RHBU_24. Next base: position 111,848 of record NZ_JBKJHD010000012.1, on the reverse strand, counting down.
AAAATAAAAGGTGCTGCTGCCAGCAGTACAATAAGTACAAGGAGGACAATGCCTGTCCACTTCAGGATTTTTTTAACCATAGTATGCTTTCTTTTTTTGCCAATAAAGGTAAGAGATAATAACGAAAATTATGCCATAATAGTGTTATCTCTTACTGAATTTACCGTAGGTTAGCCTATGTTTACCGCAACCTGTAAAAGTGCGAACCCATAATCTCCTTCACAGGTGCCTAAAAGGCTTTAATGAAGAATTTTACCGCAAGGGCGGAGGGTTTTCGCAAGGTGCCGTTGTTGTAAAATCAGGTTACAGATATTTAAAAAATCCCCATAATTTCCGCTGATTTGTATAGTCAGGGTTTTGCTCATTGGCATACGCCTCCCGCTCAAAGCTAATGTTGCGGTAGGCCTTTTTGCCATTTTTATATCTAAGGTAGCGGATGACGTATTCTATACCATACCAAATATAAAACGGAATAACTAAAAGTTCCGCCTGCTGCCTTATATGGATGCGTTCATGGTTAATCAGCACCGCGTTTGCTGCCAGTTCCCGGCTGCGTACCAAAACAAACGGAAAGAGCGTGATGCCCGTATAGCCCTTAGGCACTAAATATTTAGAGGTTACAACTATCATTGCGTGTAAAGTTCAGTAAAGTTCCTAAATTTGCGGATATGAGCAGCGGATTTTTTGGAAATAAATTAACCGAGGGTGAAGATTACTACCTTTCGCCGGAAGGGTATAAGGTGTTTACCGAAGCATACCACCTTAAACGCGGCTACTGCTGCAAAAGCGGCTGCCGCCACTGCCCGTATGGGTTTAACAAACGAACAGGAAATTTTAAATAAGCCTCACCCCCAGCCCCTCTCCGAAGGAGAGGGGAGCCGGGAACGGGTACATTACGGGAATAAATGCTATAAAATTATTGAAAATTCGTAACCAAAACATTCGAGTGTAGCTACCCCCCTCTCCTTTGGAGAGGGGCTGGGGGTGAGGCCGACAAACACTGAAAATAAATGACATTTCAACAACAAATACTACAGGGTATTCCGGCAACATTACCGGAACCAAAGCCATACGACCCGGCCATAAACCACGCGCCTAAGCGTAAGGATATTTTATCGGCTGAGGAGAAAAAGCTGGCGCTGCGCAATGCGTTACGCTACTTTTGGCCGGAACACCACGAAACTTTGGTAAAAGAATTTGCCGAAGAGCTCGACACCTACGGGCGTATTTACATGTACCGTTTCCGTCCTGATTATAAAATGTACGCCCGGCCAATAGAGGAGTATCCGGGCAAGTCGTTACAGGCCAAGGCCATTATGTTGATGATACAGAACAACCTTGATTATGCCGTGGCACAGCACCCGCACGAACTCATTACCTACGGCGGTAACGGCGCGGTGTTCCAGAACTGGGCGCAGTACCTGCTTACCATGCAATACCTTGCCGAAATGACAGATGAGCAAACCCTGGTGATGTACAGCGGCCACCCCATGGGGCTGTTTCCGTCGCATAAGGAAGCACCGCGTGTAGTGGTAACAAACGGTATGGTAATACCCAATTACAGCAAGCCGGACGACTGGGAGAAATTTAACGCCCTGGGAGTATCGCAATACGGCCAAATGACTGCCGGCAGCTATATGTATATTGGCCCGCAAGGCATTGTGCACGGCACCACCATTACTGTGCTTAACGGCGGCCGTAAAATAGAAAAAGAAAGCGAGGGCCTTGAAGGTAAACTGTTTGTAACTTCCGGCCTTGGCGGTATGAGTGGCGCACAGCCTAAGGCGGGCAACATAGCCGGCTGCGTTACCGTATGTGCCGAGGTAAACCCTAAAGCCGTTAACACCCGCCACAGCCAGGGATGGGTAGATGAGGTAGTAATCGACCTTGATACGCTGGTTGAAAGGGTAGCTTTAGCGAAAGCCAATAAAGAGGTAGTGTCTATAGCGTACCAAGGTAACATTGTTGATGTTTGGGAGAAATTTGACACCGAAAATATATACGTAGACCTGGGCAGCGACCAGACCTCGCTGCACAACCCCTGGGCGGGCGGTTATTACCCCGTTGGCCTTACCCTCGAAGAATCGAACAAACTGATGGCCGATGATCCTGAAGTTTTTAAGGAGATGGTACAGGCATCGCTGCGCAGGCAGGCAGCTGCCATAAACGCACACACCGCTAAGGGTACCTACTTTTTTGACTATGGCAATGCATTCCTGCTGGAAGCGTCGCGTGCGGGTGCCGATATTATGGCACCAAACGGCATAGACTTTAAATATCCCAGCTATGTGCAGGATATTATGGGGCCTATGTGTTTTGATTACGGCTTTGGGCCGTTCCGTTGGGTGTGTACGTCGGGCAAACCGGAAGATTTGCAGGCTACCGATGCCATAGCCACGCAGGTTTTGGAAGAAATGGCCAAAACTGCGCCGGTTGAAATCCGCCAGCAAATGGAAGATAACATACGCTGGATAAAGGGTGCGCAGCAAAACAAACTGGTTGTGGGCAGCCAGGCACGCATACTCTATGCCGATGCCGAGGGCCGCGTTGCCATAGCCCGTGCCTTTAATCAGGCCATAGCCGAAGGTACAATAGGCCCGGTGGTTTTGGGCCGTGACCACCACGACGTGAGCGGTACCGACAGCCCTTACCGTGAAACCAGCAACATATACGACGGCTCGCGCTTTACAGCCGATATGGCCATACAAAATGTTATAGGCGACAGCTTTCGCGGTGCTACGTGGGTAAGCATACACAATGGTGGTGGGGTAGGCTGGGGCGAGGTAATTAATGGTGGCTTTGGTATGGTTCTTGATGGTTCTACTGAAGCATCAAGGCGCTTAGAATCAATGCTTTTTTGGGATGTAAACAACGGTATTACACGGCGCAGCTGGGCCAGGAATGAGGGTGCGGTTTTTGCCATAAAACGAGCCATGGAACAGCAGCCGCTGCTAAAGGTAACGCTGCCAAACCAGGTTAGCGACAGCCTGCTGTAAGCGCTCCCGCAAGTAATGTTAATAAATGCCGCTGATGCTGTATGCTATGAAATTGAAATTAACTTTATTACTAGGTCTTATGAAAAAGATACAACTGCTCTCCCTGTTTATTGTAACCGCGTTTGCGGTGAGCTGCGCTTCTGTGAGCGTGCGGACTGACTATGATGATACCACCGATTTTAGTACTTACAAAACCTACGGTTTTTTAAAAGACGGTATAGACAAGGCCGAAATTAGCGACCTTGACAAAAGGCGTATTATGAAAGCCCTTGAGGCCGAGTTTACCGCAAGGGGTTTTACAAAAAGCGAAACGCCTGATGTATATGTAAACTTTTTTACCAAGGCCTCTAAAGAAGTAAACGTAAACAACTGGAACGGCGGCTGGGGTTATGGCGGCTGGGGCTGGGGAGGTTACGGCTGGGGCGGCCCGTGGGGCTGGGGTGGTAACTACTCTTCAGTAAGTACTTCTACCGAGGGCACGCTGTACCTGGATATTATTGATGCCAAAAAGAAAGAACTAGTTTGGCAGGGGGTAGGCACCGGCGTGCTAACGCAGGACCGGGAACAAAAACAGGAACGCATTAACGAGTTCGTTAAAAAAATCGTTGCGGAATATCCGCCTAAACAGTAAGTAAACTTTCAAAAAAGTAAATTTAAAATCCTGATTTTCAATCAGGATTTTTTATGGCTTTAAATTAAAAACATTACTTTTGCCTCTAAACCAATTGAATGAATTTATGAAAAAAATTACCCTACTCTTATTATTGCTTGTTACAGGCGCTTTAAATGCCCAGATTGTGAACATTCCGGATGCTGTTTTTAAGTATTATTTACTGCATTATTTTACAAATAATGGGACTAGTATTGTTATTGATACCAATGGTGATGGTGAAATCCAGGTAAGCGAGGCAGAGGCAGTTAACGCACTTCATATCGACGTTAGCTATACCAGTCCTGGCGGTACTCATATTAATGATTTGACAGGCTTAGAAGCGTTCACCAACATAACATTACTGTTCATAAAAGGTAGCGCTTTTTACCCATCAGGTTCTTTAGATTTGTCGATATTTCCACAACTTCAAACGTTTTATAGTGATCCAATTTATTTTTTAAGTTACGAGAGTATTACCTTAGGAAACCTTCCTAATTTAACCCATTTTGAGTTTTGGAATAGCTCAGTGCCGTCGTTGGATTTTTCCGGCTGTCCTAATCTTGTTACATTTGATAGCCAGGGTGCCGCTATAGACTCGATAGATATGGGGATTAACCTTAACCTTACAACATTTCATTTAGGAGTAGTGACTGGCATTCAATCTGTTGATCTTGGCGGGTGCCCTAATCTCAATTTGACAAAAATATCGAGGGAATACTATCAACAAGAAACCGGTGGGGATTGTTACATAAATCTTAGGAATGGCAATCCGAATAACAATGCTTTAGTGTATGATAATTATGATGGAGTTAGTGAATTAGTTTATTCTAATATTTATATATGCACAGATGAAGGGGAAGATTTGGAAATCAGAGGTATACCCTTAAGTGATTTTTTGGCCTTATCAAATCCTGCCCTAACGGCTCCATATATGTATGTAAGTAACTACTGCTCTTTTACTCCTCCCGGCAGCTATAACACCATAATTGGTACTGTTACTTTAGATGCTAACAACAACGGTTGCAGTAGTGGAGGTATTGTAAGGCCGGTAGCAATTAATATTAGTAATGGCACAAGCACTACAAAAATTTATAATAGCAGTACCGGAAATTACAGCTATTATAATGCGGCCGGAACCTACACTTTAACCCCCCACCTGGAAAACAGTAGTTTATTTTCGACTGATGCTGCAACGGTAACTTTTACCAACAACGATGGTAGTACAGCAACCCAAAACTTCTGCCTGACACCAAACGGTGTGCATAATGACGTAGAGGTTGCCATAGCACCTATAGTTTCTGCCCGTCCCGGCTTTGATGCCACTTATAAAATAATTTATAAAAACAAAGGCAACCAAACCCTTAGCGGCGATGTAACCTTTACTTATAACGATGCGGTGCTAGACTATGTTTCTTCTACTGTTACACCAAATATTGCTTCCGGTAACCTTAGCTGGAACTACAGCAACCTGCTGCCCTTTGAGAGCCGCGAAATAGTTGTTACACTAAACGTAAACAGCCCTATGGAAACCCCGGCGGTAAATAATGATGACGTGTTGAACTTTACAACTACTGTTACACCTGTTTCCGGCGATGAGACCCCTGATGATAATACTTTTTCGCTTAAGCAAACAGTAGTAGGCTCTTTTGATCCTAACGATATTACCTGCCTTGAAGGCGCTACGGTACTCGCTGACAAAATAGGCGATTACCTGCACTACAACATCAATTTTGAAAATACCGGTACTGCCCCTGCAAGCTTTGTGGTGGTTAAAGATATAATCGACGAAACTAAATTTGATGTAGGTTCGCTTGTAGTGCTTAATGCCAGCCATGCTGTAGAAGCCCGTGTAACGGGTAACAAAGCGGAGTTCTATTTCGGCGATATTAACCTGGCGGCAAACGGCGGCAAGGGTAATGTAACCTTTAAAATAAAATCGCTTGAAACCCTTACGGTAAACAGCAGCGTAACGCAAAAGGCAGACATCTTCTTTGATTATAACTGGCCGATTGAAACTAACGAGGCTACAACTACCTATGCACTACTAAATGCTCCCGGCTTTACTAAAGATGCTTCGGTAAAAATATACCCTAACCCGGCTAAAAACATAGTCAGCATTTCTTCCGAAAGCGCTATACAAAGTATACAGATGTTTGACGTACAAGGCAGGTTACTTGAGGCTACAAGTATTAATGACATATCAACTACGCTTGATATAGCATCCCGCGCCAAGGGTATTTATTTTATAAAAATAGCTACTGATAAGGGCGTTAATGTTGAGAAACTGGTAAAGGAGTAAATCAACAATAAGAGTTTAAAATCCTGATTTTCAATCAGGATTTTTTTATGGCTTTAAATTAAAAACATTACTTTTGCCTCTAAACCAATTGAATGAATTTATGAAAAAAATTACCCTCCTTTTATTATTGCTTATTACAGGTGCAATTAATGCCCAGATTGTGAATATACCGGATGCTGATTTTAAGTATTATTTAGCACATTATAATTATTCTAATTATAGTGTTATAGACACCAATGGTGATGGTGAAATCCAGTTAAGCGAGGCGGAGGCAGTTCAGGTCCTTACAATCGTTATTGCATTTGGTTACAACGATGAATACCAAATTCATGATCTTACTGGTTTAGAAGCGTTTGTCAACCTTACTGAGTTGTCATTTTATATAGACACCTTAATGACTCCAATTCCATTAGATTTATCTCCATTTTCGCAACTTCAAGCCTTTCATAGTGATTCAACTTTTTATACTATGTATTTTGCAAGTATCACTTTAGGAAACCTTCCTAATTTAACCTATTTCGATTTTTGGAATAGCTCAGTGCCGTCGTTGGATTTTTCCGGCTGTCCTAACCTGGTTACATTTGATAGCCAGGGTGCCGCTGTAGACTCGATAGATATGGGGGTCAACCTTAGCCTTACAACATTTCATTTGATAGTGGCAACTCATATAAACTATGTTAATCTTGGCGGGTGCCCTAATCTCAACTCTACAGAAATATCGAGGGAATACTTTCAAGGAGAGCCTGATGGGGATTGTTACATAAATCTTAGGAATAGCAATCCAAACAATAATGCTTTAGTAGCCGATAATTATGATATAAACAGTGAATATGCTTATTCCAACACTTATGTCTGCATAGATGAAGGGGAAGATTTGGAAATCCGAGGTATACCCTTAAGTGATTTTTTGGCCTTATCAAATCCTGCCCTAACGGCTCCATATATGTATGTAAGTAACTACTGCTCTTTTACTCCTCCCGGCAGCTATAACACCATAAGTGGTACTGTTACTTTAGATGCTAATAACAACGGTTGCAGTAGTGGAGGTATTGTAAGGCCGGTAGCAATTAATATTAATAATGGCACAAGCACTACAAAAATTTATAATAGCAGTACCGGAAATTATAGCTATTATAATGCGGCCGGAACCTACACTTTAACCCCCCACCTGGAAAACAGTAGTTTATTTTCGACTGATGCTGCAACGGTAACTTTTACCAACAACGATGGTAGTACAGCAACCCAAAACTTCTGCCTGACACCAAACGGTGTGCATAATGACGTAGAGGTTGCCATAGCACCTATAGTTTCTGCCCGTCCCGGTTTTGATGCCACTTATAAAATACTCTATAGAAATAAAGGCAACCAGACCCTTAGCGGCGATGTAACCTTTACTTATAACGATGCGGTGCTAGACTATGTTTCTTCTACTGTTACACCAAATATTGCTTCCGGTAACCTTAGCTGGAACTACAGCAACCTGCTGCCCTTTGAGAGCCGCGAAATAGTTGTTACACTAAACGTAAACAGCCCTATGGAAACCCCGGCGGTAAATAATGATGACGTGTTGAACTTTACAACTACTGTTACACCTGTTTCCGGCGACGAAACCCCTGATGACAATACTTTTGCGCTTAAGCAAACAGTAGTAGGCTCTTATGACCCTAACGATATTACCTGCCTTGAAGGCGCTACGGTACTCGCTGACAAAATAGGCGATTACCTGCACTACAACATCAATTTTGAAAATACCGGTACTGCCCCTGCAAGTTTTGTGGTGGTTAAGGATATTATAGACGAAACTAAGTTTGATGTAAGCTCGCTCGTGGTGCTTAACACCAGCCATGCCGTGGAAGCCCGCGTAACGGGCAATAAAGTTGAGTTCTATTTCGGCGATATTAACCTGGCGGCAAACGGCGGCAAGGGTAATGTAACCTTTAAGATAAAGTCGCTTGAAACCCTTGCTGTAAACAGCAACGTAACGCAAAAGGCAGACATCTTCTTTGATTATAACTGGCCGATTGAAACTAACGAGGCTACAACTACCTATGCACTACTAAATGCTCCAGGTTTTACAAAAGATGCTTCGGTTAAAATATACCCTAACCCGGCTAAGAACATAGTCAGCATTTCTTCCGAAAGCGCAATACAAAGTGTTCAGCTTTTTGATGTGCAGGGCAGGCTGTTAGAGGCTTCAAGCGTAAATAATGTAGCCGCTTCGCTTGATATTGCCTCACGTGCCAATGGTATTTACTTTATAAAAATAACTACCGAAAACGGAATGAAGGTTGAGAAGCTGGTAAAGGAGTAAATCAACGAATACACAAAAAAATCCCCCAGCCGCTCAGCTGGGGGATTTGCTTTATATACTAATTTGCAGCGTCTATTTCTTCCTGCACCTGCTCCCATTCGGCCATTTGTGCCTCCAGGTCTTTCTTCCTTTTTTCATAGGCCGAAAAGAACGCGGCATCGCCGTTTAGCTTCTCCGGATGCTCTGCAAGGGCGCGGTCGTCTTTTTGTATTTCCCGTTCCAGCTGTGCTATCTGGCTCTCTATTTTACTGAGCCTGTTTTGCAGCGCCTTGCCTTTTTTTTGCTCTTCAAAGCTAAGCTGGGGTTTTGGCTTTTCGGCCTTAACCGGCGCTTTTACTACATCGCGTTTTTCTACTTCACGCATGTTTTGCATGTTGCGCTGCTCCAGGTAATAGTTAATATCGCCCAGGTACTCGCGTATTTTATGGTCTTTAAATTCATACACTATGTTACTCATCCCCTGCAGGAAATCCCTGTCGTGGCTTACCAGCAGCAGTGTGCCCTCATATTTTTGCAGGGCGGCCTTAAGTACGTTTTTCGATTTTATATCAAGGTGATTGGTAGGTTCGTCCATTACAAGCACATTTATGGGCTGTAACAGCAGTTTACAAAGCGCAAGCCTGTTCCGTTCGCCACCACTCAATACCTTTACCTTCTTCTCTACATCATCCCCACGGAACAGGAACGAGCCCAGCATATCGCGCACTTTACTGCGGTTAGTATCTGTAGCGGCATCTTCCATGGTTTGCAGCAGCGTAATTTCGCCGTCAAGGTGTTCGGCCTGGTTCTGCGCAAAATAGCCCAGCTGTACGTTGTGGCCCAGTTTTATAGTACCGGTATACGGAATTTCCTCCACAATTGCTTTTATAAATGTCGACTTACCCTGGCCGTTCTGTCCCACAAAGGCAATTTTGCTACCGCGTTCTACGAGCAGGTTCAGGTCTTCCAGTATCAGTTTGTCACCATATCTTTTGGTTACATGCTCAGCCTCTACCACCACGCGGCCCGGGGTTTGCGACACGGGGAACGAGATGTTCATTACGCTGTTATCATCTTCGTCTACCTCTATACGCTCTACTTTGTCCAGCTTCTTTATGAGCGACTGCGCCATGGAAGCCTTGCTGGCCTTGGCACGGAATTTTTCAATCAGCTTCTCAGTCGCCTCTATGCTTTTTTGCTGGTTCTTTTGGGTAGCCAGTTGCTTTTCACGGATTTCCTCACGCAGTATTAAATACTCGCTGTACGGTTTATTAAAATCGTAGGCTTTGCCAAGGGAAATTTCTATAGTACGGTTGGTAACATTATCAAGGAACATTTTATCGTGCGATACAATAACCACTACACCGGGGTAGTTTTTAAGGAACGACTCCAGCCAAATGATACTCTCAATATCAAGGTGGTTTGTAGGCTCATCCAGCAGCAGCACATCATTAGCCTGGAGCAGCAGCTTTGCAAGCTCTATACGCATACGCCACCCTCCGGAAAAGGTATCTGTAAGCTGGTCAAAATCTTCCCGTTTAAAGCCAAGGCCCAGGAGTATTCGTTCAGTATCGCCCTGGTAGTTGTAGCCGCCCAGTATTTCATAGCGATGGCTATAGTCGCTTAAGTCTTCAATAAGTTTAGAATAGGCTTCGCTTTCATAATCGGTACGGGTAGCAAGCTGGTGGTTAATCTCGTCTATCTTAACCTCGGCTTTTTTTATCTCTACAAATGCCTGGTAGGCTTCGTCGAGCACGGTACGGCCCGGTATAAAGTCGATATCCTGGCGCAGGAAGCCCATGCGTACTTCCTTCTCGGTAGCGATAACACCACTGTCTGGAGCTATATCCCCGGAGAGGATTTTAAGCATCGTAGATTTTCCAGCTCCGTTCTTGCCTACAAGGCCTACGCGGTCGCCGGCTCCTAAACGGAAGGTTACTTCTTCAAACAGGTACGTCCCTCCAAAGGAAACCGATAAATTATGAATGTTAAGCATTATAAATGTCTTATATTAAAATCGTAAATTTGCGGTATTACAAATTTTGTGCAAATGTTAAAAAAAGGAACGAGACTATATAGTATTTTAACAGGAACCTGCCCCCGTTGCCATCAGGAAAGTATGTATAAAGACAAAAATCCGTTCAACCTTGGCAATATATACAAAATGCACGAAAATTGCAGGCACTGCGGCCTGCATTATAAAATAGAACCGTCATTTTTTTACGGCGCTATGTATGTTAGTTACGGGCTGGGGGTAGGCCTGGGCATCGCGGCCTTTATAGTGTCGTTTGTTTTGCTGGAAACCAGCCTTAAAACTGCCTTTATAACTATAGTGATAACACTTATTGTTTTAATGCCGCTGCAAATGCGGTGGGCGCGTAACATTTGGATTAATTTTTTTGTGAGTTACAGGAAAGACTGGCGCGAACTCAAAAAACCTTAAACCGGTTCAGGTTGATTTCACGTTTTACCGGTACACCGGTTGCTATCGATTCAAATAGTTCCTTAGCCATATACGGCCCCAGCATCACCCCGCGTGTACCCAGGCCATTAAGCAAATGCATATTTTTGTATTGCGGATGCGTGCCAACCAATGCCTTTCGGTCTTTTACCGTAGGGCGGATACCTGCTAAGTGGTTCACTACTTCATACGGGCAGGTAATTATTTCATCCAGCTTTTCAGTAAGCTCCGCTTTGCCGGCGGCTGTTGGCGTAGCGGTTTTATCGTCCCATTCGTATGTAGCGCCTACTTTGTACAAGTCATTTCCTATGGGCAGTATAAACACACCGGCATTCACGCCAACGGGAAGTTGCAAATCAGGCGCGTGGATTATCAGCAATTCGCCCTTAGTACCATCTAGTGGCAGCTTTTTAAAATAAGGGTTTTGGTGGATGCCAAAGCCCTCGGCAAATATGATGTGTTTTGCGGTGATATCTTTATAAGTTATATGGTCGTTAAACACTTCCAGAAGGTTATACTGAAAGGTTTCGTGCCTTAACAAATTACTTTGCTTAAGATATGCCCGATATGAGGTAATAAGGATATTAGTATCTATATAGCCGGTTTCTTTTACCCTGCCATAACCGAATGCGGCATCTATACCAGTAAATTTTTCATGTTTAATGTTTGTATCAAGAAAAGGGGTCAGTTTAGGCTTATCAGCGGCCTCAAACCACAAATTTTGTTCTTCAACCGAAGCAAAACGCCTGTAAATGGGTATTTCAATATCAAAATGCACACCTAACCTCCCGGCGATATTTTTGTAAAACGGTTTCATATAAGCCAAATGTTCGTGGGCGTCCTGCGGCAGGCTGAACCGTTTAAGGATAACAGGGTTGTATATCCCTGCGGCCACAAGGCTTGAGTTTTGAGATTCGTCAGAAACTACAATAAAAGACTTATTGTTTTGTAGCGCCGTTTCGGCAAATGCAATGCCCGCAAGGTTGCCGCCTATAATAAGATAGTCTGTCATGGTGCAAAGATAGGATTATATGCAGCTCCTTAAAAGACCAGTGGATTACTACTAATCCAAAAAATATCGTTAAATCAAAAAAGCCCTCCAATTAAGGAAAGCTTTTCATTGGTCTAACTACTAAACCTACCGCTCGCGCGGCATAAACAACACAACTATCTTTAAAGCCTTATAGAAAGGCTACTTATTTCGGCGCAAAAAGCCCCGCTTAAAGCAGGGCTTTCTTTGCAATACTGGCGGTCTGGACGGGACTCGAACCCGCGACCCCGTGCGTGACAGGCACGTATTCTAACCAACTGAACTACCAAACCAGCGTTCTTAATGATTAGCAGCGCGTAGCTGATTGTTTCATTATTACGGGTGCAAATATACGGCAGTTTTTGATTCTTGCAAGCATTTTTATAACAATCGTAAAAATATTTTTTAGACGACTATCCAAACTTTTGTTTCTCAACAAGGTAGGTGGTTAATATTTTTTCAAAACTTTCATGCACCGAAACCGGAACATACCTAATATGGTACTGAATGCAGGTTTCTTCTACTTTTTTAAAATAGGCAGCAACGCGTTTTTCATATTCCTCTTTTACATTTTCGGCAAAAAGGTTTACCTCCTCTCCACTTTCCAGATCGATGAATTTGCGGGGGGCATTATCAAAATCAAAATTAAACTCGGTCAACCTGTCCGTTACATGAAACAGCACTACCTTATGCTTATCGTGCTTTAAATGTTGTAACGCGTTAAACAGTGCATCCTCATTACCGGGCTGAAACATATCGGTAAATAATATAATCATGCTGCGGCGGTGCATCTTTTGGGCTATCTGGTGCAAAAACGTGGTGGTATCGGTATCTTTAGGGGAGGGCGGTTCCACAAGCAGTTGCTCCAGGCGGTTCAGAAGCATGCGGTGGTGCCTGCCGCTGCCTTTCTCCGGCGCGTAATACTCGTAATTATTGCTGTACACGCTAAGCCCCACAGCATCGCGCTGGCGCTTTAGCAAATCCATAAGCACTGCCGATGCCAATACCGAAAACCCTATCTTGCTTTCATAGAACTGCTGCCCGCTATTAAGCTTCGGGTAGTGCATGCTCGATGAGTTGTCTATAATCAGGTGGCAGCGCAGGTTGGTCTCCTCCTCATAGCGCTTGCTGTACAGCCTGTCAGTACGCGCGTAGAGCTTCCAGTCTATGTTTTTAGTGCTCTCGCCTGCATTGTACACCTTATGCTCGGCAAACTCAGATGAGAAGCCGTGAAACGGGCTCTTGTGCATCCCGGATATAAAGCCTTCCACAATTTGGTTGGCCAAAAGTTCCAGCCGGGAAAAGACCGATATTTTTTCTAAATGTGATTCTAACTTCATAGTACCAAATGTAACGAAAAAAAATGTTTTTCATTACAGGTCTACCCGCACCCCAAAATACAGTGCATGGTCTTTATGCGCCGAGTTGCTAAAAATGCTGTTGAGCTCGTAATTTGCAAAAAGGCTTAGGCTGCCAAAGCCCACATAGCCCTTAAGACCGTAAATAAACTTCTCGGTGTTATAGTCCTGTCGCAGCTTAATTTTATACTCCTTATCGTTTATTTCGTACTTCATACGCTGTATAGCGCCTGTATTAACCCCAATAAAGCCTCCTAAGCCCACTTTAAAACTCTTAGACGTATCATAACGGAAATACGTACGGTAGTCTTTCTTTTTTGATGGCCCAAACTCTATCATTACCGGGACTACAAGGTTTTCTACACTAAAGTCGTTTCTTTTTATCCTGTACGGAAACGGTTCAAGAGCCGTATAGCCGCTGTTGTTTACTACCTGCTTATTGTCTGATATACTAAGCTGGTTTTGCTGGAACGATATACCATAGGCAAGCCTCCAGAAATTAGACTCCTTAAGCAATCGGCTGCGCAGCGTAAATCCAATTTCAGAATAAGCGCTTTTCCAGACTTTGTAGGTATCGCCAAGCTTAGTGCCACCGCCGGTAGCACCACCCACACCAAATGCCGCCACAATATCAAACGACGTGCGCCTGTCTTTACGTGGATAAAGGCCTTTGGCATTATACTCTAACCCAAGCAAAAAGCTACCTTTTTCGTCGGTTTCCTGACCCAGGCCAAGATTTAGGTAAGCCCCGTTGTAATGTTCGTAACTATAATAAATATCACGCTCCACTAGGGCCATTTGGTTTTGTATAATGGCCGTTTTATTATCTATGTTTTGGGCGGCGCGCTTTGCGGCTTCTTCCTTAAGTGCCTTTGCCTTTTCGGCGGTTATTTCGCCCTTTTCAAATTGCCCGTCTATTTCATTTATCCGTTTTTTAAGCTCCTCCTTTTCGGCTTCTTTAATATCCAGTAACTCCTGATCTAGCCCTTCTTTCGTTACTTTTTTAAGATTGTCGTAATACCTCCTAAGCTCGTTTTCGGATTTGCTTTGCCCCGGCTTTACAGTATCCTGCTCTGTTTGGGCGTAAAGTTTAGGCATAGAAAATCCTGTCGCCACTAAGGCGAAAAATAAAATTGTGCGTTTCATAATGTTATGTGACTGAGATTATTGTTTGTTTACGGCAAACCGTATGGTTTTGTGTTTCAGGGCAAAAACTTTCATGGCCTTATCGCGGTAATAGTCGTCCATTTCGGTTTCTACTTCCTTTAAAAGCGCGGTATCGTTGGTGGCTTTTGCCTTTTCTTTGCTTAGCGCGATATTTTTAGTGGCATTCGCCAAAAGATATTCTGCCTCGGCATCTTTAGAAACCGCTGCGGGCGGAGTTACCACAACCGTTGCTAACTGTGTATCGTCAGTATTGGCAACACCTTTATTTTCAATTATCAGGTTCTGCTGCTGTGTTTTTTCTTTCGGAACAAATGCTTTAACCACTACTGCGTTTTGCTTCTGCGGAAACACGGGGTTTTCAATTACCGCAGCGCTTTCTTCCTGTGGTACTGCTACAGCTTTAGTCGGTATATTTTCAGCGGGTTTTTCGGTATTCACTACCTGCGGGTTAGTTATTGGCGCAGCAGCCTTATTATTCATACTAAAAAACGCGTAGCCTCCCGCCATAAAGAAAACCGCTACCGCTGCCGCGTAATAATAGAATGCCCTCTTTTTATTGGTATTTTCTTTTTGAGTACGCTGCCTGTTCAGGGCAAGGCGCTCCCAGGCATCGGCCGATGGCGTTATGCTGCGGTTGCCCAGGGTTTCCTGTAATTGTTGTTCTATATCCTTTTTCATTTTTGTAGCCTTTTTACGTGTTGTAGCTGTTCCTGTAGTTGCCTGCGCGCCTTAAATAGCTGCGATTTAGATGTACTCTCTGTAATGCCCAGTGTTTCGGCAATCTCCTTGTGGCTATAGCCCTCTATGGCGTGCATAACCATTACGGTGCGGTAGCCGTCCGGCAGCTGGTCTATGAGCAGTTGCAGCAGGTCGGCATCCAGGTGGTTGTCATCTGTTTCCACCAGTGGCACCTCAGCGGTTTCTATCTCCTCAAACCGGAATACCGTGCGCCCCCTTAAAAAATCAATCGCCTCACGCACCATAATGCGGCGCAGCCATCCCTCAAAACTACCCTCGTGCCTAAATTTGCCCAGATTATCAAACGCCCGGGTAAAGGCCTGTATCATTACGTCTTCGGCATAGTGCAGGTCCTTTATATACAGCCTGCACACGCCCAGCATTTTTGGCGCGTGGCGTTCATACAGCTCCCGTTCTGCCCGGGTATCATGGCGCAGTATCCTTTTTATAAGGGACTCGTCTGAGGTATGTAACTTAATAATTTTCAAAGCTCATGATTGGTTTACACCCTTAAGACGGAATTTTAAATGATGAAGTTGCCTGAGGTTGTAATTTTTTTTGAAAATTATAAAAAATATTTAGCTCCGGCAGGAGCGGCATATCTATAGGAAATTATATTATGAAGTGAGAGAGCCCCGGAGGGGCGGCATATATACATGCCGCCCCTCCGGGGCTCTTAGAATTGGATCTGAATTCGCTATAAATATGTAAACCCCGGAGGGGTTTACTTCCCGATTAATACAACGTACCCAAACTCGCAGCATCAAATGGTTTTAATTGGTCAATCTGCCCGGCAGCTACCTTTTGTACCCATTCCGGGTCGTGCAAAATAGAACGGCCTACAGCTACAAGGTCAAAATCGCCACGTTCGTAACGGCGTAGCAGTTCGTCTATGTTCGCCGTCTCAGACCCCTGCCCCCCAAAGGCACCTAAAAAATCACCCGATAGCCCCACTGAACCTACCGTGATAGTAGGCTGCCCGGTAACTTTTTTAATCCACCCTGCAAAGTTAAGGTCGCTGCCCTCAAACTCCGGTTCCCAGTACCTGCGCTGCGACCCGTGGAAGATATCTACACCGGCTTCGGCAAGCGGCTGTAGCCAGTTTTCTAACTCTTCAGGGGTATGGGCAAGCTTTACAGTGTAGTCCTGCTGTTTCCATTGCGATATGCGTAGTATGATTACAAAATCAGGCCCCACGGCTGCGCGCATGGCTTTTACCACTTCAACCGCAAAACGGCTGCGCTCTTTTATAGTGCTTCCGCCAAATTCATCGGTGCGGGTATTGGTACCTTCCCAAAAAAACTGGTCGATAAGGTAGCCGTGCGCCCCGTGGATTTCCAGCGCGTCGAAGCCTAACTCTTTAGCACTTTGGGCCGCATCTGCAAATGCTTTTATAGTATTTTCTATATCTTCGGTGGTCATGGTTGCCGGGCTTTCAAACGGGCCGGGCGGCTGCCAGCCGTAAGGTGTATTGCCCACATGCCAAATCTGCGGGGCTATGGCGCCACCATTAGCATGTACTGCCTTAACTACATTGCCCCAGCCTGTAAGGGCTGCATCGCCATGAAAATCAGGGATATCCTTAAGGTTTTTAGAAGCCGGGCGGTTTATAACGGTACCTTCAGTAAGTATAAGGCCTACCTGGCCCGCAGCGCGGCGTGAATAATATTCGGTTATCTGTTCGTTAGGGATACCATCAACGGCAAATGCACGCGTCATCGGGGCCATTACAAAGCGGTTACGCAGTGTAAGGCTTTTGTATTGAAACGGCGTAAAAAGGGAATCAAAATTCATTTTATAAACGTTATTATTTTGGGTTACTATTATTTTTATTTGTCCTCTCCGAAGGAGAGGAGCAGCTACACGCGGGTATTTCCTGACTGTGACTGCCGCGTTATTATGGCGAACTGTACCCGTCCGGTGGCTCCCCTCTCCTTCGTAGAGGGGACGGGGGATGAGGCCAAAAAAAGCCCCAACTCTCGTCAGGGCTTCCTTTATAATTAAGCTAATCAGCTGATTATGACAATAAAGCGTCGATAGCAGCAGTATATGTTTGTTTAGGGGCAACGCCTACCTGGCGGCCTACTACCTCACCATTCTGGAATACCAAAACGGTAGGGATGTTACGGATGCCATATTTAGCAGCAAACTCCTGGTTTGCGTCTACATCAACTTTTCCTACTACGGCTTTGCCTTCATATTCGTGGCCTATTTCTTCAATGATTGGGCCTACCATACGGCAAGGGCCACACCATGCTGCCCAAAAGTCTACCAATACGGGTTTATCTGATTTCAATACTAGCTCTTCAAAAGTAGCATCTGTTATTGCTTGTGCCATTATTTCTTCTTATTTTATTAATAGTAATTCGTTACACAAAATTACAAATTATAATCTAAATGTTAAGTTAAACATATCGCTTTTACCTATAATCGCATAAACAAAACTTATCCTGTTAATTAAGCTTGAAGTTAACCTGTAACCTGTCAAGTTCCTGTAATAGTTCGTTACTTATCTGTACCTTCAGCTTGCGGCTCGGCATGGTGAGTTTTGTAACTATCTGTACACTTTCCGTTTCTACAGCCGGAGCGGTTTCAAGTTCTTCATCAAACTGCTCTTCGTCCATCTCATCGGTAACCTCGGTTTCCCTTAGTGTTACTTTCGCAGCGGGTTCCGGTGCTTTCTTCACCTTTTCCAGCTCCATTACCTCAAAGGTTACCTGGTGGTCGCCTTTGTTACCGGTAATTAATTTAAACAGATTAGTTATCAGCTGCTCCTGCAAATCAATTACATTAAATTGTATAATGAGTTTCTTGGCAAACGTAGGCAGTACATCCTGAAGGTATTGTATAGCAGTAAATTGTAGTCTCGGCTCGCCTTTTTTGCCTTCGGCATTCGTCCATCCCTCGCGTACCATTACCTTTATAAAGGTAAAATTGTTACCTATAAGGAAGTGGCGGAACTTAAGGTACTCCTCGCCGTATATCCTGAACTCATAACTCTCATCATAGCCTTCCAGCATAAACGCCGCCCAGCCCTTGCCGTTCTTGGCTACGCGGTGCTGCACGTTAGATATGATGCCACCAAAACTCAGGTTTTTATTTACATGGGGCTCAAGGTTTTTCAGTGCTTCGAGCCTGTGGCTGCAGAAATACTTCATCTCAAATTTATAATCGTCAAGTGGATGGCCGGATATATAAATGCCTACTACTTCTTTTTCTTTGGCAAGTTTTTCCATCGTACTCCATTCTTCACATGGCGGTACTACAGGCTCAGGTATCTGTACTTCGCTGGCTTCGCCAAAAAGGCTTACCTGGCTTGAATTTTCGTTTTCCTGCGACTTTGCCCCATAGCGTATTGCTTTTTCAAGGAAGCTGATGTTATCGCCCTCGTCAAGGTAAAAATACTGCGCGCGGTGGGTTTCTTTAAAACAGTCAAAACCTCCCGAAAGTGCAAGGTTTTCAAAAGCTTTTTTATTAGCCGAACGCAAATCGATGCGCTTGGCCAAATCAAATATCGATTTATAGAATCCGTTTTTACGGTTCTCTACAATGGTTTCTACCGCACCGGCACCTACGCCTTTTACGGCACCCATGCCAAAGCGTACCGCACCGCTGTCGTTAACCGTAAATTTATAATACGACTCGTTAACATCAGGACCAAGCACCTGCAAGCCCATACGCTTACATTCTTCCATAAAGAAGGTAACCTGTTTAATGTCGTTCATGTTGTTACTCAGCACCGCAGCCATATACTCGGCAGGGTAGTGTGCCTTAAGGTAGGCCGTTTGGTAGGCAACCCAGGCATAGCAGGTAGAGTGGCTCTTGTTAAAGGCGTAACTCGCAAAGGCCTCCCAGTCTTTCCAGATTTTTTCAAGCACCACCGGGTCGTGGCCCTTTTCGGCAGCCTGGGCTACAAATTTGGGCTTCATTTTATCCAGTACGTCCTTCTGCTTTTTACCCATCGCTTTACGCAGTACGTCGGCCTCACCCTTGGTAAAGCCGGCCAGCTTTTGCGACAGTAGCATCACCTGCTCCTGGTATACGGTAATGCCGTAGGTTTCCTTAAGGTATTCTTCGCAGGCGTCGAGGTCGTACTTTATTTCTTCCTCTCCGTTTTTACGGCGTACGAAACTCGGGATATATTCTAACGGGCCGGGGCGGTATAGGGCGTTCATGGCAATAAGGTCGGCAAACACGGTAGGCTTAAGGTCCTTCATGTATTTTTGCATGCCGGGCGACTCATACTGGAACACCCCTACAGTTTCCCCACGCTGAAATAGTTCGTATGTCTTTACATCGTCTATAGGGAATTCCTCAGGGTCGAGGTCTATGTTGTGCTTGTACTTTACAAGCTTAACGGTATCTTTAATAAGGGTAAGGGTCTTTAACCCCAGGAAGTCCATCTTAAGCAGCCCCGCGCTCTCTACCACCGAGTTATCAAACTGGGTAACATACAGGTCAGAGTCTTTAGCAGTGGCTACGGGAACAAAATTTGTAATATCATCGGGGGTAATAATTACCCCACAGGCGTGTATGCCCGTATTGCGCAGCGAACCCTCAAGCACTTTGGCCTGCTGTATGGTTTCGCCGGTAAGGTCGCCACCATCGGCCATAGCGATGAGTTCCAGCACACGGTCGTATTCTTCAGACCGCAATGCACCTTTAAGCGCATTTTGGTCCATGGTAAATATCTTCGCCAGCTTCATGTTCGGGATGAGCTTGGCTACCTTATCCGCCTCAAAGAGCGGCAGGTCGAGCACGCGCGCTGTATCGCGGATGGACGATTTTGCCGCCATGGTACCATAGGTAATGATTTGCGCTACCTGGCTGGCACCATATTTATTGATAACATAGTCCATAACGCTGCTCCGGCCTTCATCATCAAAGTCGATATCTATATCGGGCATTGATACCCTGTCCGGGTTTA
Organism: Flavobacterium sp. RHBU_24; assembly: GCF_046613695.1. Classification (NCBI taxonomy): domain Bacteria; kingdom Pseudomonadati; phylum Bacteroidota; class Flavobacteriia; order Flavobacteriales; family Flavobacteriaceae; genus Flavobacterium; species Flavobacterium sp. RHBU_24. The sequence continues at coordinate 91,930 of NZ_JBKJHD010000012.1, read as the reverse complement.
GGAAACGCTCAAAGAGCAGGTCGTAGGCAATAGGGTCAATGTTGGTTATCCAAAGGCAATAGGCCACCGCGCTACCCGCCGCAGACCCACGCCCCGGCCCCACGGAGACGCCCATACGGCGTGCTTCGGCAATAAAATCCTGCACAATAAGAAAATACCCAGGATAGCCTGAATTTTCAATGGTCTTTAGTTCAAAATCTAAGCGCTCCCGAATATCATCGGTAATAACCTTGTAGCGTTTTAAAGCGCCTTCGTAAGTAAGGTGCCGCAGGTAGGCATTCTCACCGCGCTTGCCGCCGTCGGCCTCGTCTTCGGGCATAAGGAATTCTTCCGGAATATTGAATTTTGGCAGTAGTACGTCGCGGTACAACGAATAGGTCTCTACCTTATCGGTAATTTCCCGGATGTTTGCAATGGCTTCGGGCAGGTCTTTAAACAGCGCCTTCATTTCGTCGCCGGGCTTAAAGTAATATTCATTATTAGGCAGCCCATAACGGAAGCCGCGGCCACGCCCCTTAGGGGTAGCCAGCTTTTCGCCGTCTTTTACGCACAGTAAAATATCGTGCGCGTGGCTGTCTTCTTTGTTTACATAATAAGTATTGTTGGTGGCAACCAGCTTTACGTCGTGCCTGCGGGCCAACTTTATGAGGGTATCGTTTACACGGTTCTCATCTTCCTGGCCATGGCGCATTAGTTCTATGTAAAGGTCGGCGCCAAAAAGGTTTTTCCACCACAACAACGCATCTTCGGCCTGGTTTTCGCCCATGTTAAGCACCTTGTTAGGTATCTCGCCATAGAGGTTGCCCGAAAGGACTATAAGGTCGTCTTTATATTGCTCTATAACTTTTTTATCAATACGCGGCACGTAGTAAAAACCGGCCGTGTAAGCAATAGACGCCATCTTGGCAAGGTTGTGGTAGCCTTTTTTATTCTTAGCCAATAGCACAACCTGGTAACCGTTATCCTTGCGCGATTTATCCTTGTGGTCTTCGCATACAAAAAACTCACAGCCTACAATGGGTTTTATAACAACCTCGGCAGGTTGTTCACCAGCCTCAATAGCGGCTTTGTTTTTGGCTTCAGCCGCTTTGTTATGGTTCATAACAGCGCTCACAAACTGAAATGCCCCCATCATATTACCGTGGTCGGTCATGGCAACGGCTGGCATTTTATATTTGGCCGCTGCCGTTATCAGGTCGGGTACCGCTATGGTGCTTTGCAGTACCGAAAATTGCGTATGGTTGTGCAGGTGTACAAAGTCTACGCCTGTTATATCAATTTGCTCAACAGGCCTTACGGCTTCAATCTTATCAGCACCACGCAGTCGCTCGAGGCGCTGGCGTACTTCTTCACTCGCTTTTTTAAGATTGATGTGCTTAAGGCCTATCAATTGTATGGGCTGCGGGTTTACCGTGCGGAACTCATGAAAGTAGGTAGGGTGTACATCCAGTTCTTCTTTGGTAAAAATTTCGCGTTTAACCAGCTCCAGGAAACAGCGTGTAGTAGCTTCAACGTCGGCTGTGGCGTTGTGCGCTTCGGCAAAGGGCTCGTTAAAAAGGTACTGGTGCAGTTCGGTTAGCGTAGGTAGCTTAAATTTACCGCCACGCCCCCCGGGAATCCGCAATAATTCGGCCGTGATTTCGGTACAGGTATCAAGCACTTTCATTTTACTGAGGCGGCTTTCTACGCCGTGGCGGTAAAACTCGGCACCCATAATATTTACGTCGAAGCCTACATTCTGGCCTACTATAAATGAAGCTTTATCGAGCGCCGCGTTAAAACGGGTTAGGGCATCGGCAAGCGAAATGCCCTGCTCTGTGGCAAGGTCAGTCGATATACCGTGTATACGTTCCGCATCATAGGGAATATTAAATCCATCAGGGCGTACAATGTAATCCTGGTGATCAAGCAGGCGGCCCATATTATCGTGCAGCTGCCAGGCTATCTGTATGCAGCGGGGCCAGTTGTCTGTATCGGTTATGGGCGCATCCCAGCGTTTGGGTAATCCGGTTGTTTCCGTGTCAAATATCAGGTACATAGCAACGAGTGGACTTTTAGGTAGTTAACGGCAAATCTGCGTAAAAAAGTGCCTGTAACAAAAATAGGATTTTTTGTTTATACAGTAATACGGTTATGTGTTAATTCGGTAATTCGGAAGAAGAGGTAATTCGGGTAATAGGTTATTCAGAATAACACAATGATTGGCTATTGGAAGGCATCCAAATCAAATAACCGAATTACCGTATAACCCACCTGGCAAAACAAAAAAAACCGGCATAAAGCCGGTTTAAAAATATATTTTGTGTATTTTTTTCAGTATTAGTAACGACTACCACGGTCTCCACCGCCATAGCCACCGCCGCTGTTGCCGCCACGGTTGTAACCGCCGCCGCCATTACGGTCTCCACCACCATAGCCACCGCTTCCGCCACGGCTATTACGGTCTCCACCACCAAAGCCTCCGCCACGGTTGTTGCTAAAGCTCCTTTTAGGCTGTTGTGGCCTGGCTTCGCTTTGGTTAACAACAATAGTACGGCCGCCTACAGTAGCGCCATTCAGCTCATCGATTGCTCTTTGGGCTTCTTCTTCGTTTGGCATCTCTACGAAACCAAAACCTTTACTCCTGCCGGTCATTTTATCTGTAATAATTTTTACAGACTCTACCGGTCCATAAGCCTCAAAAGACTCTCTTAAATCTGCCTCGCCCAAGCTGAACGGAAGGCTTCCAACGAAAATGTTCATAAAAAACGATTAAAAAATGTTTGTATAGGGTGTTTGTACTCCTGCCTGAAAAAAAATAAATGCAGGCGCTTTACAAATGTAACTTTATTTAATTACATAACACCGATTTATTTTAATTTAATATAATTTTAATATTTGAGTTTCAAAAAGATACAAAAAAAAGCCCCCCGCTTATAGCGGGGGCTGTATAATATACGCTGCGGCAATCTCGTTAAGGTACTGCCGTAACAATAGGTACTTTGTAAAACCATCCTTTTTGGAATGATACTTCATATCCGTCACTGTCTACCGCTAAAAAGGTAAAGGTGCCGGTAATATATCGGCCCGTTGTGCCTGTAAGATTGGTTTCCCGTGGGTCAGGGCTTATCCTTATCTGGCCGCCCGCAAGCTCATCCATGGTAGAGTATTCATTAGAGATGCCATCGGCAGAAAATTCATAGTGTGCCATACTTGAAGCGCTGCCGCCAAGCTGGTAAGTTCCAGGGTCAGTATCTGCAACCCTTAAAGATAAGGTCTCAAAATCGCGGTGCGCTGTTATGGTAAGCGAATTGTCTGAGCCTATAGTGGCCGTAAAGTCTTCCGCCTTCCATACTTCATTATCTTTAAATCCCTGTACGGCGGGATTATTAAATTTAACATCGTCTTCACACGAAGCAAAAACAATTATTACCAGTAAAAGCGACAAAATTCTTTTCATTATATTTAATCTTAGAAGGGGTAACTCAAATTTTACAACGACAAAAATAGTTTTTTATAGAATATATCCTAATCAAAATGAAATAAATCATAATAAAATTTAAAAAAATAAATTTAATGCGTTGGTGAAAATCATAAAATCGCCCATTTTAGTTATTTGTATTAATGTTTTTAATATATTTGCACCCTAAAATTAACAGGGGTCGGGAACCCCACAAAATCTTAAAAAGATGCCTGTAAAAATCAGATTACAAAGACACGGTAAAAAAGGAAAACCTTTTTACTGGGTTGTAGCGGCTGACAGCCGTTCTAAAAGGGATGGTAAATTTCTTGAAAAATTAGGAACTTACAACCCTAACACTAACCCTGCAACTATAGAGCTAAACGTTGAGAGTGCCGCACAATGGCTGCACAACGGCGCACAGCCTACAGATACTGCAAGGGCTATACTATCTTACAAAGGTGCTTTACTTAAACACCACCTTGATGGCGGCGTGCGTAAAGGTGCACTTACACAAGACCAGGCTGACGAAAAACTGGCTAAATGGCTTGAAGAAAAAGCAGGTAAAGTAGATGCTAAGAAAGGTAACCTTTCTGACGCTAAAGCCGATGCTAAAGCAAAAGCACTTGAAGCTGAGAAAAAAGTTAACGAAGACCGTATTGCTGCTGCAAAACAGGCTGAAGCCGATGCAATTGCTGCTGCAAACCCTGTTGCTGAAGAAGCTACAGAAGAAACTGCTTCTGAAGAAAACACAGAAGAAACCCAGGCTTAATTTATATTGGCGCCATGCGTAAAGAAGATTGTTTCTATTTAGGCAAAATCGCCAAAAAATTTAGCTACAAAGGCGAGGTACTGGCCTGGCTGGATACCGACGACCCCGGGTATTTTGAAGATATGGAATCAGTGTTTGTTGAATTAAACAAACACCTGGTTCCATTTTTTATTGAAAAAAGCCGCCTGCACAAAAACGACTTTTTGCGCATACAGTTTGAAGACATGGACAGCGAGGAAGCTGCAGACCGCATTATGGGCTGCGACATTTACCTACCCCTTACCATGCTGCCCAAACTGGAGGGCGACAAGTTTTACTTTCACGAAATTATAGGCTTTACCGCTTCAGACAAGCGCCTGGGCGAAATAGGAACCATAGTAGGCGTAAACGACACCTCGGCACAGGCCCTTTTTGAAATTAAAAAAGGCGACATAGAGATACTTGTGCCCATGGTAGACCACTTTATTGTAAAGGTAGACCGCGAAAACAAAACCATTTTCCTGGATACACCCGATGGGCTGGTTGACCTTTATTTGGGATAGTTTATTTGTTTAAAGTTTCAGGTTCAGAGTTACTTACTCAAACACGCTAAATTGTTTTGAGTTCTTAGTTCGTTATCGACCTTTTCATACCCCATTTATATATGAGTGAAGCTCAATCTGACCCGAAGGCAAAGCCCGAACAGGCAAAGCAAATCTACAATCTGAAATCATAAATAGAAATGTTCCAGTTCAAACAATTCTCCATACAACAGGATAAAACCGCTATGAAGGTTGGTACCGATGGCGTATTGCTGGGCGCGTGGGCTCCTGTAGCGCACCATCCTTATGCTGTACTTGATATTGGTGCGGGAACCGGACTCATAGCCCTGATGCTGGCGCAGCGCAGCGGGGCAGAACAGATTGACGCCATAGAAATAGACGGCGATGCCTACGAGCAGTGTGTAGAGAACTTCGAGGCTTCCCCTTGGGCTGACCGCCTGTTTTGCTACCATGCCGGGCTGGATGATTTTATGGAGGAGTGGGAAGACGAGTATGACCTTATAGTAAGCAATCCGCCTTTTTATACCGAAGACTATACCAGTGGCGATGCCCGGCGCGATGCCGCACGTTTTGAAACCTCGCTACCGTTTGAAGACCTTGCCGAAGCAGCAGGCATATTACTGAGCGAAAACGGCATGCTTGCCATAATTATACCCTATAAAGAAGAAACCCGCTTTACAGCATTGGCGCGTGAGGAAGGTTTGTACCCTATTAAGATTACCCGAGTAAAAGGTACGCCTGAAAGCGACATAAAACGCAGCCTCATGGCCTTTAGCCGCCATGAAACCAATAATATTGCTACCGATGAACTGGTTATAGAAACCGCCCGCCATAAATATACAGATGAGTATATTACGCTGACGAAAGATTTTTATTTGAAGATGTAAAAAGCGGCCCGAAAGCCGCCTTAACCTACTGTATTTTTGCCATAAAAAAATTACTGATTGGTAATTGTATAGGTACTTCGGTCTCCCCGGCCTCTATGCCGGTAACCTCCAAATGTAACCATACCTGCACGCCCTGCTGGCTGCCCACGGTTCTTTTAGCCATACGTAACACTGCACCTTTGTCGGTTACAGGGTCAAAGATACCGCCTTCAATCCACTTTTCAGACAGGCATTGCGGACAAAACAATGGTTGCTGGGCCGGATGTATCCAGCTTAATGATATTTTAGAGGTCGTGTCGTTTGGCAAAGCTATTAAGTTATCGCTCATATAGTCAATGTCAACACCGTCTTTTATATATCGGTATTTGCCTACTAAAACATCTTCGCAAAAATAATCCACGTTAGAGAATATTTTCTTCAGTTCCATTTTAAAATAGAAACCCGGGCCTGTATATTCATATGCTCCCTCAAAGCCGTTTAAAACATTATTCATGTCTTTGTAATAAACTAAATGTTCTATTTCGCCCATATTTTCCAGTGGTTTTGTAGTTTGGTAAACCTGTGCTATTGCAGATAGAGGTATAAACAACAATATTAAAAAATAGATTTTTATTACACTGTCCGCTTGCTTATTAATATTAGGTAACAGGCACATGCTCTTGAAAGTTTCAAAAGTGCTTTTCATTTAATATGGATGGTTAAAGTTGGCGCTTACTCTTTTAACGGGTTTTCTGCTTACCCCTTGCATTGCAATACGTTACAATAATAGTAATTATATTGGAACGATGTAAATATTTTTATCGCTTATTTAAGTTATTTAACTATTGCCCACAATGATCAATAAATCTTTCAATTACATTTTCACTATTTAAAACACTTATAATTCGTAAGCGGTATTATTTAATTCAAAAATCACAACAAATCATTATACATTTGTTAGAAATCTGCCTACATTTGTGGTGTTTAAAATCAAACAAATGAAACCCGATCTTTTCCAGGCTCCTGATTATTACAACCTTGACGAATTACTAACCGACGAGCACAAAATGGTGCGCGATGCTGCCCGCGAATGGGTTAAGCGTGAGGTTTCTCCCATAATAGAAGACTATGCCCAGAAGGCAGAATTCCCCACACAAATTATAAAAGGCCTTGCAGAGATAGGTGCTTTTGGGCCTTACATCCCTGAGGAATATGGTGGTGCGGGCCTCGACCAGATAAGCTACGGCCTCATTATGCAGGAAATAGAGCGCGGCGACAGCGGTGTGCGCAGTACGGCTTCGGTACAGTCATCGTTAGTGATGTACCCGATATGGAAGTACGGCAACGAGGCCCAGCGCAAAAAATACCTGCCTAAGCTGGCCAGCGGTGCGTTTATGGGCTGTTTTGGCCTCACCGAACCCGATTATGGCAGTAACCCCGGCGGCATGGTAACCAACTTTAAAGATAAAGGCGACCACTACCTGCTTAACGGCGCCAAGATGTGGATAAGCAATGCGCCTTTTGCACATATTGCCGTAGTGTGGGCAAAAGACGAAAGCGGACGCATACACGGCCTGATAGTAGAGCGCGGCATGGAAGGCTTTACCACGCCCGAAACCCATAACAAATGGTCGCTGCGTGCTTCGGCTACGGGAGAGCTTATTTTTGATAATGTAAAAGTACCCAAAGAAAACCTGCTGCCTAACAAGAGCGGACTGGGCGCACCGCTGGGCTGCCTTGACTCTGCCCGTTACGGTATTGCATGGGGTGCTATAGGCGCCGCGATGGACTGCTATGATACCGCCCTGCGCTACAGTAAAGAGCGCATACAGTTTGACAAGCCCATAGGCGCCACACAGCTGCAACAGAAAAAGCTTGCCGAAATGATTACTGAAATTACCAAGGCGCAGTTGCTTACCTGGAGGTTGGGCGTGTTGCGCAACGAAGGCAAAGCGACCACTGCCCAGATAAGCATGGCCAAGCGCAACAACGTAGATATGGCCCTTACCATAGCCCGCGACGCACGGCAGATGCTGGGCGGTATGGGCATTACCGGCGAATACAGCATTATGCGCCACATGATGAACCTGGAAAGCGTGGTTACTTATGAGGGTACGCACGACATCCACCTGCTTATTACGGGTATGGATGTAACGGGCTTTGCGGCTTTTAAGTAAAAGTAATTCATAACATAAAACACCCCGAAATTCTTTTGCTTTTCGGGGTGTTTCGTAATTCGTCTTTTGGCTTTGCGAGAGGGACAATTTTTACAGTAAAAACTACATTTGCGAGCTAGGTTTACATAAGCTGCCCTACACTAAAATTTTGTAGCTTTACAGATATCCATTCGCCATGAAAAAAAGCTTTTTATTGATACTATTGGCGTTAGCTGCCTGCAAAAATGAAACGAAAGAAACTGTTGAAACTGTTACCGATACGGTTGTAATTGACACAACAGCCATCCGCGTTGCCGAAGAAAAAGCGGGGGAAGATAACGAACCCATAGCACCCGAACGTACCACAGCCAACCCTGATGAGTATGTTACCGGGCATTTTGTATCCAATAAAGACGTGACTGCTATGGCGACCTTGGTACGGGAGCGGGAAGGCAATCCATCGGAAGATGGTACTGCGGCAGCCTACAGCATTACTTTTAACGACCCTAATATACCAGCCCTGCCGGCAGGCTGCTGCGAAATGATTTTGGTAAACGAAGGCGACCTTAATGGTGACGGCCTCGATGAGTTGGGCTATGCGCAGGCACCCATGAACGGCTGCGTGTTTTACTATTATGTTTACACCTACAAAAACGCTAAGTGGAAACAGTTCATTGAACCCTTTGTAATACCCACCGGATGCGATGGCATTAGTCGCGCTGATATGGAAAAAATAGTTTTTAAAGAAGGTAATGTGATTTACTTTATGCAAACCGATATGAATGACGAGGACATGGAAAAGGTAAAAACCAAAGCTAAGTTGTTGTAGTAAATAGCCCAGTAAAGCTACTCCCTCTCCTGAGGAGAGGACGTCCTCACCCAGCAATTCATCACATGGTCATTAACCATACCTGTGGCCTGCATGTGGGCGTAGATAATGGTGCTGCCCACAAACTTAAAGCCTCGCTTTTTAAGGTCTTTGCTTATTTTGTCGCTTAGCGGTGTGGTGGCGGGTATCTGCCCCATCGCTGTAGGTTTGTTGTCAACAGGCTTGCCATCGGTAAAGGCCCAAAAGTACTTGCTAAAGCTGCCAAACTCCTGCTGCACTTTCATGAACAGCTGCGCATTTACTATGGCGGCATTTACTTTTAATTTATTACGGATAATACCTGGGTCGGCCATCAGGCGCTCACGGTCAGCCTCGGTGTATTGGGCAATCTTTTTATAGTCAAAATTGTCAAATGCAGCGGCAAAGGTTTCGCGGCGGCGCAGTATGGTTATCCAGCTCAGCCCCGCCTGAAAGGTTTCCAGCAGCAGGAACTCAAACAACGTTTCATCATCATATACTGGTTTGCCCCATTCTTCATCGTGGTATTTTTGGTACAGCGGGTCGGCACCGCACCAGTCGCAGCGAATTTTATCGTTCATCATTTGCAAGTTGTTTGTCGTGGTTGTGTACATATTTTTCTATCAGCCAGTGACCCAGGTAAATGAGCGGCGTCATGAGTACAGCTATCACAAGTTTTACGGTATAGTTAGTAAATCCAGCTTCTATATATACCGGCAGGGTCATTTTTCCGATGGCGTAAAAGGCAATGCCCAGCACAATAAACGAATCAAAGAACTGCGAAATTACCGTAGAGCCGGTACTGCGCAGCCATATCATTTTATCGCCGGTTTTTTTCTTAAAAAAGTGAAACAGCGTAACATCTATAATCTGTGACACGATAAAGGCCGTAATACTGCCCACAATAATCCACATGCTTTGCCCAAATACCGCCGTAAACTGCGCATCGGTAACCCAGCCCGGGCCGTTAGCCGCAGGTATCGACATTGCAAAATACAGCAATATAAAACAGTACGCAATAAGTATAGCCGTTATAATGGAAAGGCGGCGTACACCCTTTTGCCCGAAATATTCGTTTATAAGGTCGGTTGTAATAAATACCACCGGCCAGGGTACCACCCCTACGCTCATAAGGTATGGGCCATACCCAAAGATAGGCCCTATGTTGATGAGTTTGCCGCCAATGAGTTCGGCAACAACGGCATTGGTTATAAAAATTCCGGCTAGGATTACGTACAGGGTACTTTTACGGTTTTCGAACATAGTAAGTGTAAAACGTAAAGTTACAGAAAATTCCGTATGGCATTATATCAACAAGCGTTAAAGAAGGATGGCATTTGCCTTTTGAGTAATATTTTGCTGGCCGCGTTTTATTTACGAGGCAATTATAAATGCCATATGACACCGTTTGAGGCAAACAGCATTCTGTTATACGCGGATATTAAAACAACATTATAAAAAATGGAGGGCACAAGGTTTTAAAATCCTGTGCCCTATGTACTTAGGTTTGGGAGTAAGGTAATCCCGAATACACTAAACAAATTACCTGATAGTGATATCAAACGGCATAGCCGCCTGTGTTCCCTTTTCCTGGGTTACACGCCTTATACGCTCTAATATCTTATAATTTTCCGAGCCTATTTCCTCTTTAATCAGGCTCTCGCGGGTTTGTGCAAACGGCAGGCCTGTGGCATTTGCAAGGAAACGGTCAAATGTTGCCTCATATTCAGGGAAATCAACCGTACTGTATTCTTTAACTTTAGCTTTAGCGGCAGCATATTTTATGGCGGCATCCAGCCCGCCTATTTCATCTACAAGGCCTATGCGCTTAGCATCGGTGCCGCTCCATACACGGCCCTGGCCTATGGCATCTACCTGCTCAGTAGTAAGCTTGCGGCCCGCAGCCACACGGCTGATGAAAGTGCCATATACACGCTCCACGCTTTGCTGTATTACATCGCGGGTGCTGGCTTCAAGCGGGCGGAACAGGCTGTAATCTGCAGCGTTGGCATGGGTGCTTACCTGCTCGGTATGTATGCCCAGGTTATTGGTTACTTTAGTAAGGTTTGGCAGTACGCCAAATACGCCTATAGAGCCTGTAATGGTACCTTCTTCTGCAAAAATACGGTCAGCGCCGCAGCTTATATAGTACCCGCCCGAAGCAGCATAGTTACCCATACTTACCACAACCGGTTTTTTCTTTTTGGCAAGCTCTACTTCCCTCCATATAAGGTCAGATACCAGTGCATCGCCACCCGGGGAGTCTACACGAAGTACTATGGCTTTTACAGCATCGTCTTCAACAGCTTCCTGAAACGCTGTGCGCATGCTTTCGGTACCTATGCTGGTAAGTGTGCCCTCGCTATTGGCTATTTCACCCTGGGCATATATTATGGCAATATGGTTTTCTTTATCGTTAAGCAGTTCATTAACCTTATTGGCCTCTACATAATCAAGTATGTCAACGGAGTTATACTCTTCGTCTTTTTCAACCTTAAGGACTTTTTTGATGCTGTTTTCAAATTCATCAAAATAGGCAATCTTATCTACAAGCCCGGTTGCTTTAGCCATTTCCGGCGTGCGGGCACTAAGCCTTTCGGCAATGCCGTTAAGGCTGTCCAGCGGAATCTTCCTGCTTTTAGAGATGTCGTTGCTCACCGATGCCCATACGGCATTAAGCAGCGTGCTCATCTGCTCGCGGTTTTCGGGGCTCATTTCATTGGCAATAAAAGGTTCTACCGCGCTTTTGTATTTGCCGTGGCGGATAACCTCCATGGTAATACCTGTTTTTTCCTGAAAGTCTTTAAAGAACATTACTTCGCTGCTCAGGCCCTTAAATTCAAAGTCGCCCACCGGGTTCAGGTAAAGCGTGTCTGCAACAGAACTCAGATAGTACTGCCCCTGGCTGTAATTGTCGCCGTATGCCAGTACAAATTTGCCCGATTTTTTAAAATCGGCCAGCTTATCGCGCAGGGCTTTTGCCTGGGCTATACCCAAATTGGTCTGCACATTGGTAAGGGTAATCCCTTTAATTTTATTGTCAGTTTTTGCGGCATCAATGGCCTTAAGCACATCTACAAGGCCGTCGTGCGGCTCTGCGTTAAGGAACGCCATTTTTTCGTTTGTAAATTTTCCGGCATAGTCGTTTACTACCTCTTCAATATTCAGTTCGATAACTGAGTTGTCTTCCACCACTACCGCATCATCGTTACCGCTGCCGGCTATTGCCGCTATGGCAATAATCATGATAAAAAAGAACAGGAAGAAACAAAATATACCTACAATAGTAGAGAGTACGTTTTTTAAGAATTGCATATTATTGTTATATAAAATTTAACTGCTAATAAGTAGCAGAAATACACTTTATGTTACAGGCTAAATAAACTTAGTTGTAAAATTATCAACAACCGCCCGCTATCCGCATAATGTTTATTTACTTTGCAGCCTATGAAATTTCAAAACAGCGCCATACTATCCCTGGGCAGCAACATGGGAAACCGCCTGCAAAACATACAACAGGGCATAGACTATATACATAATAACGTTGCCACCGTGGTAAAGGTTTCGGGTGTTTATGAAACGCCGGCGCTTGGCTTTGAAGGCGATGCGTTTTACAACTGTGCCATTACTGTTCATACACTTCGCGATGCTTACGAACTGCTCATCGGCTTGCTTGCCGCAGAGCAGCAGGGTGGGAGGGAGCGTGGCACATCGGGCGAATATGTGTCGCGCACTATAGATGTGGATATCATTGCCTTTAACGATGAAGTGATAGACAGCCCGCACCTCAATATTCCACACCCGCGGATGCAGGGGCGCAACTTTGTACTCTGTCCCCTTCGGGATGTGGCACCGCACTGGGTACACCCGGTTTTGAAGAAAGATGTTAATAAGCTGATAGCTGCATCTCCTGATAACAGCGACTGCCAGTGGGTAATGAAACTGCCTGCCCCCATAGCGGTTTTTAACCCTGAAAAATTTAACTACATAGCCATAGAAGGCAATATAGGCGCGGGTAAAACTTCTCTTGCAAGCAAAATATCAGAAGATTTTAATGGGAAGCTGGTACCGGAGCGCTTTGCCGATAACCCGTTTTTGCCGCTGTTTTATACCGACCAGGCGCGCTACGCGTTTTCGCTCGAAATGTCGTTCCTGGCTGACCGCTACCAGCAGATTACCGACGACCTCTCGCAGTTTAACCTCTTCAGCGATTTTGTGGTGGCCGATTACCACGTGTTTAAGTCGCTTATCTTCGCTAAGGTTACACTAAGTGAAGACGAATACCGCCTGTACCGCCGCCTGTTTGAAATTATGTATAAAGAACTGCCGCGCCCGGGGCTGTACATCTATCTGTACCAAAGCACACCACGCCTGCTGGAGCACATTAAAAAACGCGGACGCAGCTACGAGCAGGATATTACCGCGGAGTATTTAGAGAGCATTAACCGTGGTTACCTTGATTATATAAAATCGGTTACCGGCCTTAACGTACTGGTTCTGGATGTTACCGACCGCGACTTTGTAAATAAGCAGGAGGATTATTTGTGGCTGTTGGGTGAAATTAATAAAGTCTAATTGTCTCAGGTTTAAAGTTTCGGGTTTTTGGGCCGGATGTCCTATGTCAGTCAATCTGTTGGGGCATGAGGTTAACTTAAAACTAATTAAAAGTTAGTGGAATAGTATATGTGCAGCGCACTAAGCCATTTTGCTGAAGTCCCGGTTGCCACCTGGGCATAATCGAAATTAACCGGATGGCTTCGTTATTAAGTTTGTCGTTTGTGCTTGATACTATTTCAATATCCTGAGATTTCCCGATATTGCTCGTCGTAAACTTTACTACAACTTTTCCTTTTACACCTTTAAGTTTAGGGTCAGCATTTTGCCCTATAAATTTGTAAAAACTTTGCATGCCGCCATAGGGTACGGCCTGTATGGATGAATTTGAAAAAAAATACTTCATTATTTCACTGCTCAGTTCATTTCCATCCGCATCCACAAGTGAGGTACGCCCCGCAGCATCCCTGTAAAACTGCGCCTCAATAGTTTCCGTCCCTTTGATAATTTGTATTATTCCATCCATTTTGCAGGTAGCAAAGAGTTTAGAGTCAATATAGTAATTTGTGTCGGCAATGCGTTCTCCCTTACTAAATTCAGTCACTACTGCTATTTGATGGTTATCATTTGTGCCAAATATTTTCCATATGCCGGTAGGATGATTGTCGGCATCAATGGCATTAATTTTTTCGCCATTAAATTCTATATATTCCTGGCAATACATGCAAAATGAAATAAATAAACAAGCGGCTGCGTAAAAAAGTTTCATGAGTTATGCTTAATTATACATAATAGCAAATATAGTTTTTTGAGGCAATATTTTGCTACCTCAAATACATATAAGTGTATAACTACAAACTCCTTATGCAAAAACCAATTTTTGTAAAGCAAATCTGTCATCCATCCGCCGCCTATTTTGTTGTTTTGCAAAAGATTGCAGTTTTATAAGTACCCAATATTTCAACTATATTGTTAAAAAGGTTTTTAATATTTATAATATGCTGGCATTCAGTGCTAAATCATTTTTAAAAATTTCTCTCAGAATTATTTTGCAGTGTCAAAAAATTTATATCTTTGCTCCGAATTAATAATTAACCTTTATAATTTAGTAAGATGAAAAAAGTTGTTTTAAGCGTAGCTCTAGTTGCTGTACTAGGTCTTTCTTTCACTTCATGCAAGAAAGCAGAAACTGAAACTCCAGCTGAAGATACTACAGTTGTTGTAGCTCCTGAAGCTCCAGAAGTAGATACTACAGTTGTTGCTGACACTGCAGTTGTTGATACTACTGCTGCTCCTGCTACTCCAGCTGAGTAATTAAAGCTCTAAAGAAAAAATTAAGCTACGCATCGCGTGGCTTTTTTTGTGTCCGGTTGTTAACGCTCGGAAATAAAAAAAGCCTGCTCCGGCAAAACCGGGAGCAGGCTACTATATAAAATAATGGCTATTACTGGGCGAAAAACAGGGAGGCTATTGCAGTTGCCTCATCTCCGGTAAGGATTTCGTCAAATGATTCGGTATACGAACCCGCACCAAACGCAGGGTTGCCCGATGAAGCGGTAAACATAGTAATATTTACACCGCCGTGTGTAGTGTTTTCTTCACCATTATATACAGGCTGGGTAGCCTCCGGCATACCCGCACCTCGCTGGTTGCCCACAATCCATCCTTTAAGCCCACGCAGCCTGCGTATCTGCGAGGCGTGGCGTGCTTCTACACTATGTATTTGCAGTGCCGCAGTAAGCAGGTCTCCATTGCTTTGTAAGTTACCCGCCTGGCCTTTGTATGCCCTTACGCCGGTATCTTCAAACGCCTGTGATAAGGCAAGGAACGTTGGGTAGTCATTAAACGGGTCTAATCCGGCTATGTTAAAGTTAAATTCCGGTTTTGCAGGGGCAGCGTCGGCAAGTGCGGTTTGTAAAAACGCTACGTGTGCGGCTTCATGCTGGCTTATTTGCTGAATGATTGCTTTATCGGAATTAGGTATAAGCCCTGCAGAGTCAAGCGCTGTGGCATAAAACTCGTCTTCAAGATATTCCAATATAAGTGCAAGCGAAAGGGCTGCCGTTTCTGTCTCGGGAGAAAACATGGTTGTCGCGGCTTTAGCTTTGTTGGTAGTAAATAATGAAATAAAAGGTACTGCCGCAAGGGCGGCGCCCGTACCTAATTTGCCAAACTGGCTAAAGCTGTCTCGGCGTGATGTTTTTACATCAAGGCTTTGTATAATGCCTTCGTTTGTAAACGATTCTATAAATTTCAGGATATTCATAATGTCTTTTTTAAGTGGGTTAGCTAATTAATCCAGGTACGCTGCGGTAAAGGCAGTTTGGATAAAGTTTAACGATGCTACCTGAGGTATAATTACCGATGGTTTCTCTGCTTTCTCCAGGCCATTGCTGTCAATAAGGTCATTTGGTGCAAAGGCCGCTGTGCCCGGGCTGATAAGGCTGGCAATAGCACTCGCGTGGCGCGCCTCTACCGATACTATTTTGCCGGCTATAACCAGGTATGCCGGTTCCTGAATGTAACGGCCTGCGCCATTATATGCTTTTACTCCGGTATCTTCAAGGGCTTTTGCAGTACCCAGTACGCTGTCGCGGTTATTAAAGTTTACGCCCGGATAATTAAACTCAAGGTTAGGGAGCAATTGTCCGTCAGTACCTTCAAGTGCGGCTGTGATGGCTACCTTAAAGAACTCCCTGTGCAGCACTTCGTGCGCATAAAGGTCAGATAGTACCTGGCGCTCTTCGGTATTAAAAGTCGTACCAAATGAGTTGCTGTTTACCACACGTGTGTAAAAATCGGCTTCCAGCTGCTCCAGCGCATAAGCATAGGTAAGGATTCCCGCGTCTCCACCGCCCAGGTCAAACACTCCGTTGCGCACACCCGGCAGTTTGCCTGACGGGCTACTGCTGCCACTGTCGTCATCATTGTTACAGCCCGCAAGCAGCAGGCCGGTTCCGGCAAGGGTAAGGCCGGTAACTCTAAGAAAGCTCCTTCTGCTGGTAAGCCCGTCTTTTTGGGTGCCCAGTTCAGTAACGGTTACTTTTGTCTTTTTCATAATGTAACATGTAAGAGGTTAATAGTTTTGCAAGGTGCGGTAACGTTCATCTTATGTTCTTTTTCAAAGCTATCTTTACATACGCCGTGTAACTGGTAACGGTTTTATCGATTTGCGGGCATCTTGTTATTTTAACAAAACTTTATAGATTTAAACTTAACCAGCTTATGCTAAAAGTTTGCTTGCCAGTTTGATTAAAGATTTTTATAATCGTGAATAATTTTATGTCTGGCCCTTCATTTTGTCATAGGTTTAACAACATGTATACAATAATTCCTATCATTTTTAGTTTAAGATTATTTATTTTAATCACTCTTTAACAAGTAAAGTTTTAGTAAATAAAACGGTAAATGCATCTTCAATTATAAAAATGTTGTATCGTTATTCAGAATTTCGTAAAATTTTCGTTATTTTTACGTGGTAAAAACATCTTTTTGACTATGAGACCAAAAGCGACCTTAAAACAAATAGCAAAAGAACTAAACGTATCGGTATCTACAGTGTCAAAAGCACTGAGCAACAGCCCCGAGATAAGCGAACCTACAAAAATTAAAGTGCAGGAATTTGCAAAGCTTAAAAACTATAAGCCGAACAATATTGCTGTAAACCTAAAGAGCAAGCGCTCAAAAACCCTGGGTGTACTGATACCTAACATCCTTAACCCCTTTTTTGCCAAAGTATTCAGTGGGATAGAGAAAGCAGCTAACGCCCGCGGCTTTAATGTTATAACCTGTATTAGCGATGAATCGCTTGCAAAGGAGATAAAGATTATAGACATGCTGAGCAACGGTACCATTGACGGGTTTATACTTTCTATTTCGGAAGAAACGCAAAAGGAAGGCGAAGTAAAGCATTTTAAAGAAGCCATATCTGATGACCTGCCCATAGTAATGTTTGACAGGATATCTAATGACGTAAACTGCGACAAGGTTGTTGTAGATGACTTTGATTCTGCCGTGCACGCTGTAAACCACCTGATAAAAACAGGGGCTAAAAATATTGCCCTGCTTAGTAATATAGATAACCTGAGCGTGGGTAACCTGCGTGCCGAAGGCTACCTCCAGGCACTTAAAGACAATGGTATAGCAATTAACGAAGACCTGATCTTGCGATGTGAGAGCTCAGAAGAATTTGATGAGAAATTCCCGGATTTTTTTGATATAAAAGGAAAAAATATAGATGCCGTCTTTGCATTGGAGGAACACTCGTCGGTAGCGGCGCACAAGCAAACGCTAAAATTAGGCGCTAAGATACCGGACGAAGTACAGCTTATAGGCTTTGCCGATGGTGTGTGGAGCCGCAGGCTTACGCCAAGCCTTAGCACGGTAAGCCAGCACGGCCCGGAGATAGGCGAGGCCGCAGCCGATATGCTGATTGACCGCCTTGAAAACAAAGATCCGGATGCCCCTGAATTCAGCACAACAATTATAAAAACTGAGCTCCGCCAGAGAGAATCTACCAGGAAACTGTAACGATTTTTAAATAAATTTCAGCCACGAATTATGCTAACCGCACAAATCCATTTGTGCAATTAGCATAATTCGTGGCTCGCTTTTTACTGCTTCTTAAAAAATGTCTCTGTTCCATTTTGTTTTAGCACAAAACCATCCGGCCTGAAAAGCATTTTTACGCCCGAAGCGTCGTGGCTAAATTCGTTCTCGCTTATCGGGCTTATATAAAATGTGCCCTGCTCATCAGCATGCACACGTAAAGTGCCATTAACAAGCATTACGTTTATAATAAACGGGAGCCCATCATTCTTATAGTTGCCTTCATACTTTTTAAGCACATCGTCTTCTAAGTTGATGGAATTAAAAGTAGGGAAGCGGTAGGGTAGCTTATAATAACAACTCAATATACCCAACATTATTTCGTTAAAGTCATAATCAAGGCCGTTTGTTACCATCGATACGGCAAAATTATCCTTAGGATAATACCCAACGGTAGATGTAAAGTTCTCTATACCCCCATTGTGCCCAAAGAATTTACGCTCCCCAAACGGAAAGTTCACAATGCCCTTGCCGTAACCATAATCCACCATGGTCATTATTGCCAGCGACTCCGGCGAAATTATCTTGCCGTTAAACAATGCTGTAATAAACCGGGTCAGCTCTTCAGGTGTGCTTTGCAATGCCCCCGCGGCCCCGGCCACACTCTCGTGCCACTCGGGTACGCGCTCCCAGTTGCCGTTATCAAAAGCATAAGAGTACGCCTCGTTCTTTTTAGGGTTTATTTTGCCAAAGTAATAGGTATTTTTTAAGCCCGCTTTTTTAATAATACGGCTTGTTACGTTTTCCTTATATGATTTGTGGGTAACGTCCTGGATGATATAGCCCAGCAGCATATAGTTGCTGTTGCTGTATTCCGCTTTGGTGCCGGGTTCAAATACGGCATCATACTTATACAGCCGCTCCAGCATATCACGGCGCAATACCGGTGCTGTGTATACAAAACTGCTGTCATCGGTAAAATTATAAATGCCGCTGCTGTGGTTTAGCATTTGGGTAATGGTAATTTTATCGGCATTTTTTATCCTCGGGAAAAATTCGCTCAGCTTTGTATCGAGTTTTAGCTTTTTCTCTTCGGCCAATTGAAGTATAACGCAGGCGGTAAACATTTTTGTGATGCTGCCTACTTTATATTTTGTTTGGGTAGTGGCTTTGGTATTCGTCTCTATATCGCTAAAGCCGTAGGCTTTGCTAAATACTATTTTATCTTTTTCGCGCAGCGTAAGGCTGCCCATAAACTTACCGTTTGTGTAAAGGTAATTCATAAGGCTGTCTATTTTGCTAAAACGTGCGTTTTCTGTGCTTTGACAAAAGCCGGTTAACGTGTTGAATGCGAAAAGGAATAAAAGTGTTTTCTTCATTATCATAGCATTTCCATAATCGTTGTCATCGCGGGGTACGAAGCCCGAACTGACATAGTAATCCCATCGTTGAATTAACCCTCCTTATGACATTGACGCGGTTGGTGCTGCCTTGCAATGACGGGTGTGTTAATGAGCCTCCAGCCAGTTTAACCCCGAGCCCAACTCTACTTCAAGCGGCACATCCAGCTTAAAGGCATTTTCCATTTCATGCTTGATTAACGGGGTAATGCGCTCCAGCTCTTCAGTATAAACGTCAAAAACCAGCTCATCGTGTACCTGTAGCAACATTTTGCTTTTCCAGCCCTCATCAATCAGGCGTTTTTGTATGTTAATCATCGCAATTTTAATAATATCGGCGGCGCTGCCCTGTATGGGGGCGTTAACGGCATTGCGTTCTGCCGCACCGCGCACCACAGCATTTGCTGAGTTAATATCTTTTAAATACCTGCGGCGGCCGGTAATGGTTCGCACAAAGCCGTTTTCGCGGGCCGTTTCTACCTGCTCGTTAATATAATCGCGCAGTCGCGGGTAGGTTTTGTAATAAGCATCTATAAGGTCTTTACTTTCGCCACGGCTCAGCGAGGTCTGGTTGCTCAACCCAAATGCCGAAACACCATATATGATACCAAAGTTTACTGTCTTGGCATGGCTACGCTGCTCACGCGTAACCTCCGCAAGGGGTACGTTAAACACCTTGGCAGCCGTACTGGCATGGATATCCTCACTATTTTGGAACGAGCGTATCATCTCCGGGTCGCCGCTTAACGCTGCTATAATACGCAGTTCTATTTGCGAGTAGTCGGCACTTACAAGCGTGTGGTTTTCATCGCGCGCTACAAAGGCCCTGCGTATCTGCCTGCCACGTTGCGTGCGTATGGGTATGTTTTGCAGGTTGGGGTTGTTGCTGCTCAGGCGGCCTGTGGCGGCCACTGTTTGCATATAGTCGGTATGCACACGGCCTGTGGTGGCTTTTACCTGCCCGGGCAGTGCATCTACATAAGTGTTTTGCAGCTTCACCAGTTGGCGCCACTCCAGTATATCAGCCACTATGGGGTTGTCTAACGCCAGGTAAGAGAGTACCTCCTCACCCGTAGCATATTGTCCGGTTTTCGTTTTCTTTTGTTTGTTGCCGCCTATTTTCAGTTTGTCGAATAATATCTCCCCCAACTGCTTAGGCGAACCCAGATTAAACGATTCGCCGGCGGTTTCATAAATACGCTGTTCCAGCACTTTACTATCTGCGGCTAACTCTGCCGAAAGCTCCTTTAAATAAGGCACATCCAGGTTAATGCCTTCGGTTTCCATTGCGGCGAGTACCGGCATCAGCGGGATTTCGATATTGTCGAATAACTCGCGCGTACCCGTCTGGTTCAGCATCGGTGCAAAAACCTCTTTTAGCTGTAGCGTAATGTCGGCATCTTCCGCTGCATATTCTTTTACAGTTTCTACATCTACCTCACGCATGGTTTTCTGGCCCTTACCTTTTTTACCAATAAGCGCCTCAATAGGCATGGGCGAATATTTAAGGTAGGTTTCTGCAAGGATATCCATACCGTGGCGCATATCGGGGTTGATGAGGTAATGCGCTATCATGGTGTCAAAGAATTTGCCTTTTACCACTATATTGTAGTTGGCTAAAATCTCGAGGTCATATTTAAGGTTCTGGCCTACTTTCTCTATATGTTCTGCTTCAAAAAACGGTCGGAATTTATCTACCAGTTCCTGTGCTTCGTTTCTGTCTGCTGGTACCGGTACATAAAATCCTTTACCCTTTTCCCATGAGAACGACAGGCCTACCAACTCTGCGGTAAGTGCGCAGATGCCCGTTGTCTCTGTATCAAAGCTCACGCTCGTTTGCTTGAGCAGGTTGCCTATTAAAAAATTTACCGCCATGCCCTGTACCAGCTGGTAATGGTGGTCGGTATTCTCAAGTGTGTTGTAAAAGCTAACGCCCGACGCAGCCTGCTCAGGGTCGGCGGCGCCTTCGCCAAAAAGGTCAAACTGCTGGTTATTGCTTGTAATGGTTTTAGTAGGGGAGTAGCCCGCGCCTTCTACCTGGTCATAGGTATTGCCTCCGTCAAACAGCTTATGGTACTGCTCTGCCATACGGCGAAATTCCAGCTCGTTAAACAGCTCCTCTACTTTTGGTGTATCGGGCTTTGTGAGCTCATAATCATGTTCGTTAAAGGTAACATTGCAATCAGTTATAATGGTAGCCAGCTTTTTAGAGAGCATGCCCAATTCTTTATTGGCCTCAATGTTTTCGCGCATCTTGCCGCTTAGCTGATGGGTATTGGCCAGCAGGTTCTCCATAGTGCCGTATTCTTTCAGAAATTTCTTGGCGGTCTTTTCGCCTACGCCCGGCAGCCCGGGTATATTATCCACAGCATCGCCCATCATCCCGAGGAAGTCTATTACCTGCTCGGTGCGTTCTATCTCGAAGCGCTCCAAAACTTCGGGCATGCCCCATATTTCAATGCCGTTACCCAGGCGGGCAGGGCGGTACATAAATATGTTTTCGCTTACCAGTTGTGCAAAATCTTTATCGGGCGTTACCATAAATACCTGGTAACCTTGTTTTTCTGCCTGAAGTGCTACGGTGCCTATCAGGTCGTCGGCTTCGCAGCCTGCCTCTTCAATAACGGGTATGTGCATGGCCTTGAGAATGGCCTGTATGTAGGGTACGGCTATCTTTATGGCTTCGGGGGTTTCATCGCGGTGGGCTTTGTACTGCACATACATTTCGGTACGGGCGGCGCTACCATCTTTATCAAAAGCTACGGCAAGGTGGTCGGGTTTTTCACGTTTTATCACATCCAGCAGCGAATTCATAAACCCAAAGATGGCGCTGGTATCCATGCCTTTTGAGTTAATCCTCGGGTTTTTTATAAAGGCATAATAGCCTCGGAAAATGAGCGCGTAGGCATCAAGCAGGAAAAGTCGTTTTTGCTGGGACATGAATTGCTTATTTGTTAGGATGTAAAAATAAACAAACCCACCCACATTAAAAAACAGCTGTAGGTTAAATCAAAAAAAGGCAGCGCCCCGCTGCTGTAAAAGCCTCAGGGCGCTGTGTATATGGAGTTAATAGTTTTATTGTTTTCTACAATACAAAGCTACAGATTGATAAGTGAATAAAATGCTAAGGAAAGTATAGCGGTATGCTAAAAGTTTATTGTGCTGTGATAATGCGGTAATTTGATGGAATGCGGATGACATGGATTAACTCAGATTTTTGTCCTGATTTGCTAATCTGCACTTTACAAAACGGCGGCGCATATAAGTGAAGCTCCTGCCGACTGCGACTGAATACTGAACACTCCTGCCGCCTGACACAAAAACCTGACATTGTTTTTATGGCACGTTTTATGATGCCCCCTTCGGTATAATTTTACTACACACATGCGCCAGTTTTTTCCGCTCATTCTCATAATAATAGCCCTAGTGGCTGTGCTTGCAGAATTTTATACCTTCCAGGCTGTTAGGGTTTCTACAAAAAGCCGCTGGGCTCCCTGGGTTTTCCTTGCCATATCGCTGCTTATAATGGCATATATTATTTACTCTTTTATGCATTTTGACAGGCGCCAGGGCCAAAACAAACAAAGCCTGCTTGCCATCGGGTTACTGCTTATTACCCTTGTGCCAAAACTTATCATCCTTATTGTAATGCTGGGTGAAGACGTTGTACGTTTCGTGGGCGGCTGCGTGCGCGCATTTACAGGGCAAAAAGGTGATGGCTTCCTGCCTGAAAGGCGGCGCTATATAAGCCTCATAGCGCTGGGTATTGCTGCTGTTCCGTTTACCGCGCTGTGGTACGGCATGACCAAGGGCAAGTACAACTTTAAGGTGCGAAAAAGTACCTTAACGTTCCCCGACCTGCCCGAAGCATTTGACGGTTTTACCATTACACAAATAAGCGATGTGCATAGCGGCAGCTTTGATGACCCTGAAAAGATAGCCTATGCTATAGATTTGATAAATGAGCAAAGCAGCGACCTTATTCTTTTTACCGGCGATATTGTAAACACCCACGCCAAAGAAATGCATCCCTGGATAGAGACGTTCAACAGGATTGAAAGCGCGCCTATGGGTAAATATTCGGTACTGGGCAACCATGATTATGGTGAGTATATTGAGTGGCCATCGCAAAAAGATAAGGATGATAACTTTGCGGCAATCAAGAACCTGTATGGCGACATAGGCTTTAAGCTGTTGCTGAATGAGCATGTAAAATTGCAGAAGGGCGGCCAGGAAATAGCACTGGTAGGCGTAGAAAACTGGGGCCATAACTTTAAGAAAGCGGGCGACCTGCACAAAGCTACTGACGGCCTTAAGGCTGAAGAGTTTAAAATACTGATGAGCCACGACCCCAGCCACTGGGATATGGAAGTAAAGAACAGCGAAAAGAATGTACACCTTACACTTAGCGGGCATACCCACGGGTTTCAGTTTGGTATAGAAATTCCCGGGTTTTTTCAATGGAGCCCTGTGCAGTATGTGTATAAGCAATGGGCCGGGCTCTATGAGCATGTAGGCCGATATATTTATGTGAACCGTGGTTTTGGTTTTCACGCCTATCCCGGCAGGGTAGGTATATGGCCTGAAATTACAGTATTAACGCTAAAAAAAGGCTAATAAGTAGCATCATATTGTAAAAATGCTATATTTGTATCAAATTTTACCAAATTTAGGTTTAGAGTAGATTTAACACCGCCAATTTATGTCGAAATTCGGAGAACTTATTAACTCACCGGTACCTGTATTGATAGACTTTTATACAGAGTGGAATGAGCCATCAGTATCCATGCACCCCGTAATAAGGGATGTAGCTGCAGCACTGGGCGACAGGGCTAAAGTTATTAAAATTGACGTGGATAAAAACCAGGAGCTGGCCGATGCGCTGCGTATTAAGGGGCTGCCCACGCTGATGATTTATAAAGACGGCCAGATGGTGTGGAGGCAAAGCGGCGAGCTTGATGCCAATACTATTATCGGCCTTGTACGAGAGCAGGTTTAAACCGGTAGTAACGCAAAACGGAATCTTTCCCTTTTTAAATATTCTATAGCACGTGGCAGTGCGTACTGCATGTTTTTCTGTGCCTTAAGGCTGTCATGAAAAATAATGATGCTGCCGTTACGCGCATTTTTCACTACATTCTTTAGGCACTTTTCCGGGGATATGCCCTGGTCGAAGTCGGCACTTAGCACATCCCACATTATTACCGTATACCCCTTTTGTTTTAATCCCCTTGCCTTTACGGGAGAGAGTTTGCCATACGGCGGCCTGAATATTTTAGTACCTTCGGGCTTGTACTTTTTTATGGCTTTCTGGCAAAGCTCGGTGTTAGCCATATAAATGTTATCATCTACGCGCCAACCGTCAAGGTGGTTGTAGGTATGGTTGCCCACCGCGTGCCCGGCGGCAAGTACCTGCTTAAATGTTTCGGGGTGCTTGTCTATATTATCACCTATACAAAAAAAAGTAGCCTTAATATCGTGCCTTTTTAAAATATCCAGCACGAGGGGCGTAACCTGCGGTATAGGGCCGTCATCAAACGTAAGGTATACGGTGGGCGCCTCCTTAGGGAGGCTCCATATAAAACCACTAAACAGCTTCTTTATAAGCCACGATGTTTTTACCCAGTAGAATTTCATTAGCTTAAAATAAAGATGCAGCCCTAAAGCTGCATCCCAAATGTAATTATAAATTTTTTATCCCTTACTCATTATCGCGCCCGTAGCGTGAAAATTTCTGGTTATAATTGTTAAAGTCTTTACGCGCGTTATTATAATAGGTATCGTCGCCGCTTTCCTGTGCTAATAGCAACAGGCTGCGGTAGCGTTCTATATCCGTTACGATATCCATCCGGCTAAACTGCTGGTCTGATATCGACATGCCGCTGTAAAACAACAGGTTTTCCTGGTATTTTTTTATTATCTGATCCAGTAATTTATGCGCATTGGCGGTATCGCCCAGATCATAGTATCCGGTTATAAAAGGCTCTAACAGGGTGTAGTATCCGTAATATTCTACCGGCATTTTTGCCATGGCCAGGTCTATTACTTTTTTAGCCTTTACCTTATCGCCTTTATCTATAAGTGCCTGCATGAGTCGCGCCAGGTTAGTGCGATAGGTAATGCTGTTCTTGCGGGTTTCCGGGTCGTGGTATATATTAGGATCTTCACTATTGCCCCAGTCCCATTTCATAACAATATCATACATCTTATCAGTATCGATGGCACCCATATCCAGTGGACTGCCGTCTTCCGGTATTGCGGTGCGTACCGGCACCAGCTTGTATACCATTCCATCCAGCTGCAGGTAGTCTTTCATCCACAGGTAGTCGTCATCGCCAAAGCTGCCACCTGTAAAATAAATGGGCCTTTTCCACTTGTTGTTGTTAACAATATTCAGCATCAGCAGGCGGTTTTTGTATAACGCGTCGCCTTTGATGTCAATATCTATATACGGTACGATGCTGTCGTATTTCTCCGGAGCTACTACTTTGTTTTTAATAACAGCTTCCCGGTCTACCGTAAGGCGGACCTTATTGGTAGGGTAAAAATTAACCCAGTGGCCGTTGTTCAGCTCGCGCTTCAGCCTCTGGTCGTCACTGCCTAATATCTTAAGGAAATAATCCATATCAAGGCGCTCATCAGTATTAGGTATGTACAGCATATAATCACGGGTGCCCGGTTTGTACTGGTCGTGTGTAAAGCTAATCGGCATAGGGTCGCTTTCGTAGGCCTTGCGTTTCATCTGGTCAATATACCAGTCGGTCATAAACAGGCTTGTGTTTACTATGCGCACATCGGTGCGGTAACCCTCTACCTCCTGCGCATACCACAACGGGAAGGTGTCGTTATCCCCTATGGTAAACAGTATGGCATTTGGCTCGCAGCTGCTCAGGTAAGCCTTAGCCATAGCAAGCGCGGTATAGCGGTTTGCCCTGTTATGGTCGTCCCAGTTTTGGCTGGCCATAAGTACTGGCGCTGCCAAAAGGCATACTGCCGTAACTACCGGACCGGCCACTTTAGGGCTTAGGTATTTTGTAATGGCTTCATAAATTGCATACACGCCAAAACCCAGCCACATGGCAAACACATAAAATGAGCCCACCAGGGCGTAGTCCCTTTCGCGGGGCTCAAACGGCCTTTCGTTAAGGTATATTTTAAGGGCAAGGCCTGTAAATAAAAATAGCATGAGCAGCACATAAAAGCTTTTCGCGTCTTTATTTGCATGCCAAAACAGGCCTATTAAAGCCAGTATAAGCGGTATAAAGTAGTAGGTATTACGCCCGGCATTGTTAAGCTGGTCAGACGGCAGGTTAGCCTGGCTGCCTATGTGCAGCTCGTCTATTGGCGTAATGCCCGACAGCCAGTTGCCGTCAAGGTCGTCATATTTACCCTGAACGTCATTTTGCCTGCCTACAAAGTTCCACATCAGGTAGCGGCCATACATATAACCAAACTGGAACTCTACCATAAACTTCATATTATCATAAAACGAAGGCTTTTCGATAATAAGGTAGCGGCTGTATTTGTTAAGGAATTTACTGTAATCGTCATAATCAAGGCGCCCGGAACGGAATTCGGCCTGAAACTGGGCTACATTTTGCTCCATTTCGGCACGTGCGGCGGCAACGGCCTGTGCTATCTGCTCATCGTCCATCTGGTCTATAGGTGCACCCATACGGTACAAATCATCTACATAATCTACGGCAGGGTCGAGCCTGAATTGCAGCGGCCCGGTAAAGCTCATGTAGTTTGCGGCGTTATCAGGGCTCCACATGCGGGGCATAAAGCCTTTGTGGTTATCGTCGCTGTTTTGTTTGGCATTCTTGTAGTTATTTACTACTACATATTTACCTTTTTTATAGTCGCGCTGGTAGTTTGGCTTTTCGTCCTCATAAGGGTTTTCTTTATCAAGCCCGCTGTAGGTATCGCTGTACATCGGCCCATAAAACAGCTTTTGCTCGCCATACTGCTCACGATTATAGTATGCCAGCACCTCGGCGGCATCGCTGGGGTTGTTTTCGTTGATTACTACATTGGCATTGGCACGTATGGGCAGCATGGTCCAGGTACTGAAGCCAATAAAAATAAACAGCACACACAGCAATATCGTGTTTGCCATAGCGTAACCTTTTGCCTTAGTGTAGCGCAATCCGAAATAAAACAGGGCTATGATGGCAAGCAGCATGAAAATAGTACCCGAGTTAAACGGCAGGCCAAACGTGTTTACCATAAAAATTTCGGTTTTGCCAAAAAGCGCCATGGTAAACGGTAGCAACAGCTTGAATATAAATAACAGTATAGCAATAATTACCACGTTTGCTATAATAAAGCTTTGTACTGTAACCGTTTTATAATTTTTAAAGAAATAGATAAACCCAATGCTGGGTATGGCAAGGATAGCCATAAAGTGTACCCCGAAGGATAGCCCCACAACCAATGATATAACCAGCAGCCACTTGTTGCCACGGTGGTTGTACATGTCAAGTTCCCAGCGGAGGCCCAGCCAAAGCAGCAGGGCGATAAAAAGCGATGCCATGGCATATACCTCGGCTTCGGTGGCATTGAACCAAAAACTATCAGTAAAAGTAAACGCAAGCGCGCCTACGGCAGAGGCGCCCAGTATGGCAACGGCATTATCTTTAGTCAGTTCGGCATATTTAGATACCACAGCCCTCATTACAATGGTGCTTGACCAGAACATAAGCAGTATGGTAAAGGCACTTGAAAATACCGATACCATGTTTACCATAAGCGCTATCTTATCATCTGAAGGTGCAAACATGGCAAATATAGCACCAAGCATCTGAAATAACGGTGCTCCCGGCGGGTGGCCTACTTCAAGTTTTTCGGCGGTGGTAATGTACTCACCGCAGTCCCAAAAAGCAAGGGAAGGCTCTACGGTAAGTGAGTAAACAAGGAGTGCAATGGCAAAAACCGACCACCCTAAGATGGTGTCCCATTTCCTGAAATTGAATGTTGTCATGTATGGCTGAATTGACCTATGGTATTAATTCTCTTGCAAAGAAACTATTTTTTTGCTAAACCTAAAGGCATAAGGCGTTTTTTAATGATAAAAATAAGCCACTCCCAAACCCTCCTCGATGGGGAGGGAGAAGCTTCACTCGTATATAAATAATCGTGTGGGAAAAATGTCCAAAGCCAAATTTAATTTACTATATCAGAATCCGCCGCTCGGGCACGAGTGACACTGCTCCCCTCTCTTTCGGAGAGGGGCGGGGGGAGAGGCGCCTACATCTCATCTTCCCGCCCGAAACGTGCAAACCAGCCGTTACACTCGTTAAAATCTTTTTTGGCTTCGGCATACATCCGGGTGTCGTTGTTTTCCTGCATCACCAGCAGCAGGCTGCGGTAACGCTCTATATCGGTAACAATATTACGGGCTACGCTGTTTTGCTCAGGCGTGGGCAGCGAGCGGTAATAGCCCAGGCTGTCTTTGTATTTTGATGTTAATTTGGTAAGCAGCTTACGTGCTTTTTCTTTTTCTCCCACCTGGTAGTAGCCCCCGGCGAATGGCTCGGCAAGGGTATAGAATCCAAATTCGTCTACCGGCATTTTTTGCATGGCCAGGTCTATCACTTCTTTTGCCTTGGCCGTTTTCTTTTCCTTAATCAGCGCGTCCATAAGTCTTGCCATCGTGGTGCGGAATGCGATGCCGTTGTGGCGCGTTTGCGGGTCGTGGTAAATTTTAGGGCTGCCCATGTTACCCCAGTCCCATTTCTTAACGGTATCGTAGCTTTTTTCGGTATCTACATAGCCCATATCCAGCATGCTGCTCTCTTCGGTAAACGGCGTTTTTACGGGGACCAGCTTATAGGCCATACCCTGCATTTGCAGGTAGTCGCGCATCCATGCAAAATCGGCCGCGTCATTGGTACGCCCTGCAAAGTATATAGGGCGGTTCCAATTGTTGTTGCGGATGATGTCAAGCATTACCATATTGCCTTTGTAAATAGCATCCTGCGGCAGGTTAACCTCAAGCTGTTTTACGATAGAGTCATATTTGTCTGTCCCTACAATCTTCTTTTTAATAATGGCATCGCGGTTTACCGGTATACTTATTTTATTAGTAGGGTAGGTATAGGCCATTTGCCCGTTGCGTAGCTCAGCCTTGGCACGCTCGTCTTCCAGGTGGGTAAATTTTATAAACGTGTCAATATCAATACGGTCTTCTGTTTTAGGGTTGTACAGTAAAAAGTCGCGGGTACCGGCCCTGTATTCTTTATGCGTAAACGATATGGGCAGCGGCGCCGACGTGTACGCGCGTTGTTTCATCATGTCAATATACCAGTCGGCGTGCAGTAGCGTGGTGCATACTATACGCACATCGGTACGGTAGCCCTCTACCTCCTGTGCATACCACAGCGGGAAGGTGTCGTTATCGCCTACGGTAAACAGTATGGCATTCGGGTCGCAGGAGTCGAGGTAGGCTTTGGCCATAGCTACTGCGGTGTAACGTTCAGAACGGTCATGATCGTCCCAGTTTTGTGTGGCCATAAGCACAGGTACACCAAGGAGTAACGCGGCAAATGCTGTAGGCAGCGCTGGCCTTACAGTAATAGCAGGTGCATATTTCTCTACTGCTTTTAACACGGCAAACGCACCAAATGCTATCCACATAGCGAATATGTAAAACGAACCCACCAGCGCATAATCACGCTCGCGTACTTCAAACGGTTTTTCGTTAAGGAATATCTTAAGGGCAATGCCGGTAAACAGGAACAACATAAGTAACACATAAAAGCTTTTGGCATTTTTTCGGGCGTGGTATAGTAAGCCGATGCCCCCCAGTATAAAGGGCAGCATATAGTAGATGTTGCGGCCCTTATTGTTCAGCATGTCCTGTGTGAGGCGGGCCTGCGAACCCAGGCGGGCCTCGTCAATGGCGGTAATGCCGCTCATCCAGTTGCCGTTTGCATTGTCATAAAGCCCCTGTTCGTCGTTCTGCCTTCCGGCAAAGTTCCACATCAGGTAGCGGGCATACATGTAGCCAAACTGGTAATCGAACATAAAAGCCATGTTTTGCCCAAAGCCCGGTTTCTCCACTATAAGGTAGCGGCCATACTGGCGCAAAAACTGGTCGTACTCCTCGTTGCCTATTTCACCCTGTGCATAGGCCGACTTAAATTCAGTAATTACTTTTTCAAGCTGGCCCCGCGCCTGGCCCATGGCCATAGCAGCTTCTTCGGGCGTATAGTTAGAAATGTCTATACCGCCCTCGGCAAGGTCGCGGCTAAAGTCATATTGCGGGTCTATTGTAAACTCCGGCGGCCCGGCAAATGCCATATAGTTTGCTGCACTCGCTTCCTGGTGCATCCGCGGGAGGAAGCCTTTGTGGGCGTTATCGCCATTTTGCCTGGTCTTTTGCCACTGGTTTACAATTTCATACTTTCCCGTGGTGTAGTTACGCTCGTAGTTTGGTTTGTCATCTACATATGGTTCGTTCTTATCAAGCCCGGAATAGGTATCAGTATATAGCGGCCCGTAAAGGGTTTTCTGTTCAGGGTATTGTTCGCGGTTGTAATAGGCAAGGAGCTCGGCGGCATCCTGCGGGTTGTTTTCGTTAAGCACTACGTGGGCATTGGCACGAATGGGCAGCATAATCCACGACGATGCGCCTATCAATATGAATAATATACAAAGGATAACATTGTTGTATAGCGGCAGCTGCTTCTTCCGCGTAAAGCGCAGCCCATAGTAAAATACGGCGGCAAGCGCTATAAAGGCAATGATGGTACCTGAGTTAAACGGGAGTCCAAAGGTGTTTACCATAAAAATTTCGGTTTTCCCAAAGAATGCCATGGTATAGGGCATCAGGAATGCGAATACAAAAAACAGCAGCAGTACCACCAGTATGTTGGCTATGATAAAGTTCTTTATAGTTACTTTCTCATAGTTTTTAAAGTAATAGATAAGCCCAAGCGACGGCAGCGTAAGCAGCGCCATAAAGTGTACACCAAACGATAGCCCTACCAGCAGCGCGATTAAAAACAGCCAGCGGTTGCCGCCCGGCTGGTGCATTTCGGCACCCCAGCGCAGGCCGGCCCACAATATAAGCGCTATAAATAACGAGGCCAGTGAATATACTTCGGCCTCCACAGCGCTGAACCAAAAGCTGTCGGAAAATAAAAACGCAAGCGAACCCACTGCCGACGCGCCTACTACTATAAAGGTATTTTTGCGGCCGGTAACCTCAGTTTTAGTTGTTTCCCTCAGCAAAAGCGTGAGCGACCAAAACATAAATAATATGGTAAACGCGCTTGCCAGTACCGAAACCATATTTATGGTAAGGGCAATTTGCTGCGGCGAGGCGGCAAACGAAGCCGCTGCGGCACCCAGCATCTGGAACAACGGTGCACCCGGCGGGTGGGGTATCTGCAGTTTGCTTGAAGCGGATAAATATTCGCCGCAATCCCAAAAACTCATGGTGGGTTCTACCGTAAGGCTGTAAACCAGCAGGGCAATAGAGAAGATTAGCCAACCGGCAATGGTGTTTGTTTTTTTAAAGTCGAAGTGTTTCATATTGGCAGGCAGTGGGTTAAAGTTATATTAGACAAGGTGCGAAAACGCTAACTAAAATAACGTAAATATTTTAAAAATATTTTTTTGGGTAAAATTTGGTTTAAAAAAAATATGTGCTACATTTGCACCCGCAATGAGCAAATGATTGGTCTATGGTGTAATGGTAACACAGCTGATTTTGGTTCAGTCGTTCTAGGTTCGAGTCCTAGTAGACCAACGGAATAACCTCCCACTTCGGGAGGTTTTTTTATTTTAGGGAATACTTCATATACACATAATCCTCAATCTTTGTATCTTGCTCTTTCAAAAAAATGATATGTCTGAATTATCAAAATATTCATCAACAGAGGGGCTTAAAATAACTTACTTTTTAGGTGCAGGAGCAAGCTATCAGGCATTGCCTATTTGGAAAGCTCAAGGGCAATCGATGATTGATTTGGCTTATTATATTATGACTTTTGTTGCAAGAAGAGATGGAACACCAAATAATCAATTGATTTATCCTGAGTTATTTAAAGATATAAGATTAACAGAGTTTTGCCTGAAATTAATTAGCTTCGGCGAACATGCTCAAGAATATGGTTCGATAGATATTTATGCAAAACGATTGTATTTAACAGACAACCACGAAGAGCTTAATGAATTGAAATACTGCTTAAGTGTCTATTTTGATATTTGGGAAAATTTTCTACATAAATCTTTTTTTTTGAAAGAAGTTGAAGGCGTTAGGTATAACAAGATTGATAAGCGATATTATAGTTTATTGTCTGTGATTTTGAACAAACTTGATGGAGAGCCTAAATTGAATGAAAATATATCTTTTATAACTTGGAATTATGACTTACAGTTAGAAATGGCATTTGACTCGTTTTTGCCAAGACCATCAAGTTCGTTTGAAGACTTAGATAGTAAAATCCAATTTATGGATAATCAGAATCATGCTCGAAAAGTTTTACATTTAAATGGTTTCAGAGGTATTTTTTATGATGGAGATAAGCATTACGAAAATGTAGATAAGGATAGATGCCTAAGTCTTGAAGATTATCTTGAAAGATTGTTAGATAATTATACTCAATTTAAAAATCCTGATTATAATAACTGCATTAAATATGCCTGGGAATCAAATTCAGAAGCATTAACAGAGGCAAAAGACATAATGAGTAAAACAGATGTTTTAGTTATTGTGGGATATTCTTTTCCCGCTTTTAATAGAAAATTAGACATCGAATTAATTCATGAATTTGAAAGTGGAGAGGGTTTTAAAAGGACAATTTATCAGGATCCTTTTGCAAATGACGATATTGTTAATTCAATTTTTTACGATAGCAGTCGGGTAGAACTTAAAAAAGAAAACATTTCGCAATTTTATATTCCTCATGAGTTTTTATCCCGCACCTAAAAACCACAAAAATCACCGTAACAGTCTTTGTAACTTGCCCTCCGACAACATTATGTCTTTATAAACTTTAATCTCTCAAAATACCTAAGCCTCTTAGCAACTCAGATCCTAAGTTCCTTTTAAAACAGATATAACATTCGTTTAAGCCCATTTCCCATCGGTAATAATTATCTTTAATGGAAAATGCGCTTAACATGAAAATACTTATAACAGGTACCACCGGCTACATAGGCAAGCGCCTCATCCCGTTTCTGCTCGAAGCGGGCCACGAACTGGTATGCAGCGTGCGCGACCTGGGCCGCGTTCCAAAAAAGTTTAAAAAAATACCTCAGATAACATTTGTAGAAATAGACTTTTTAACCTACGATGCATCGGTCACCCTGCCGCCGGGTATTGATGTGGCCTACTACCTAATGCACTCCATGTCGTCCTCGGATGATTTTGACAAGCTCGAGCTTACCTGCGCCGAGAATTTTAAAAAATATACGGCCAATGCCGGGTTTAAGCACGTAATTTACCTGAGCGGTATTGTTAATGAAGACGAACTGTCTAAACACCTGCAATCGCGCAAGCACGTAGAAGAAGCGCTGGCGGGCGGCAAGTATGCGCTCACTACCTTTAGGGCCGGGATAATAGTGGGAAGTGGCAGCGCCTCATTTGAAATTATACGCGACCTGGTAGAAAAACTGCCTATAATGGTAACGCCCCGCTGGCTTGATACTAAAACCCAGCCCATAGCCATACGCGATGTGCTGCTCTACCTGAGCAGGGCCGCGGGCGACGAAAGGCTGTTTAACAACAACTACGATATTTTTGGCCCCGATGTACTTACCTATAAAGAGATGCTGCTTGAATTTGCAAAAGTACGCGGCCTGAAACGCACCATTATTACACTTCCGGTAATGACACCAAAACTATCGTCATACTGGCTGTATTTTGTAACCAGCACTACCTACAAGCTGGCTGCTGCGCTGGTAGACAGCATGAAAATTGAAGTAATAGGGCGTGAAAGCAACATATCGCAACTGTTAAACGTACAGCCCATGAGTTACCACGATGCTATGGTAAAGGCACTCTCTATCATTCAGCAGGACAGTACACCATCAAGCTGGAAGGATGCTATGGTAGGAAGCCGTTTCCAGGAAAAGCTTTCCAGTTATATCACCATCCCTGAGTATGGTGTACTGAAAGATGTAAAGGAGCGCAAAATTACCGATGAGGCCGATGTGCTTAACCGCATTTGGGCATTAGGAGGTGTCACCGGTTGGTATTACGGAGATATTTTATGGAAGGCACGCGGTTTTCTTGACCGGATTTTCGGTGGTACAGGTTTAAGGCGCGGGCGTACCAGCCAAGCCGATTTACAGGCGGGCGATGCGCTCGATTTCTGGAGGGTGCTGGAAGCCGACAAAGAGAAAAAACGGCTGCTGCTCTACGCCGAAATGAAACTTCCGGGGGAGGCATGGCTGGAGTTTAAAATTAAAAAAGACGTTTTATACCAGAGCGCCGTATTCCGTCCTAAGGGGTTGTGGGGCCGTATGTACTGGTATTCGGTACTGCCGTTTCATTACTTTATATTTAACGGGCTTATAAATAACCTGGTTAAGGGTAAGGAAAAGTAAGTTGAATATCGAAAAGGCGTAACTTCTGTTTAGTAACGTATAAACTTCGTAACTTTGTGGTCCGGCTACGTTACCACTTTATAAACTTTACGGCTTCAACCCAAAAAATTGATTTCAAAGAATACCATAGACACCGTTTTTGAAACCGCCCGCGTAGAGGAGGTAATAGGCGATTTTATAACTTTAAAACGCTCGGGGACGAATATGAAAGGCCTTAGCCCGTTCAGTAACGAGAAGTCGCCTTCGTTTATGGTATCGCCCGTAAAGCAGATATGGAAGGATTTTAGTTCCGGAAAAGGGGGGAATGCAGTTGCTTTTGTAATGGAGCATGAGAAAATGAGCTACCCGGAGGCCATTCGTTACCTTGCACGCAAGTATAACATTGAGATAGAAGAAACCGAGCAAAGCGACGAACAAAAAGAGCAGGCCAATGAAAAAGAAAGCATGTACCTGGTGGCGGAATATGCCCAAAAATACTTCCAGAATACATTGCTTAACACAGATGAAGGGCAGTCAGTAGGGTACAGCTACTTTAAAGAGCGCGGCTTTACGGGCGATACCATAAAAAAATGGGGCCTTGGCTACTCTCCGGAAAAATGGGATGCCTTTAGCGAAGATGCCCTGGGCAAAGCCTATAAGCTGGAATACCTTGAAAAGGTAGGCTTTACGATAGTGCGTGAAGACGGAAGGCTCGCCGACAGGTTTCGCGGGCGGGTTATGTTCCCCATACACAGTATGAGCGGCAGGGTGCTTGGGTTTGGCGGCCGCATACTGGGCAACGATAAAAAAGTAGCCAAGTACCTCAATTCACCCGAAAGCGATATTTACCATAAGAGCAAGGTACTTTATGGTATCTTCCATGCCAAGCAGTCGATAGCCAAATTAGATAACTGTTACCTTGTAGAAGGCTATACCGACGTGATACAATTGCACCAGGCCGGGATAGAGAACGTTGTGGCATCAAGCGGGACGGCACTCACGCCCGACCAGATTCGCCTTATTAGCCGGCTTACCAGGAACATTACTGTACTTTTTGATGGCGATGCGGCGGGATTACGTGCTTCGGTGCGGGGTATCGACCTGATACTGGAGGAAGGCATGAACGTAAAGGTATGTACCTTTCCTGATGGCGATGACCCGGACAGCTTTGCCAAACGCACGCCCCATGACGAACTCAAAAACTACCTTGAAAATAATGCGAAAGACTTTATACAGTTTAAGGCATCGCTGTTGATGGATGAGGCCAAGGCCGACCCCGTTAAAAAAGCCGGGCTGATACGCGATATGGTAGGCAGTATTGCCAAGATACCCGACCGTATACAGCGTGAAGTGTATGTGCAGGAGGTGTCACGCATTATGGACATTAGCGAGCAGGTGCTGGTGAGTACGCTTGCCCAACTGGTAACCAAAGACATTGCCGAAGCCAATAAAAAAAATAGGGAAGAACGACAGGCAGAGACCATGAAGCCTGTAACTGACGAGGGTACGGCGATGCCGGACCGGGTAAACATACTCGACAGGCTGGAGCGTAAGATTATAGAAATACTGCTGCTTTATGGCGGTACCGAGCAGGATTTTGAAGATGTGTACATAAAGTATGATGAGTTTGGAAAGGAATATGAATATACAGAAAAAAAGACGTACAAGGTATACGAACGCATTTACCTGAACCTCCAGGAAGATGAAATACGGTTTACTAATCCGTTGTTTCGCGACCTTTATAAGTCGATTATCGATTATTATGTAGCACACCCTATAATGGTGGTAGATGAGTTTTTAAACACCCTGGCGCCCGAACTACAGCCCGAAGCCGCCGATATTTTTATGCAGGACGAGCGCTACCACTTGCACGAGTGGGAAGAGAAAAAGCAGATTCCCGTTAAAAATAAAGACCAGAGCGTTAGTGCCTACGCTACTGAGCATATAATCGACCTGCGGTGGCTACTGCTGGGCCGCCTTATACAGGACCTTAAAATGCAGGTAAGCCCCGAGGCCGATAATATGGATATACTGATAAACGTAAACGACTACAATACATTGGTTAATTACCTTTCCCGTAAAATAAGCAGGCTGCGCAGTACATTTTATTAGTGAAATTTCAGGTTTTAATTCCGCTGGGGTAGGGGAATACTACCTTAACAAGGATGTTATTGTAAAATTGGCGTAAAGAGAGGCTAGTTTAAAATGCTTACCTTTGCGGCTTAATACTGCTGAGCCATGAAAATAAATACTGCCGAGTTTGTTGTTAGCAATTCTGAAGTAGCCAAGTGCCCTAACGAACCGTTGCCGGAATATGCCTTTATAGGCCGTAGTAATGTGGGCAAGTCTTCGCTTATAAACATGCTTACTAACCGCAACAGCCTGGCTAAAACATCGGGACGTCCGGGTAAAACACAGCTTATAAACCATTTTAAGATAAATGAAAACTGGTACCTTGTAGATTTACCGGGATATGGCTACGCACGCGTATCTAAATCAACCAAAGAGGTTTTCCAGAAATTTATAACCGACTATTTTGAACGCCGCGAGCAGTTGGTGTGTGCCTTTGTACTGGTAGACATCCGCCATGAGGCACAAAAGATAGACCTTGAGTTCATTAACTACCTGGGCGAGGCGGAAGTGCCGTTTTGTATCATATTTACCAAAGCCGATAAAATTAGCAAAGGCAAGGCACAGCAGCACATAGCCGCCTACCAGAAAAAGGTAATAGAAAACGGCTGGGAAGAAATGCCCCAGCATTTTGTAACCTCATCTACCGAGGCTACAGGTCGTGACGAGGTACTTGCCTTTATAGAAGAGGTAAACGACGGTATTTTTAAGAACCAGGGTTTCATTTAATAAAACCTCACATATAACATATAAAAAATGCTCAACTTAAAACTGAGCTTTTTAGGCTATAAACTTTTCCTCATAACATAGTTGGTAAATTCCTGCCCGTTGTAGGTTACCTTTTGCGGAGCCACTACCAGATATCCTTTACTTATAAAAAATGAATACGCCGTTATGGAAACGTGTACTTCAATAGATTTTATATCTTTTTGGACAGCATGCTCTTCAATTGCAGCAACAATTTTTGAAGCCACACCCTGGCCCTGAAAATCCTTATGCACAAACAGGTGGTCAAAATACCCGTTTTCATGAATATCGCCAAAGCCGCACAATACCCCATCCTTTTCGGTAACGACCGTAAAATGATTTAGCAAGTTTTGGCACCAGCGGGCATTGTCTATTGTTCCGGGGGCCCAGGCATCTAATTGCGCTTTAGTGTAATCTTTTGCATTTACCGTATGTATGGTATCCCTGAAAAGGCGTACTACCGCATCAATATCTTCGGCCCTGAAATTCCGGATTGTAAAATCATCAGTCACAAAAATTTACTTCTTTATCTCCAGCTTTTCTGCAAAGTAATCGCAGAAATCCTTCATGGTATCGGTCATTTTTTCATCGCCGGTGGCGCGGTTAAAGGTGTCTGCCATGCTTACCAGCGTCTGGTGAAAAAACACCTTCATTTCGTCTACGGGCATATCTTTTGTCCACAGGTCTATACGCATGCTTTCCTGTTTCGCGCTGTCCCACACGCTAAGCATAAGCGCTTTGCTGGGTTCGTTTACCACACCACCGTCGCGGGCGGTCCAGCTAAGGGTTTCGGGTACGCGGTTAGCATCAAGCTCAACCAGTATGTTTATTTCAGACTTTATTGTATCGTTAGCCATTACTTTGCGGGTTTGTATTTAGAATTATCAAAAATAACCTTGGCATCGGTAGCCAGCAGTTGCTGCAAAGTTACATCTTTATTGTTTTCCATATAGGCCCTTACTATTTGCCAGCCCAGCCACTGGCCCAGCCTGCCAGGGCTCTCATTGTCAAAACCTAAGTAAAATTTACTAAACGGCGCGGGGTTTATAAAGCGGTTGGGCAGTTTAGGGTCGCTGTCAAAAAACAGCTTATCCTCAACAAAAAAGCGCCACATTTCGGCCTCATTTTTTTTAGCCCATTGCAGCTGTTCTGCAGTATAGCCTATCTTATCGTTATCGGGCGTGTCCGGCAGGAACATATCCTTCATATAAAGTTCCTTGCCGTAAATTATCATAAACGAAAGCAGTGTATTGTCTTTCCTGGGTGGTATGGCCTGCTGCGCAAACGCCGAAACAATATCAGGCATGAGTAGCTGCGGCTCAAATTCGGCCCTTAAGTATACCGGAAAATCTACATAATAGCGGTGTTCTTTGCCCAGATACAGGTCCAGCGAAAGCAACAGCAGCGAATCGGTATAAATAACCCGGTTCTGGTAGTCCATCTCGCTTATAAGTGTTACCACCTTAGGCTGTGGTGCCTGTGGGTAAAAATATTTTATATGCCGGTACAGTGCTGCAATATCATCCTTAAGCTTATCACTGCCCGGCGGAAACTGTTTATTTACCTCGCCGTGCAGTTCCTGTAATAGTGGGTTTTTAATCTTATTTTCATAAATGCTGTCCTCGGCACGCGGGTCAAACATATAGGGGTACTCTGCTTTAAGCGCGGGTATGTCTGTAGGCTTTGCGTCATAAAACACGTCGTCAAAGCGGGTTACCTCAACCTTGTCCACTTTTACTTCAGCCACTTTATCTTCCACTTCGGCGTTTTTACCTTCTTCCTTACATGAAAAGAATAAGGGGGCAGCCAGCAGTAGCAGTATATATTTTCTCATTTTAGTTTTTTATTGCAATGATGTTTAAACAGTATTCTTTAATTTTATGGCAAATATAGCACAACCATTAATTTATTTTGACATGGATATACATTCCAAATTTCAGGCACAGGCCATAAACGACTATATTGTGGGCTGGCTGCGCGATTATGCAGGTAACGCAAAAGCAAAAGGATTTGTTGTAGGCATATCAGGCGGTATAGACTCTGCCCTTACCTCAACCCTTTGCGCGCAAACGGGCCTGCCGGTGCTTTGCCTTGAAATGCCCATACACCAGCACGAGAGCCACGTGAGCCGTGCCAAAGAGCATATTAACTGGCTCAAGGCACAATACAGCAATGCAGCATCGGCTGAGGTAGACCTTACCAGCACGTTTGTACATTTTACCGGGCAGGTGCCGCAGGCGGCCACGCAGGCACTTACTGACCATACCCTGGCCAATACCCGCTCACGCCTGCGTATGATAGCCTTATACTATTATGGCGGTATTAACGGCTATCTTGTAGCAGGTACCGGAAATAAGGTGGAGGATTTTGGTGTAGGTTTTTATACCAAATATGGCGACGGTGGGGTAGATATAAGCCCGATAGCCGATCTTACAAAAACAGAAGTGCGCATACTGGCCCGGCACCTGGGCATAACCAATTCTATATTGGTGGCCAAGCCTTCCGATGGGCTTTTTGGCGATGACCGAAGCGATGAAGACCAGATAGGCGCAAGTTATGAAGAACTTGAATGGGCTATGCAGCAGGCAGAATTTGGTAAAACGACCAATGATTTTGAGGGACGTGAAAAAGAGGTGTTTGATATCTACAAAAGGTTTAATACAAATAACCAGCATAAAATGCAACCCATACCCATTTGTACAATTCCCTTAAATTTGACATAAAATTCTTTCATTCACAATACTTTAAGAAACTAATGGTTAACTTTACTACTATATAAACCACAAAAATATAGTGTTATGATCAAATTATGCCTGGCGGATAACCATCCTGTGGTGCATTATGGGATGAAGTCGTTTTTTGGCGACAATCCACAGATAAGTTTTGTGGGTGTGGTAAACAATTTAGAGAGCCTCCTTGATGTATTGAGTAAAAAAGCCGCTGATGTGGCTGTAGTAGACCTTGAGTTGGAGGGACTTACCAGTATAAGCAGTGTAAAAAGCCTGATTAAGGATTTTCCTGAAACCAAAGTTGTTATTTTTACCAACCTGGCAGAGCAAATTTATGCACCTAACGCGCTTAAAGCGGGAGTATCGGCCTATGTGCACAAAAGCGCCAAAATGGAAGAACTGGAAAGTGCAATTAAAAAAGTGAACGATGGCGAAATTGTATTTAGCGATGCCGTTAAAAAGAACCTTGCCCTACTAAACAAAGGTAAAAAGAGCGAACGCCTGTACCGCAAGCTTTCATCACGCGAAATTGAGGTACTGCGCTACCTGAGCGAGGGCAAAAAAAACAAAGAAATCGCCCTGCTGCTCGACCTTAACGAAAAAACCATTAGTACCTACAAGCTGCGCCTGCTTACAAAGCTGCACGTAACTAATCTGGTAGACCTCGTAAATAAGGCAAAGACCCTCGATATTGTTTAAGTTAAAAACCACAAAGCTAAGGAAACAACAAAATTACGCAATTAAGCCGAATTTTTAAGACTGGACAAAAACGCACAAGACACAGAACGCCCTTTAGGGGCGTTTTTGTTTTGCCAGTAAGTACTCATATAAGCGTGATTGGTTATATATATTGGCTCGTCAGAATTATTTCCTCCACTTTTTACCACGTGAAGCTAAATCTAAATCAAAGGCTGAAATTACTGCTTCGCCAGTCCCGTCTTTAAAAGCCACTCGTGCATCAGTCGGTTAAACTCATCCGGGTGTTCCATCATTGCGGCATGCCCACACTTGTCTATCCAGTACAATGTGCTGTTTGGTAATAGCTTGTGGAACTCTTCCGCCACATGCGGCGGTGTTACACCATCCTGTTTGCCCCATATAATCCCGGTGGGTACGTGCATTTTAGGCAGGTCCTTTGCCATATTATGCCTTATGGCACTCTTCGCTATGGTAAGTGTTTTTATCAGTTTTATGCGGTCGTTTGCCATGGCATACACATCATCAACTATTTCCTCTGTAGCTATGGCTGGGTCGTAAAACACATCGCCGGCTTTCTTTCTTATATACTCGCGATCGCCTCGGCGCGGGTAACTATCGCCCATGGCGCTTTCATAAAGGCCGCTACTACCTGTTATTAT
This sequence comes from Flavobacterium sp. RHBU_24, assembly GCF_046613695.1. Lineage (NCBI taxonomy): Bacteria > Pseudomonadati > Bacteroidota > Flavobacteriia > Flavobacteriales > Flavobacteriaceae > Flavobacterium > Flavobacterium sp. RHBU_24. The sequence continues at coordinate 50,302 of NZ_JBKJHD010000012.1, read as the reverse complement.
AAGCCCTAGCATTTTTTCGGGGTACATTTTGGTGTGGTAAAGGGCTATGTGCCCGCCCAGTGAGTTGCCCAGTAGTATTACACGGTCAAAGCCTTTATAGGTAATAAAGTCCTTAACCCAGCGGGCAAAGGCTTTTACATTGGTTTTAAGCAGGCTTTGCGTATATATGGGCAGGTGCGGAATTACCACCTTAAAACCATGCTTAGGGAAGTATTCGGCTACGCCGTCAAAGTTACTCAGGCCTCCCATAAGCCCATGCAGTATAATTATCGGGGTACCCTCACCGGCTTCATAATAGTGGTATTTGCCCTCGTCGTGATTGTTTTCCATATCAGGATGTAAATCGGTTTAAAACGGTACAAATATAGGGGTATTATCATTTACAACAGTTTTTGCTGTGTATTATTTGGCTTAAAATTGAGGTTTCAGTCCTTGCTAATTTTAGCGCCCTGCTGTAGTCTGAATGTTAAATTACCTATAAAATTGTACAGTGGTTGTTACTACTTCGCTGCTGTCTAATTTGCAAAGCGTCTTAAAAATTATTACAGAATTTATCATTAAATCGCCAGTTCATCGGCTATAGCTGCATTTTGTCTAAACCTATAACAAATATTTAAGAATACTTAAAAACTTCCCGGTGGTAACACTGTGGTAAAACTTATTAACAATGTGGTAGTAAGTGGGAAATTATGGTAAAATTATTTTATATTTGCTTTTAAATGAACTCAATCCTAACTGCTTGAATACCATTATAGGAACATATGAATGTAAGGCTGATAACAAAGGAAGGCTAATGCTGCCTGCTCCTTTGAAGAAGCAATTGCATGAAGGTTTGGGTGAAGGTTTTGTATTGAAACGCTCGGTTTTTCAGCAATGTTTAGAGTTGTACCCGATGGCGGAATGGAATAAGGTAATGCAGAAAATGAACAAGCTTAACCGCTTTGTTAAAAAAAATAATGACTTTATCAGGGCATTTACCGCAGGAGTCAGGGTGCTGGAAATGGACGCTGCCGGAAGGCTGCTGATACCGAAAGACCTTACCGTGTTTGCGGGTATTACAAGCGAAGTGGTATTGTCATCTGCAATTAATATTGTTGAGATTTGGGACAAAGACCGCTACGAGGCTTCGATAAGTGTTTCGGATGAAGATTTTGCGAACCTGGCGGAAGATGTAATGGGTAATATAACCGATGACGAAGATGGAATATCATAACCCCGTGTTGCTTAAGGAGACGGTAGACGGACTTAATATAAAGCCTGATGGGGTTTATGTGGATGTAACTTTTGGCGGAGGCGGCCATTCCCGCGAAATCATGAAACGGCTGGGGCCTGATGGCAGGCTATTCGGTTTTGACCAGGATGAGGATGCCCAGGCAAATGTAATAGACGACGCGCGTTTTGTGCTGATACCTGAAAATTTCAGGTTTATAAAAAGGTACCTCAGGTTCTATAATGTAAAAGAAGTGGATGGAATACTGGCTGACCTGGGGGTGTCGTCGCACCAGTTTGATGTGGCAGAGCGCGGGTTCAGTACACGATTTGATTCCGGGCTAGACATGAGGATGAGTAAAAAAAATGAGCTTGACGCTTTTAAGGTAGTAAACGAATATGAGGAGGCGGCCTTAAAAAAAATGTTCTTTGAATACGGCGATTTGCGCAATGCGGCAGCGCTGGCTTCCGCAATTGTAACGGCAAGGGCTACTGCGCCGATTAACAACACGGGTGACCTTAAAAACATGCTTTCACGGTTTTTGCCGGCACACAGGAGTAATAAGATACTGGCCCAGATTTACCAGGCCATACGCATAGAGGTTAACAGGGAGATGGATGTGCTGCGCGATTTTTTAGAGCAGTCGCTGGAGATACTAAGGCCCGGCGGCAGGCTTAGCGTAATAAGCTACCATTCGCTGGAAGACAGGCTGGTAAAGCGCTACATGCGCAACGGCATGTTTGAAGGTGAGCCGGAGCGCGATTTCTTCGGGAATTTTGAAGTGCCTTTTAAAAGTATTGAAAAGCTGATTATCCCTTCGGATGAGGAGATTAAGATAAACAACAGGGCCCGCAGCGCAAAGCTGAGGGTGGCAGAAAAGAAATAAGTAATGAAAGGCGGAGTATACAGTTTACTAAAAGCAAAATACCTGGTAGACCATGGGTCTGTCAGGAACTGGCGCTTTATAGTATTCCTGATACTTATGGCAATGCTGATGATAGCCAACTCGCACAACTATGAGCAAAAGCTCTACCGCATGAGCGCGCTGGAAACCGAAATTAAAGAGCTGCGCGCCGAGTTTGTAGACAAGCGCAGTGAGCTGATGAAGTTAAAAATGGAGAGTACAGTGGCGGCAAAAATGGAGAGCCGGGGCATATACCCCTCGCCTGTACCGCCAAAAAAAATAGTAGTACAGGAGCCTAAGGATAAAAATTTTTGGGAAAAGCTATGGGACTAGAAGACAAAAACATCTCGTTCAGGATTTACATAGTAGCCTTCACAATTTTTGTGATGGCTGTCCTTATATCTGTTAAGCTTGCTAATATACAGTGGGTAGACGGCGACTATTACCGAAAGCTGGCGCTGGAGCGCACGGTTAAAAATTTTACCATACCGGCAAACCGGGGCAATGTGTATAGTGCGGACGGCAGCCTGCTGGCTACGTCTATACCGCACTACACCATCCGTTTTGACGCGCTGGCGCCTAAAAAAGAAGATTTTAATAAAAACCTTGAAGGCTTGTGTGATTCGCTTTCAGTAATGTTTGGTAAGCCGAAAGAAGATTATTACAAAATGTTCCGCCGCGCGGTTACTAATAAAAACAGGTATATGCAGGTGGCTAAAGGGCTTAGCTACAGCGAAATGATGCGTATTAAAACCTTCCCGTTATTTAAGATGGGTGCCTACAAAGGTGGCATCATTACGGAGCAAAAGATAGTGCGGCAGCACCCCATAGGCAAGATAGCCGAGCGTACTGTAGGCTATGAGCGTGTAGATTTTGACGGGCAGATGCTGTATGTGGGTATTGAGGGCGCCTATGCCGATTACCTTAAAGGTAAGGATGGCCGCCACATGATGCAAAAAATAGCAAAAGGCCAATGGAGGCCCATAAGCGATATTAACGAAGTAGAACCGGTAGACGGGCTTGATGTGGTAAGCAGCATAGATGTGTATATACAGGATATTGCACACCACGCCCTGCTGAAGCAGCTGGAATATTATGAGGCAGACCACGGCTGCGTGGTGGTGATGGAAACCAAGACCGGCTATGTAAAGGCCATAAGCAACCTGGGCCGAGCGGCAGACAGCACCTATTATGAAACCATAAACTATGCTGTTGGCGAAAGCCAGGAGCCGGGTTCAACCTTTAAACTTGCCGGGCTTGTGGCGTTGCTGGAAGACGGCCGGGTAGATACAAGCAATGTATATGACAGCCATGGTGGCGACATTACCATTCACGGTCGCCACGTGCGCGACTCGCATAAGGGCGGATATGGCAAGGTGTCGCTGGCAAGGGGCTTTGAGCTTTCCAGCAATACGGTCCTGGTGCAGGCGGTATATGAAACGTTTAAGGATGATCCTAAGCAATTCGTAAAGCGCCTTAACGGCTTTGGGCTTAACAAAAGGTTGGGTGTTAGCCTAAAGGGTGAGGGTAAGCCATGGATTCCGCAACCGGAAGATAAATCGTGGTCGCGTGTGTCGCTGCCCTGGATGGGTTTTGGCTACGGCCTTAAACTTACGCCACTGCAAACGCTGGCATTTTATAACGGTATTGCCAATAATGGCGAAATGGTACGCCCGCTGTTTGTACAGGAAATCAAAGCCTGGGACAAGAGCGTTAAGAAATTTGATAAAGAAGTTATAAATCCTAAGCTGTGCAGCCAGGAAACGATAGACAAGGTTAAGGCTGTTATGGAAAATGTGGTAAAGCGCGGTACAGGCTCTAAGCTGTATTCGCCCAACTTTAGCATGGCTGGCAAAACCGGTACGGCACAGGTTAACTACGGTAAAGGCGGCAAGACTAACGGCAGTATGTACTACTCGTCATCATTCGTGGGCTATTTTCCCGCCGATGAGCCGCAGTACAGCTGCATTGTAGTAATACACAAACCCCATGTTGCTAAAGGGTACTTTGGTGCTGACGTATCCGGGCCGGTATTCCGCAGGATAGCGCAGAAAATATTTACCGACGTGCCTTCTACCAATAAGGTAAAGCAGCTTGATAAGGATATTAAAAAACAGGAGCAATTGTACGCTTCGTACTATGATAAGCAAAATAAAGCCAAAAAAGGGGTTCCCAATACGGTAGGCATGCCGGGCATGGATGCTGTAGCGCTACTGGGCAATATGGGCTTCAAAGTAGAAGTGATAGGCGTTGGGAAAGTAAAAAAACAGTCGCTTACACCGGGTGGTGCATTTAGTAAGAACCAGAAAATAATACTCAAATTATCGTGATGCTGTTACGCGACATATTATATAAGGTAGCCATTGAGCAGGTAAAAGGCCCAACGGATATCCCTGTGGCAAAGGTGGAGTTCGATTCGCGTAAGATAGGGGCTGGCGATGCTTTTGTTGCTATAAAAGGCACGCTGAGCGACGGGCACGAATATATACAAAAGGCAATAAGCCTGGGCGCTACCACCATAGTGTGCGAAGCATTACAGGACAACGAGGCAGATGGCGTAACCTATGTAGTAGTAAAAAGCGCCCATGCCGCGCTGGCTTTTATGGCAGCTAATTATTATGGTAACCCTTCGCAAAACCTTAAGCTGGTAGGTGTAACCGGTACTAACGGCAAAACAACTATTGCAACCTTATTGTACCAGTTGTTTAAAAATGCAGGCTTTAAGACCGGCTTATTGAGTACAGTAAAGGTAATGGTTGACGAAAAAGAATATCCGGCAACACATACCACGCCCGACTCGCTGAGCATTAACCGCTATTTGCAGGAAATGACAGAAGTAGGCTGCGAGTATTGCTTTATGGAGGTAAGTTCGCACGGCATACACCAGCACCGTACAGACGGTTTGCTGTTTGCCGGGGGCATATTTACAAACCTGAGCCACGACCACCTGGATTACCACAACAGCTTTGCGGAATACCGTGATGTAAAAAAGAAGTTCTTTGATAATCTGCCTAAAGCGTCTTTTGCCTTAGTGAATGTTGACGACAAGAATGGCATTATAATGCTGCAGAATACCGCAGCGAAAAAGCTTACCTATGCGCTAAAAACGTATGCTGACTATAAAGCCCAGATTCTGGAAAACCAACTTAGTGGCTTGCTGCTTAAGATAAACGGCGAAGAGGTTTGGGTAAAACTGATAGGTACGTTTAATGCCTATAACCTGCTTGCTATTTATGCCACGGCGGTTAACCTTGGCCTTGAGGAGCGTGAGGTACTACGCCTTATGAGCCAGCTGGAAAGTGTAAGCGGCAGGTTCCAGTTCATTGTGTCGCCTAATAATATTACGGCCATTGTAGACTATGCCCATACGCCAGACGCGCTTGAGAATGTAATTAGCACAATAGAGAATATACGCACACGCAACGAGCAGCTTATAACGGTTGTAGGCTGCGGCGGCGACAGGGACAGGACCAAGCGCCCCGTTATGGCACACATAGCCAGCAACATGAGCGACCGGGCCATATTTACCAGCGATAACCCGCGCAGCGAGGTACCCGAAGAGATTATTGAAGATATGGAAAAGGGCGTAGAACCCCAGAATTATAAAAAAACGGTTGCGGTTATAGACCGTAGGCAGGCCATAAAGATAGCCTGCCAGCTGGCCCGGCCCAACGATATTATACTCATAGCCGGCAAAGGCCATGAAACTTACCAGGAGATAAAAGGAGTGAAGTATGATTTTGATGATATGGAAGTGGTAAAGGAAATGTTAACCCAACTAAACAAATAGCGGAAAATATGCTGTATTACTTATTTCAGTATTTAGACAGGCATTGGGACCTGCCCGGTGCGGGGGCATTCCAGTATATTACGTTCCGCTCCGGGTTAGCGGTAATACTCTCGCTGCTGCTATCTACCATTTTTGGTAAACGCATCATCAACTTCCTGCGCCGGCAGCAAATAGGCGAAACCGTGCGCGACCTGGGCCTTGAAGGCCAAACGCAAAAAGCAGGTACGCCCACAATGGGGGGGCTTATCATTATTTTCTCTACACTGGTTCCGGTGCTGCTATTGGCCCGATTGGACAATGTGTATGTAATGCTGCTTGTGGTAACTACCCTTTGGATGGGTACTATAGGTTTTATAGACGATTATTTAAAGATTAATAAAAAAGATAAAGAAGGCCTTAAAGGCAAGTTTAAGGTAGTAGGCCAGGTAGGGCTGGGGCTTATAGTAGGATATGTGTTGTATTTTCACCCGGCAGTAACCATACGTACCGATACCTCAAGGGTAGATATTTTCCAGGAAGGGCGTACTGTGGTTTCGCAGGCACCCAAAGAAGAGAAATCTACAGCTACCACCATTCCGTTCTTTAAAAATAATGAATTAGACTATGCAGAAGTGCTGGCCTTTATGGGTGGCGATTATACTAAGTGGGCCTGGATCATTTTTATACCGGTAGTGATTTTTATTATCACGGCAGTATCGAACGGTGCCAACCTTACCGATGGTATAGACGGGCTTGCGGCAGGCACCAGCGCCATAGCGGTGCTCGCGCTGGGTATATTTGCTTTTGTGTCGGGTAATATCATTTTCAGTAATTACCTGAACATAATGTACATCCCTAACTCCGGCGAAATGACGGTGTATATTGCGGCATTTGTGGGGGCGCTCATTGGTTTCCTTTGGTACAATACCTACCCGGCATCGGTATTTATGGGTGATACGGGCAGCCTTACCATAGGCGGTATCATTGCCGTACTGGCCCTGGCGGTACGAAAGGAGTTATTGATACCCGTGCTGTGCGGTATCTTCCTTGCAGAAAACCTTTCCGTGGTATTGCAGGTAAGCTACTTTAAGTACACTAAGAAGAAGTTTGGCGAAGGCCGAAGGATATTCCTGATGTCGCCGCTGCACCACCACTACCAGAAAAAAGGCTACCACGAGAGTAAAATCGTAGCGCGCTTCTGGATTGTAGGCATACTACTGGCCATATTCTCATTAGTATCACTAAAACTACGATAGTTATGAGGCTTGTGGTATTAGGAGGCGGAGAAAGCGGTGTGGGTACTGCCATATTGGGGAAAAAGAAAGGGTACGAGGTATTTGTTTCTGATTTCGGGAAGATAAAAAGTAATTATAAAGAAGTTCTTGCACTTAATAAGCTCGAATGGGAAGAGGAGCAGCATACAGAGGCGCTGATACTAAATGCTGATGTAGTGATGAAAAGCCCCGGTATACCGGATAAGGCGCCGATAGTAAAAAAGCTGAAGGCAGCAGGCATCCAGGTGATATCTGAAATAGAGTTTGCCAACCCGTTTAACGAAGTGGAGACGATAGGCATAACGGGTAGCAACGGTAAAACCACAACCACCATGCTTATCCACCACCTGTTGAAACAAGGTGGGTTGAATGTAGGGCTGGCGGGCAATATAGGAAAAAGCTTTGCCTGGCAGGTTGCCGAGAATAAGCGCGAAGGCTATGTACTTGAGCTTAGCAGTTTCCAGCTTGACGGGATAAGGGAGTACCGCCCGCACATAGCGGTAATAACCAATATAACCCCTGACCACCTGGACAGGTATGATTATAAGTATGAATTGTATATCGAAGCCAAGTTCAGGATAACAATGAACCAGACCAAACACGATTACCTAGTGTATGACGCAGATGATGAAACCATAAATGAGTGGCTTGGTAAAAATAAAGTGAAAGCGCAGTTAATTCCCTTCTCGCTTTCAGGGAAAAATAAAAAAGGGGTATATGTACAAAACAATAACATTGTAAGCAAATTAAAGAAACACGAATTTATCATGCCAATAAACGAACTATCGCTGGAAGGAAAGCACAATGTTAAGAATGCGATGGCGGCCATAAGCGTTGCACAGCTTAAAAACATACGTAAGAAGACGATAATGGAGAGCCTTTCTAATTTTCAGGGTGTAGAGCACAGGCTTGAGAAGGTATTAAAAATACAGGGCGTAGAATATATAAACGACAGTAAAGCCACTAACATAAACTCGGTCCATTATGCATTAGATACCATGAGCGCCCCTACCATATTAATATTGGGTGGTGTAGATAAAGGCAATGACTATAACGAAATTATGGGCCTTGTAAACGAAAAGGTAAAGGCTATTGTATGCCTGGGTTTAGACAACCGGAAAATAATAAACGCGTTTAGCAATGTGGTAGATGTAATTGCAGAAACCACAAGTATGGCCGAAGCGGTAAAAATGGCACAAAGGATGGCCGAAAAGGGCGATGTTGTACTCCTTTCTCCGGCGTGTGCAAGCTTTGATTTGTTTGAGAGCTATGAAGACCGTGGCAGGCAGTTTAAACAGGCCGTGCAAAATTTGTAACACTGTAGAGACACATTGCATCTCTACAGCATGAAAAATAGATAGAAAATGAAAGAATTAATCACTAACCTTAAAGGGGATAAAGGCATTTGGGCATTTGTAATGCTGCTGGCCCTTATATCGTTCATGCCGGTTTTCAGCGCGAGCTCGCAGCTTGTGTATGTAATCGGCAAGGGCTCTACCATTGGCTACCTGGTTAAGCACCTCGTTCATATTTTTATCGGCTTTGGCCTAATTTATATGGTACATCGAGTGCCTTACCACTATTACAGGGCGCTTTCGCAGGTGCTGTTGCCCGTAGTGGGTTTGCTGCTGGTGTACACGTTTTTCCAGGGTACGGTAATAGACGGCGCTAATGCCAGCCGCTGGATAAAAGTGCCTTTTATAGGCGTTACGTTCCAGACCTCGGCGCTGGCCATGATCGTGCTTATGGTATATGTGGCGCGTTACCTGGCAAAGGTAGAGGGTAAAGAAGTTACGTTTAAATCGTCGTTCATTGAATTGTGGATACCTGTGTTTATTATACTGGCGCTTATACTACCGGCCAACTTTAGTACCGCAGCGCTTATCTTTAGTATGGTGGCGATGCTGGTGTTTGTAGGAGGTTATCCTATGAAGTATCTCCTAATGATAATGGGTATGGGTATTACTATGCTGCTGCTGTTTGTAATGTTTGCCAAGGCGTTTCCCGATGCGATGCCAAACCGGGTTGACACCTGGATGAGCCGCCTTGACAGCTTTTTTGACGACACGCCAAACGAAGACGATTACCAGATAGAAAAAGCCAAGATAGCCATTGCAACCGGCCAGATATACGGTTTAGGCCCCGGCAAGAGCGTACAGAAGAACTTCCTGCCGCAATCGTCGTCAGATTTTATCTTTGCTATCATAGTAGAAGAATATGGCCTGATAGGCGGGCTTGTGGTGCTGTTCCTTTACCTGATGCTGTTTTTCAGGTTCCTGGTATCAGCGCATAAGGCGAAGTCAATTTTTGGTAAGCTGCTTATTGTAGGGCTCGGTTTCCCCATCATATTCCAGGCGCTCATTAATATGGGTGTGGCTACAGAACTGCTTCCGGTAACGGGGCAAACGCTGCCGCTTATCAGTAGCGGGGGAAGTAGTATCTGGATGACGTGTATTGCCATAGGAATCATTATAAGCGTGACCAAAAAAGAAGAAGAGATAGCGCAGGAGCTAAAGGAAAAAGAAGACCGCGAAGCTGCCCTGCAACAAATTATAGACGAGCATATTTTGCGTGAAAAACAACGTGAAGAAGCCGAAGCGCTGGGGCTGGAACAACCGGCAGCCTTTTCTATAGAAGAAGCTGTAAACCCTATGCGGGCGGTGATGGGGAAATAGCGGCTTAGCCGCTTAGCTGCTAAGCTTCTTAGCAAAACAGATTATAAATAAAAAAAAGGAATGTTCTGAGAGCTAAGGTGCTCAGTAGATTTATAAAAAATGGGAAAACATAAATTCATATTAAGCGGCGGCGGCACTGGCGGGCACATTTACCCGGCTGTGGCTATTGCCAATGCATTGAAAGAGCGTTTTCCTGATTGTGAGATACTGTTTGTAGGCGCGCAGGACAAAATGGAGATGCAGAAGGTGCCGCAGGCGGGCTACGAAATAAAAGGGCTGTGGATAGCGGGCCTGCAGCGCAGGTTTACGTTTGATAACGCGCTGTTCCCGCTAAAGCTGATGAGCAGCCTTATAAAATCGAGAAAGATTGTTAAAGAGTTTAAGCCCGATGTAGTTATAGGCACCGGAGGCTTTGCCAGCGGGCCGTTGCTAAGGGCAGCAGCAGGAATGGCCGTGCCCACGGTGTTACAGGAGCAAAACTCTTACCCGGGCATAACCAACAAGTGGCTGAGTGGCCTTGCCAAAAAAATATGCGTGGCGTATGACGGGCTGGAGCGGTTTTTCCCTGCGGGGAAGATTGTTTTTACCGGAAACCCCGTAAGGCAGGACCTGATGGACACCGAGACCAAGAGGGCAGAAGGCATACAGCGCTTTGGGCTTACCCCTGATAAAAAGACCCTGCTTGTGCTGGGCGGAAGCCTGGGTTCGCGCCGTATAAACCAGCTTATCGCAAAAGAGCTTACCTGGCTTCAGGCGCAGGATGTGCAGATAATATGGCAGTCTGGTAAATTTTATTTTGAAGAGTACCGCCACCATGGCGATAAAGAAGGCATCCAGGTGTTGTCGTTCATAGACAGGATGGATTTGGTGTATGCCGCGGCCGATGTGGTAATATCACGCGCGGGGGCATCATCTGTATCAGAACTTTGCCTGGTGGGCAAGCCGGTAATTTTTATACCGTCGCCTAATGTGGCTGAAGACCACCAGACCAAAAACGCCCAGGCCATTGTAAACAAATACGGCGCGCTGCTGCTCAATGAAGCCCAGCTGGATACGCAATTTCAGCCTGTGTTTGCCGATTTGATAAGCAACGCAGAGAAGCAGCAAAAACTGGGAGAGAATATAAAGAAGATGGCAAAGCCAAATGCCACAAAGGATATAGTTGAGGAGATAGTCAAGTTGCTAAAATAAGCTGCTTAGCTTCTAAGCCTCTTAGCTCCTACGCTAAGAAGCTCAGTGGCTCAGTAGCTAAGAAGCTCAAGAAAATGGAACTGGAAAAAATACATAACGTCTATTTTATTGGTATTGGTGGCATAGGCATGAGTGCCCTGGCGCGCTACTTTACCTTTATAGGCAAAAATGTAGCAGGGTATGATAAAACGCCTACCCATCTTACGGATGAACTAAAGGCAGAAGGCATCAGTATCCATTTTGACGATAAGGTTGAGCTTGTAGGCTTACCGTTCCTTGACAAAGAAAATACGCTGGTGGTAGTAACCCCGGCGGTACCTAAGGACCACCTGCAATGGAATTATTTTTTGCAGAATGGCTTTGAAGTGAAAAAGCGTGCCGAAGTGTTGGGCATTATTACCAAAGGCACATTTTGCTTTGCGGTAGCCGGCACACACGGCAAGACCACAACCAGCAGCATACTGGGGCATATACTGTACCAGAGCGGGGTAGACGTTACCGCCTTTATAGGCGGCGTGGTTGAAAATTATAACAGCAACCTTATAGGCAGCGGCAAAACCGTAACGGTAGCCGAGGCAGACGAGTTTGACCGCTCGTTCCTGCACCTGCACCCGGATATTGCCTGTGTAACCAGCATGGATGCCGACCACCTTGACATCTACGGTGATACGGCTTCAATAGAAGCATCGTTCAGGGAATTTGCAGATAAGGTTGAAGATAAGAATAAGCTGTTTATAACTAACGGGCTTCCGCTGGAAGGTGTAACGGTTGGGGTAGGCAAAGGGCAGTTTTCTGCACAAAATATAAGGATAGATAATGGGTGGTATGTGTTTGATGTAGCCACTCCACAGGGTACGTTAACGGATATCCGTTTCGGGCTCCCGGGTCACCACAACCTTACTAACGCTACATTGGCATTGGCCATGGCAAAAACCTACGGAGTGTCGGATGAAAATATTAAGTCGGCGCTGGCAAGCTTCCAGGGCGTAAGGCGCAGGTTTAGCTACCAGATAAAGAAAAAGGGGCTGGTGTATATAGACGATTATGCGCACCACCCTACAGAGATTGACGCGGTATACCAGGCGGTAAGCGAACTGTACCCCAGCGAAAAGGTATTGGCGGTGTTCCAGCCGCATTTGTTCAGCCGTACACGCGATTTTGCCGAGGGCTTTGCAAAGAGCCTGGGCAAGTTTGAAAATATAGTATTGTTAGACATTTACCCGGCCAGGGAGCTGCCCATAGAAGGGATAACAAGCAAATGGCTGCTGGATAAGATAGAGAACCCCAATAAGAGGCTGGTAAGCAAGGACAACCTGCTGCCGCTGCTTAAGCTGAGCGATGCCACGGTGTTTATAACCATAGGGGCGGGCGATATAGGAGAGATGGTGCCAGATATTAAAGCTGTTTTAGATGAAAAAAATTAACTGGGCAAACATAAGGCTTATCCTCATTATGGGGGTAGTGGTGTTTTTGTACTCTTTTTCGGCAAAACGGAATGAGGGCAGGCTGCTGAAAGAGCCCGAGGTATTGTTTGCGGATAGCGAGAATTATATTACTAAAGATAACGTTAATAAGTTGTTGATACAAAATTACGGCAGTATTACGGGCATAGCAAAAGTTCAGTTAGATTTGAATAAGGTGGAAAAAAGTATCGACAAAAATCCTATGGTCGACAGGGCAGAGGTTTACGCTACGGTTGATGGAAAACTTAAGGCAATCGTAACCCAAAAAAAGCCCGTCGCCAGAATTTTTTCCGGGGCGAAATCGTTTTATCTGGACTATAACGGCCAAGAAATGCCGCTCAGCGACAGCGAAACCGCACGTGTTTTGCTGGTGTCGGGCAGCATTGAAAGGGTAGATGGTGTTAAGCTAAAAGAGTTACTTGATTATATTTATGACGACGGCTTTTTAAAGAAGAACATCACGGGGATGGCCGTAACCCCGGCAGGCACAGTAACAATGCGCAGCAGGAATTATGATTATGAAATTGTTTTTGGGCAGCCCATAAACATTGACCGGAAATTTAAAAATTATAAAGCGTTCTTACAGGACGCTGTTAAGGATACGTTGATAGAAAATTACAAAACAATTAACCTGAAGTTTACGCAGCAGGTGGTGTGCACCAAAAAATAGAGGATATGGAAAGAGAGAGCATTGCAGTAGGTTTAGACATCGGTACAACAAAGATTGTTGTAATGATTGGCAAAAAGAACGAGTATGGCAAGCTGGAGATACTGGGTATTGGCAAGTCCAAGAGCCTGGGTGTGGCCAGGGGTGTGGTTAATAACATTACCCAGACCATACAGTCTATACAACAGGCCATACAGGAGGCCGAGGCTAACAGCGGCTACCGCATTAACGATGTGGTAGTGGGTATAGCTGGCCAGCACATACGCAGTATACAGCACAGCGATTACATCAGCAGGAGCAATTCTGATGAAGTAATAGGCGATGCCGATATCGATATGCTTATTAACCAGGTGCACAAGCTGGCCATGTTGCCGGGCGAGGAAATCATCCACGTGCTTCCGCAGGAATTTAAGATAGACGGACAAAGCGAAATAAAAGAACCTATAGGTATGTACGGTGGCAGGCTTGAGAGCAGTTTCCACGTGGTAGTGGGGCAGGCATCATCCATCCGTAACGTAGGCCGTTGCATTAAGAGTTCGGGGCTGGACCTTTCGGGCCTAACACTTGAGCCACTTGCTTCGGCAGATGCCGTGCTGAGCCAGGAAGAAAAAGAGGCCGGTGTGGCGCTTATCGATATAGGTGGCGGTACTACAGACCTTGCCATTTTTAAAGACGGCATCATCCGCCATACGGCAGTAATACCTTTTGGTGGTAACGTTATCACCGAGGATATTAAAGAGGGCTGCTCTATCATAGAGAAACAGGCCGAACTATTAAAAGTAAAATTCGGTTCGGCATGGCCGGGCGAAAACAAGGATAACGAAATTGTATCGATACCGGGCTTAAGGGGCCGTGAGCCGAAAGAGATTTCGCTTAAAAATCTTTCTAAAATCATCCACGCCCGCGTGGTTGAAATTATAGAGCAGGTGTTTGCCGAGATTAAAGCTTACGGGCACGAAGACCCACGCAAAAAACTGATAGCAGGCATAGTGCTTACAGGGGGTGGCGCAGAGCTTAAGCACATTAAGCAGCTGGTAGAATACATTACCGGTATGGATACCCGCATAGGTTATCCTAATGAGCACCTTGCAGGTAAATCGGGCGAAGAAATTTCGAGTCCGTTATATGCCACAGCAGTAGGATTGGTTATGAACAGCCTTCGTAACAATACCATGAGCGCAACGCCACTGGTAGAGTTGCAAAAACCGGTATACCAGGCACCGGTAAGGGTACAGCCTGTAAAAACAGCCCCTGTAGTGCAAGAGGTGGAAGAAGACCTGGAAACCGTAGCAGTAGAAAGAGAGCCGGTAAATGTACCTGAAAGCACTGAGAAAAAAGTGAAAAGGTCGTTTTTTGACAAGTATATAGACAAGATTAAAGATTTTTTAGATAACGCAGAATAAAAACCCGAGATTATGATGAATACAGATTTTGGAAGCATTTCGTTTGACCTGCCTAAAAACCAGTCGAACGTAATCAAGGTTATAGGAGTAGGCGGAGGCGGCAGTAACGCCATCAACCACATGTTTAAGCAGGGCATCAAAGGCGTAGATTTTGTTATTTGCAACACAGACAGCCAGGCGCTTGCAAACAGCCCTGTGCCTACAAAAATACAGCTTGGTGTAAACCTTACCGAAGGCCTTGGCGCTGGCGCTAACCCCGAAGTGGGGCAGCAATCGGCACTGGAAAGTATTGAAGACATTGAAAAAATGCTCGATACCAATACCAAAATGCTCTTTATAACCGCGGGTATGGGCGGTGGTACCGGTACCGGTGCTGCTCCCGTAATTGCACAGCTTGCCAAGGAGCGCGACATACTTACCGTGGGCATTGTTACCATACCATTTCAGTTTGAAGGAAAGGTGCGTGGCGACCAGGCCATGCTGGGTGTAGAGCGCCTGCGCAAACAGGTAGACTCGCTTATTGTAATCAATAATAATAAGCTAAGGGAAGTATACGGTAACCTGGGCTTTAAGGCAGGTTTTAGTAAAGCCGACGAAGTATTGGCAACAGCCTCGCGTGGCATCGCTGAAGTTATTACGCACCACTACACGCAAAATATCGACCTTAAGGATGCCAAAACCGTGCTTAGCAACAGTGGTACGGCCATAATGGGTAGCGCAACCGCGACAGGAGAAAACCGTGCTAAAGACGCTATTATATCGGCACTGGACAGCCCGTTGCTTAACGATAACAAAATTTCAGGCGCTAAAAACGTACTGTTGCTTATTGTAAGTGGCACTACCGAGATTACTATTGATGAGATAGGTGAAATTAACGACCATATACAGGCGGAAGCCGGGCACAATGCTAACATCATTATGGGTGTGGGTGAGGACGAGAGCCTGGGTGAAGCCGTTGCCGTTACCATTATTGCCACCGGCTTTAATGTAGAACAGCAAAATGAAATTGTAAATACAGAGCCTAAAAAAATAGTGCACGCACTGGAAGAAGACCAGAAAATGGTGCACAACCTTACACAGAGGCCAATAGTGCCATCGTTTGACTTTTCAGCCCCGGCTGAGCCAAAAGCGGTAGTAAGGGCTGAAGAGCCTGTAGCGGAAGAGAAAATAATTTTTTCGCTTGAGGAGGAAGTTGTCGTTGAAAAAAAGCCCATAGCTGAAGTTGTTGAAGTGGCTGAAATTGCTTCAGCCTACATAAACAGCCTTGACGTATTTTTTGAAATCGTAGCGCCGGAACCGGTAAAGCAGGCACCACCAGTATTTGAGGTACAGCCTGTTGCCACGGCACATCCTGTAGCTGCTCCTGTTTCCGCTCCGCCCATGGCAAAAAGTATTTGGGATATAGAGGTTATAGACCCTGAGTTTGTAATCGTTGAGAAAAAAGAAGAGCAGTTTACGTTCTCATTTGACCTTTCGGTAGACAATGCCAAAAGCGAGGAGAAACTGCTGTTTAGCCTTAACGACGAGGTGCGCGATATAAAAGTTACAGCGCCGGTACACGTGGTTCCGGTAACTGAGCTTAACGAAACAGGTGTAGTGCGTTATTCTCTTGAAGATTATCTCGAGAAAGAAAATGAACTGCTAAATTCTAAACCTGCCGCTAAAGCGGAAGAGCCAATATCTGAGGAGCTTAACTTTACACTAAGGAATACTTTTGAAAAAATAGCCCCTAAAACTGAAGAGCCAGTGGCACAGCAGCCCCGTGCGGCAGAACCTGTAGCACCGCGCTACACGCCTGTACAGGAAGACCCATCTCCGGTGGAAATGACCATTGAGGAAACGTTGCGTATGAGGGCCGAGGAGCGCAGGAGGAAAATGAAGGAGTTTAATTATAAATTCCACAACAATGCCGCAAGGGTAGATGAATATGAAAAAGAACCCGCTTATAAAAGGATGGGTATAGACCTGCACGACTCACGGGTAGATAACAGCAAGTCGCGCCTGTCGCTGGGTACAGACAGTAATAACGACCTGCAATTGAGGTCAAACAATTCATTCCTTCATGATAACGTGGATTAACTAACCCAAATGTGAATGATTGTGAAGGATGGCCCGAAAATATGATTATATTTTCGGGTTATTTTTTTATCTTCGCACCACATTTAAATTATTGCTTATGAGTTTGCAGTCACAAATCATGGATGCTATGAAAACGGCCATGAAAGAAAAAGATACCGTAGCGCTGGAGTCGCTAAGGGCTATAAAATCGGGCATATTACTTGCGCAGACCGAAAGCGGCGCTAAGGAAGAAATAAGCGAAGAAGAAGAAATAAAGCTACTGCAAAAGCTGGTAAAACAGCGTAAAGACAGCGCCGCTATATACATACAGCAAAACAGGCAGGACCTTGCCGACCCGGAGCTGGCACAGGCCGCAGTTATTGAAAAGTTCCTTCCGGCGCAGCTTACCGAGGAGGAAGTTGAAGCCGTGGTGCGCAGGATTATAGCCGAAAATAACTTTAGCGGCATGGCCGATATGGGTAAGGTTATGGGCATAGCAAGCAAAGAGCTTGCCGGTACCGCCGATGGCAAAATGATATCAAGCGTAGTGAAGAAAACGCTTGTTTAATTTAGTTCAAAGTTTCAGGTTTCACGCTTTTTGACCGTTCAGTACGGCAACTTTAAACCTGAAACTTTAAACTAAAACCTGGCTTCATAGTTCAATGGATAGAATTTCAGATTCCGGTTCTGAAGATTTGGGTTCGAATCCCGATGAGGTCACGATATAAAACCATAAAATACTAATTATGAGTATTTTATGGTTTTTTTTGTTGTCTGTACGATTCTTGTGTTTTAGTTTAACCATACCGAAAAAAGACTGCTTTTGGTAGAATATACTATTACCTTTTTTTAATTTGCATTACTGTAAATAAATCTTTTTTTCGACCTCATTTATCACTGTTTAACATGTCTATAAATGTCTTGCAATGTTTTGGAAAAACCATAAAGTGCTGATATATTGAAAATCTTCCAAAAAATACACCCTTGGGAATCCCCGAAAGAGTCTTCATAATAGCCTAACGGCTTCAGGTCTTATTGTGTGGGTGTTACTAAATAGTTCTTTACACTACAATAATTTATGGATATAAATATTTTATGATAATGAATTAAATATCAGTTTTTTAATGAAAATCATGTTGTTGTTTTTCGGGATGCAAAACAGCTAATTCGTGCTTGTTAGTGGACTATCCCTTTCATAGCAATGTACAAAATGTTTAGAGTATTATAGTAAACATTCTATCCCTAAGCTACCTCTTTAAGAGTATCACTATTCATCAAAAGGATAAATTTAGATTTCATCTTTTGTAATAATTCATTCTTAGTTTTATCTAAGCCATACTTTTAAATCAAAAGATTGCTTAATTTACTGAAACGGTATTTTATCTACTTGTTAAAATAACCTTAAAGTTAAAAATTTGTTTTTTAACTTTTTTAAAACTTTATTTGCCTATCTAATTTCAAAACCAACCGATTATGCATATCCCACACCTGCGCACTACCTGTGCGTTGCTGCTATTTTATGGCATTACCCAAGCCCAGGATATCCTTTGGGAACGCTCCTACGGCGGCAAGCAAGCAGAATATTTATTAGATGCACAATCCACGGCTGACTATGGCTTTATCCTTGCCGGGGCATCGCTGTCGGTAAAAGGCGGCAACAAGGAAGAAGGCAACGTAGGCGACCTTGATTACTGGGTATGGAAAATGAATGAGGACGGCGAGGCCGAATGGCAAAAGAACCTTGGCGGCTCAGGGCCTGACTTCCTGTACAGCATCCGCAATACCAATGATGGCGGCTTTATCCTCGCCGGGACATCGGAATCAACTAAAGGTTTTAATAAGATTGATTCCGCCTTAGGCAAAGAAGACATCTGGATTGTAAAACTCAACGCCAAAGGCGGCGAAGAATGGCAAAAAACCATAGGCGGCCCCGGCCAGGATTTGGTCAAGTCCATTTCACAGACTACCGATGGCGGATATATCATAGGCGGCTCCTCGGCATCTCCCCAAAGCCTTAAGGTAATGAAAGGCCAGGACGACCCCTACGGAAAGTCAGAAGCCTGCCGTGGCGGCCTGGACTACTGGGTGATAAAGCTGGATAACAAAGGCAAGGTAGCCTGGCAGCGTACCATAGGCGGCCAGTATAATGACGTGCTGGAAAGCATCGTACAAACCCAGGACGGTGGGTACATTATGGGTGGGTACTCTAATTCGCCAGCCTCGATTGATAAATCATTGGATAACTACGGTGCAGGTGATTACTGGGTGGTAAAGGTAGATAAAGACGGCGCTACCGAATGGGAAAAGATGTACGGCGGCGAAGAAGACGACCATTTGTACTGCATTGCCCAGTCAAAAGATGGTAACTACCTACTTGGGGGCAGCTCTGTCTCAGCAACCACGGGCAACAAATCAAAAACCAATAAAAAAGGCGCTGACTTCTGGGTACTTAAACTGGATAAAAAAGGCAGCATCCTTTGGCAGGAAACCTACAACACAGGTAATGTAGATGTGCTTACCTCATTGGTCGAGAACAATGACGGTACAATACTGATTGGCGGTTATGCCCAAAGCGAGGTAATAGGCCAGGGTAACAAAAAAGACAAGAAAGACATCAACGACTATATCGCTATAAAACTATCTGCCGAGGGCGAGGAACTGTGGAAACAAACCATAGGCAGCAATGGTGAAGACCTGCTTAAAAAACTGGTGGAAACCCGCGATGGCGGTTACATCCTGGCAGGCACCAGCAAAGGCGCTATATCACGCGATAAGAACAGCGGCAAAGGCAGCAACGACTTTTGGGTCGTGAAGCTGAAAGACGAGGACAAAAAGAAAAAAGAAGACAAGCGCACCTTGCTTGAAGCCATACCTAACCCAGCCGGTGAGTTTACCAACATTATTGTAGGCTTTGACTTCAACAGCGGCACCGCCACCCTTTTTGATCTCTCAGGCAGGATGCTGCAAAGCTTTGAGGTAAACAGCCGTACCATTCCGCTTGATGTGAGTGCGTACCCTGAAGGCATCTACATCGTGGAGGTGAAAACCGACAAGGGCACGGACTCGGTGAAAGTAATGAGAAATAGGAATTAAAATACCAACCAACAGATGAATACAATAAAATATCTCCTGATATTATTTTTCGGGACAGTAATAAGTTACGGGCAGCAAATGCCTAATATTATGCCTCCATCACCGGAAGCATCAGCAGTCTTTAAATTTGCAGAAATTCCCGTATCATTATATACAGGTTTACCTAATATAAATATCCCTTTATTTGAAATAGAATCGGGAGGCGTAAACGTTCCTATTAGCATCAGTTATCACGCCAGAGGCATACAGGTAGCGGAGGTTGGATCAAGGGTAGGAATAGGCTGGGCATTGAACTGTGGCGGCATGATTACAAAACAGGTAAGGGATAAAGACGATGCGTTGCAGTTTCAATGCGTCGACTATTCAAAGGTTTTTAGCGACCTAAATGAACGAAACTCAGTCTCGGCAAGTACTAATCTGGGTGTAGCGGAGACCTGTGATATGTTGCCTGACCAGTACAGTTTTTCTGTAAATGGCGTGAGCGGTAAGCTTATACCCGATTTAATTGGAGGGGGCTCCGTGACACAACAATACACAGACTTTTCGGTATCAGAGGGCGCAATAACAGACGGTAAGGGGAATAAATATATCTTTGGAGAGAATAATGCGACGGACAATGATATGATTTTCCTTAATCGTGTAATACACAATACTGATTTAACCCAAACACCTCCACAAGGGGCAGCCAGCTTCTCTAACTATCCTAATACATGGCATCTTACTACAATAAAAACAGCACAAAATACCGAAATAAAGTACTATTATACTAAAGAAACAACCTATCATACCAGAAGGTCTTATGACAAAGTTATTGGCCCGCACGCTGATAGTTATACATCCGATATAAGAAATGAGCAACAGCGTCTTGACAGTATTTCTTTTGATAAGGGTAAGTTGAAGTTTGAATATACCGAAGCTTTCCCTGAAGAGATGCCAGGTAACTATAGCCTTCATAAAATCATATTATATAATAAAGAAGGCCAGGCAATAAAGCAGGCTATTTTTGATTACGAGTATACAACGAGTGAAATAGATTACGTCAATATTAATTGGTATTTAGCGGAAGATAGTTCGGCATATAAACGGCTTTTCCTGAAAACAGTCCAATTTGCAGACAAAGACGGCAACACGCTCCCTCCATACAGTTTTGATTACAATCCTATTGTCTTGCCCAGCCGCCATTCTAATTCGGTAGATGTCTGGGGGTATTACAACGGCAAAAACAACGGTACCTTTTTAGAAACATATTATGATGATTTGAGTGTGGATGTCGAAAAGGTACAGGCTGGTTTATTGCAAACTATGACAAAGCCTGAAGGCGGGCAGGTTAAATTTTACTATGAACCCAATATTGCTGTAAATGTGTTCCCTAACAGTATTGCTTTTGCCAACCCTAACCCTTCTTATCACAGGGTTGTTACTTTATCACCACTCGACGCGAATCCACAAAGCGTAGATGAAGACAATGTAGATGAAAATAATAACCCTGTACCGAAATATAATGGAAATGGTGATTACTCTGATATCTTTGAAGTTTCTGAATATCGGACAAGTTTAATCACAAGTACGGCACATGGCTATGGGATTGCCGCCTGTCAGTGTAACAGCCCTGTAGGTTGCCCAGTAAATCCTGTACCCAATCCTGATTGCCCTTCAATATGCCAATTCACAATTTCGATACTGAAGTTTAACCCTGTAACTAATACATTTGGCAATTCATTCCTGATATATCCGGGGACAAGAACAATATCGCTTGATCCGGGAAAGTATAAGTTAAAAGTAGATTATACAGGCTCAACGCCCTATAGCGTGAATAACCAGTGTCAATCCTTCTTTGTATCTATCAATTGGCACGAAGAAATTACTTCACAATTCATAGAGCCCGCAGAATTAACATGTGTGAGTGAAAATTACAGTGGTACCAAAGTTATACATGGCGCTGGAAACAGGATTCGCAAAATAGAATACATAGAATCACCTGATTCTGATGTAGTACTAACAAAAACCTATAGCTATACAAATCCTCAAACTGGCCAGGCAAGCGGGCGTATTTTGGGCCTCACAAGTTTTGTGAGCCTTACCGAGGACACACTCAATGGACAACCTGCCAACGCTGAAAGCGATCCCTGGGGTTCGGGGGGAGGAAGTATATTCAGCACCTACCAAGGTAACAATGTAGGGTATAAATTTGTAACGGAATATTATGGCGATGGTGATAACACTATCGGCAAAACCGAATACGAATATTCTATGATATATGATACAGGGAGGTACTATGAGTTCCCTTACCACCCACCCACAGATAACGAATGGTTGCGTGGCAAAGAGCTAAATGTAAAGGTGTACAAGAAACAGGGAAATAGTTACCAGATGGTAAAAAAAACACAAAATACATATCTCCTTGGAGATTCACTGGAATTAGCAAGCCCCTTGACCAACCCCCTATGTAATCATCCATTTTTTAAACCGTCACTCAGGATACCAATGGTAGAGGACTTTGAGCCAAATGGAGGATATGTTAAAAATAATAGGTATTATAATATACCCGCGACCCAAATACCTGTTAAGCTTCCTAGTGATACATTATCTGAGGGTCAAGCAACGGGGTATAAAATCTACTACATGACTGGCGGCACATTAGATTTAAAGAAAAGCCTAACAACTGAATACCTGGATAATGGTACCCAAATGCTTAACACCACTGACTATAGCTACCGCTACGATTACCATTATAATGTAGCGCAGGTAAGCCAGGCAACGAGTGATGCAGCACCTTTACTTACCAAATATTTATATGCTAATGACCCTGAAGTAAGCGACAGGCTCGCCGTGCCTGACCTTCTTGCTAATAACATGAAGCAGGTACCTCTGGTAACACAAACCTTTAAGGGCACTGCAAAACTATCTGAAACAGAAACCGTATTTAAGGATTGGAATCCAAATGATACAATACGGTTAATGCAACCCCAATATGTTAAAATGGCAAAAGGAAATAATGGCACTGAAGCAAGGCTCGAGTACAAGAAGATAGATAGCGCTAACGGCAATATATTGGAAGTAAAACAAACAAATGGAATATCTATAGCGTACATATGGGGCTATAAAGGAACCTATCCGCTTGCAAAAATTGAAAATGCAACTTTCGCACAGGTAGCAACTGCACTTGGAACCACAGAAGCCGCGCTTAAGGCCTTAACCGTAGTACCGGCAAACATCAGGACACTGTTGCCCAATGCCATGATAACTACGTTTACTTATAAGCCACTTGTGGGGGTTACGAGCATAACCGACCCTAAAGGCGATGTGCTTAATTACGAATATGATGTTTTTGGCAGGCTTAAGTTTGTGAGGGACAAATGGGGCAATGCTTTATCTGAGAATCAATACATCTATGGGCAATAACCACCAACCATATCACTAATGAAAAAAATACTATATTTCATGCTGTTGCTGCCCCTTGCATCAATGGCACAGATTCAAAATTATATTAAGACCATAACCCAGCGCGACTCGGCCAATACAGCCACCCAGCAAGTAAACGTTACTTACTTTGACGGGCTGGGCAGGCCGACGCAGAAAATACAGGGCAAGATGGGCGGTGACGGTAAAGACATCATTACTCACATTGAATATGACGGCTTTGGCCGTCAGGTACGGGAATACCTGCCGTATGTAAGCACAAATGGAACAGCACAGGCATTTGAAGCCAACGCTAAAGCTGCAACACTTGCCTACTACGGTGATAATCTCAAAGTAGATGAAACTACTTTAAATCCATGGTCTGAGAAGTTTTTGGAAGCTTCTCCGCTTGGCAGGGTTTTAAAACAGGCCGCTCCCGGAAACGCATGGGTAGCTGATCTTGACCCTTACAGTACCAATGATAAAACGGTTAAATTCGCTCAAATGTCGAATAGCAGCACAGACGCCGTTAAAAGGTATAGTGCCAGCACAAATTCAAGTTATGTACCCACTTTTACAAATCCGGGAAGTAACTATGCAGCCGGAGAATTGTATAAAACCATAATAAAGGATGAAAACTGGAAAAGCACCGATAATAATAACAATACGGTACAGGAATTTAAAAACAGGGAAGGACAACTGATTTTAAAAAGGACTTTTAATAGTAATGTTGCCCACGATACCTACTACGTATACGACCAGTTTGGGAATTTAACCTATGTGCTGCCTCCATTAGTTAGTGGTACCATTACAACCACAACACTTAATAACCTTTGCTACCAGTATAAATATGACGGCCGCAACCGCCTTATAGAAAAAAAAATACCCGGTAAGCAGTGGGAGTTTATTGTATATGACCAGTTGGACAGGCCAATACTAACCGGCCCGGCATTGTCGCCCTGGGGCGGTACAACACAGGGCTGGCTCAGGACCATATACGATGACTATGGCCGCATAGCCATGACGGGGTGGTACACAGCTACGGTTAATTCAACAACAAGGGCAAGCGCTGCTACAACTGTTGTAAACGCGGTGCGCGGCAGTGGTACCAATGGCGGTATCAGTACCGGTTATAACCCGATACCCAGTCAGCCCTCGGGTTTTGCGTTGCTCACTATTAATTACTATGATGACTATACCTGGCCAGGTGCACCCACCTTCCCGGTGCCGGTTAACGGTAAAAATGCCCGCAGTAAAGTAAAAGGGCTGCCTGCAGGCTCATGGGTAAGGGTACTGGATGCCCAGGCAAATACAACAGGGGAAATAAGCTATACGCTTTATGATTATAAAAGCCGGCCGGTACGTAGCCGCACAGCAAATTACCTGGGCGGCTTTACGCAGGTAGATACTGCGCTCGATTTTGACGGCTCGCCTACAAAAACAGTTACTACACATAAGCGGTTGACAGGAAGTACCCCGGATATTACCTTAGAGGAAAACTTTACCTATACTGCCCAGGACAGATTATCGGGCCATACCCATAAGATTGACGCGCTTGCAGCGCAGCCACTGGTAGGGTACGCGTATAATAAGCTTGGGCAGCTTAAAAATAAATATAATGGATCTGTATCGCCATTTGGGCTAGGGTCATTGCAAAACATAGGTTATACTTATAATGCCCGCGGCTGGTTAACAGACATTAATGATGTAGATAATCTAGGTACTGACTTGTTCGCGTTTAAAATAGCCTATAATACTATTTCAGGACCTACTTTTGATGGTGTTACAGGTTTGTATAATGGCAATATTTCTGAAACGTACTGGAAGACGGCTACAGATGGCCAGAAACGGAAATACAGCTATAAGTATGATAACCTTAACCGGCTTAAACATGCCTATTACCAGAAGCCAACGATACCTTCTGTAGGCAGTTATGATGAAGATATAAGTTATGACAAGAATGGCAATATAACGGCGCTTATGAGGAATGGCGCGGTTGATGACTTGTACGCAGATGTAGAGATAGATAACCTTACCTATACGTATGCTCCGGGTACTAACAGGCTAATGAAAGTACAAGAGATTGGCGACGCGAGCCCACAGGGATTTAAAGACAGCCCTGACAACCTGGTAGACGACTACATTTATGACAACAATGCTGTAAACGGCAATGGCAACGTAACATCAGACAGGAACAAAGGGATTACCAATATTAAGTATAACCACCTTAACCTGCCGGTAGAGATAAATTTTGGCAGCACAAACAAAATTATCTATCTTTATGATGCCGCAGGCAGGAAGCTGAAGAAAACGGTAACAGAAGTGGTATCGGGTAATTTAACTACGGTATATGTTGATTACCTAAGCGGCTTCCAGTACAAAGGAGGGGTGTTGCAGTTTTTTCCAACGGCTGAGGGGTATGTAGACAATACGGTTGTAAGTGGTGTTAATAATTACAATTATGTGTACCAGTACAAAGACCATTTGGGCAACGTAAGGCTAAGTTACACTAAAGACAAGAAGACCGGCAACAAGGTAATTATGGAAGAAAACCATTATTACCCTTTTGGGTTGAAGCACCTTAACTATAATACGACCCATGCGATGTACCTTGCGATGAACGGTGAAGTAATCCTGTACCCGCCCCTAAACGCTACCGATAAGCTGGTAAACAACTATAAGTACAACGGTAAAGAGCTGCAGGATGAACTGGGGCTTAACATGTACGACTACGGCGCACGGAATTATGACCCTGCACTGGGCAGGTGGATGAATATTGACCCGCTTGCATCAAAATACCTGTCGACAAGTCCTTACGCATATGCATTAGACAACCCTATTTATTTTATAGATATTGACGGGATGCAAACTGAAGGGGAAAGCGCAAAATATGCTACAACTGCAGAGGTACTTGATGAAACAACTTACGATTATGGCGAACTTGGAGGCGTGACCATTAATGCCAGACGGGAAACAGGTATTTCATGGTTGCCACATTTAGGAATGAATATAGACCTTACCTCGGCAGTATTTGGGGAAGGCTATATGAAGAAATATGAAGTACTTGCCTCTACCCAAGCTGGTAGGGATTTTTATAAGAACCTGCATAAATATGATGAGACAGAGAGGAAGATATATGTAGGAGCATTAGGAATTGTAGCACCAAACCTTATTCTTCCAGCATTAGCGGAATTCGGTACTATGGTCTTGGCGGGCGAGACATTAACTGTAGCTGTTGAAGGGGCTGAGGCTCTTAATGTGGTTGTTGACACAGAAGAGGCGGTTGTTGCTCTTGAGGAAGGGACAGCACTTGCTAAAACATTAGGTGTTGCTGGTGAAGAAGCTGTGGGAATTACAGGTCCAAAAGTTGGTATACAAATTGCAGGAAAAATACGATTTCCTGATAAATTAAATCAATTTGGAAAAGTATTAGAAGAAGTTAAAAATGTGAAATATCAAAGTTTTACCCGTCAGTTACGGGATTACTCTCAATATGCTCAACAAAATGGATTCGATATGATTCTACATACGCGTTCTTCTACAATTATATCCGCACCTTTACAGCAAGCCATAGATGCAGGCTTAATAATACATAGATATATCCCAGGACTTTAAAAATATTTTATGACAGAACTTGAAAAACTTGAGAATCGTTGGAATGAATTAGTTGGAAAACCGAGAACTAAAGAGGAAATAGAAGAAAGTTTACTCCTATCTAAAAAACTAGAAATTGAGCGAGCTAAAGAGCATCAGACTCTTACTTATGAACTTTCAAATATCGGAATAAAAATTACTTCCATTTGGGATTTAGTAAATACCAAAGTTAAATATCCTACGGCTATTCCAATTTTATTGAAACACTTGAGGTTAAATTATTCTGATCAAGTTAAAGAAGGAATAGTAAGAGCCTTAATAGTAAAGGAAGCAAAAGGTATAGCAACTTCAGCACTGATAGCTGAATATGAAAAAACGCCCAAAGAGAAAGATAATTTACGATGGGTTATAGGTTATGCTATAGCCAATACAATGACATCACAGGATGTTAATTGGATACTTAATACAGTAGCCGATAAAAGTAATATGTGGAGCCGCAGCCAATTAGTTGTTGCATTAGGCACAGTAAAAACACAGCAAAGTGAAGAAATGCTAATTAGCTTATTAGCTGATGAACAAGTCTTGCCACAAGCAATATGCGCCTTGGGAATGCTAAGATCACAAAAAGCTAAAGAAAAAATCATAGAATTAAATAAAAGTATGAATTCATTAGTCAGGTTGGAAGCAAGCAAAGCTTTGAAAAAAATTGGATAAGAAGTTTTTTAATATGTGTTGATGGAAGACGGCACCATAGCTACTATTAAGCTATGAATGTGGTAACTGAATTTGAAAAGACAACTGTAGCACTTGTAGAAGGCTCCGAAGTTGCCAATGCAGGAATGACTGAATTGAAACTTTTAACGAAAGTCGCGCAAAAGGCCGAAGCTGCAATCGGAGAAACTGGAAATGTTGCGGGAACATTAAAACATACCTATGCTAAAAACCTTTTGATACGTTATCAAAGTAGGTTTGGAGGAAATCTAAGTTTGGGGAGCAACTATTTTAACGGTCCAACAGGGAAAGGATTTTTAGATGTAGTCAATCATAGTACTAAGACAATATATGATTTTAAGTTTGGTAACGCGGTAATGAGTAATAGTCAAGCTTTCCAGGGTATACGATACAATTAATCAGACCTTAATTTAAAATGGCAATAGATAAAACAATTAAAAAGAAAGTGATTGAGGATTGGCAAAATGCCTTTCCTCAACTGTCTTTTTATACTCAGAATAAACTATATAATTCAAGTTGCTAGTTAATAGCTTTAGTTAACTGTAATCCAAACACAAACAAAGTCAGCTTTATTAAGAAGCCATTCAGAGTTACTGCATGTATCGTTCTGGGGAAAAGCTTTTTAATATCGCTGATTGTTTTGAAGGGGATATTTCTTTTAAAAAATTAACAGCAGTATTTGATGAATATTCCAAAACTCCACCGCTAAGTGCAGCCCCTAACTCTTACTTACAGGCAGTACTTCAAGAGGCAAAACTCAAAATCGCTTTATCATTAACTGTTGAAGAAGCTCAAAGTATATTGGAACAAATTAATAAAAGAAGTTGGGACGTAGACCATTTTAAAGCTTGTGGAGTAAATGTAAGTGAATGGCTGCAAAGCTTGAAGATAGCGATAGTTAAAAAGGATATCTTTTTGAAGCAAATAGAGGTAAACAAACAAGACAAGAAGATTGCAAAGTTAAAAAGTTCGGAACTCACATTATAATATTGAGTAATGTATATATATAAACATCTCTTTGCTTTATGTTTCAACCCATAATTAACAGCCGTGAAAGTGGGCTTAACTGGGCTTTAATTTAATATAAAAATATGACAAAAAGAGTTATAACAAAAGTTGGAGATATCTTTTCCGTAGAATTAATTAATGGAAATAAAAAATACTTTCAATATATAGCTAATGATTTGACACAACTAAACAGTGATGTGATTAGGGTTTTTAAAAAAGAGTATTCCTTAAATGAAAACATAAATTATCCTGAACTTCTTTCAAGCGAAATAGATTTTCACGCACATACAATGATAAATATTGGGGTTAAGCGTAATTTTTTCCATAAAGATGGCAAACATGATATTTTCCCCGATATAAATAATATTATTTTTAGAGATACAAATGATTCAGGAAGCAAAGTTGGAGAGGAACCGATTAAAATATCATATAATTTGGTATGTATGGAAGATTAACGAGAAATTTGTTGATATAGGAAAATTGGAAGGTGAAAATAGGCAAGCCGAAATAGGGGTTGTTATTCCACCCTATGCTATTGTAGAAAGAATAAACACGGGTAAGTTTAATTTTGTTTATCCTGATTTTAAGTAAATTATTATGAAAACTTAATAATAGTTCCCTCTCTATGTTATTATATGCTTAAAAAGAAATAGGATGCAAAAGTGACCTAAGCCTGCTTTAGATTTTGAAACTACCCAAAATGCGATGAGCTTAACCAAAAACACGCTAGAGTTTGGGAACAAAATTTAGTTAACCAACATGGTTTGCCTAATCTTTTAAATAAAATTAATTCGATACCGCCTTCAAAATGGGCACAATATGGGGTAAGGCCATAATATAAATATATATATAATAAACCCGTTGTGCATATTGATTTAGGGAAGTAAAAGTTGTGCAAACTGCTAAAAAGCAGTAAATTGAAGTTCCTACACAACAATTCAGATGCACAACTTTACAGCAAATTACGAGAAAATTTTAGAAGTTTTATATCGGTTCGCTTCAGAAAATGTCTTGCCATATCAAAGGCGAACTCCCAAATTGAAGGACATTGAAGTTGTTAGCCTTTGTCTGACAGCAGAATACATGATTATTGATAGTGAGAACCATTTATTTAGATTATTGCCTGATTTTCTGAAACTAAAAATAGAACGTAGTGTTTATAACAGACGCAAGCGCAAGCTTTTTCCGTATTTGGAACATTTAAGACAACGCCTGTCGGATTGCTTTAATGAGTTTGAAGATTGCTTTATTGTGGATAGCATGCCTCTAGAAATATGTAAGTTATCACGTTCATCAAGAAGTAGAATTTGTAAAGAATCATCTTTGAGTTATCCAAATAAAGGCTACTGCGCTGCACAATCAAAACATTATTATGGCTATAAGCTGCACGCGGTATGTTCTTTTAATGGGGTGGTTAAAAGTCTTGAAATTACAGCAGATTCTGTGCATGATATACAGTATCTAAAGGATATTCAGCATCAGATTAAAAACTGTACATTACTGGGCGACAGAGGGTATTTATCCTCGGGACAACAACTTAATCTTTTTGAGAGCTGTCAAATAAGGTTAGAGGTTCCAATGCGTAAGAATCAACATAACTATATACCGCAGCCCTATGTATTTAGAAAATCCAGAAAAAGGATAGAAACATTTTTCTCGCAATTATGTGACCAATTTATGATAAAAAGAAATTATGCAAAATCCTTCGAAGGTTATAAAACAAGAATCCTGTCAAAGATAACTGCTGTAACTGTAGTGCAGTACATCAACAAATTTATCTTTAACAAGAATATCAATAATATTAAATCAGCATTATTTAAAATGCACAACGGGTTATATTAATAAAATTTGATTCTACCAGTCAAAATAAGATTCTACTTCTTTCTGTAAAATCATATAACGAAAACATAAGTTTTCAAAACTATGTGTCAGACTTAGCAAAAAGATGGACATTGACCAAAACAATAATGGTAAAACAATCCTAATTGTGTTTAGCAAAGAGAAAAGAAAAATTGCCTTTACGCTAGGTAAGGGGATGAAAAATTTCTTTGAGATTCAGGCGAACGAAATAATTTCAGATACAGTAATTCCTAAATTTAAAGAGGATGAATACTATTTAATTCAAGTTGCTAGTTTAGTGCTTTGCTTAATTGCAATCCAAAAACAAATAGTGTTAGCTTTATTAGGAATCCCTCCAATGTTACGGCATGTATTGTTCTTGGAAATAGTTTCTTAATATCGCTGATAGTTGTTTCTACTCTTTTTCTCATTTTTAATTTTTCAAGTTTTTGTTCCAGTGTATCTATTCTTTTAGAGTTTGACTTCCTTTGGATTTTCAACAAAATTGCTTTTCTTTCCAAAGCACTATCTTCCAGTCCATAATCCAAATAAGCGCTATCTCCATATATTGAAGATTCTGCGGGTAATTTATCTATCATCTTGCCTAATGCTTTTGCATCTGCTGTCTTGCCAGGTGTAAAGTGAAAAGCTATTGGTATACCGTCTTTTGTCGTAAGCAATTGCACCTTTACACCATAAAAATAACTCCTCATACTGGCTGTGTACCCTCTCCATTTATTATCCTTAAGTATTTTACAATTTGCAATCCTCATATTATTACACACTGCCACTGGGAAAGAATCAATAATGTAATGAAGCTCACAACAGATATCTTTAAAATAGGCACTAACACTTTCAAATAAATCATAAAGCAATCTGCCAACTTTATGGAGCCTCCGGTTGAACCTGCTTTTGTCAAGCATGTTGGGTATAGAATCATATTGCTTCATAAACTCAATAGCAGAGGAATGGTTTCCATAAAAACTCGTGGAGGAAACAATAGCGGTTAGTATAATTTCGCTGTCACTTACTTGCCGCCTTATATCTTCTTGGTGTCCAATTCCTTTCAAAATATCATCAATTAAACAAAAAATAGAAATAATTTTGTCTCTTGTAAGCATCATACCGGTGAGTGTTTTAGTTGTGGTAAACCAAATTTCTCACTTTTGGTGCTTACTTTTTTGTTTTCTAATTAGCAACTTGAATTATTTAGGTATAAAAAAATGTATTATTGAAATCATTAAACAATGAGAATGATCCTTAAAGTATTGCAATTGAGTCAAATATTGTAACAATGATATAAGGACAATCTATTGATTGTGTTATAGTTTTTTTAAAGCCCACCATATACCTTCTATTAGCATTACAACCAAAGCCACCACGCCCTGCAAAACCGCACCCACTAACCCCAAAGCACCAAAGCCAACAGGTACGTTGCACTTATGGTTGTTGTGTATGCCTGTCATAAACTTGCTGTCCACTATATCGTATTTGAGATGGGTACTGGGTGCGTTGTCGGTAGGGAAACCGTTAGCTTGTAAATAAGAAAACGGCTTCTCCCCCTTAGCCCCGATAGCAGCGGCACCCCCGCTTTTTCTGCGGGGTAAAGCGGATAGCGGGACGAAGTTGGCAAAAAATGCGCTTAGTGTGCTGCTGCAAATAATATTATTATCTACAACCACCTGAACCTGCCTGTTAAGGGCAATATTGTATTATAGTGTTCCCGATGATGGTCACTAGGGCTTATTTAAACGTGTAAAAATCGTTTAAATAAGCCTTTTACATTTAAAGCGCTTTCATGGCCCGTTTGAAATTGACATGTTGAGAAAGCCAGGAAGTTCGAGTCTCTACGTATATTACTAAAATCCGCTTCAAATAATTTTATTTGTCTCCAAAAAGTTAAAGCTATCTGCTTTGTTGCATTTTGGTTTCAGATGCAAGTCGTTGTAATATAATAAGATAAATCATTATATTTGTTATAACCAAAAAACAAATAAATATATGTTAGTAAATCCCTGGGCCTTTTTAGTGGCCACCCTGGTAGTACTGCCGGTAGGCTTTATATGGTACAATCCTAAAGTTTTTGGCACCATTTGGATGCGTGAGGCAGGCGTAAGCCCCGACGCCCCTAAAACGGCAAACATGTTTAAAATATTTGGCCTTACCCTGCTGTTTGCCCTTATGGCAAACATGGTGCTGCAAACCATAGTAATACACCAAATGGGTGCATTTAGCATGGTAGGCGGAGGTATGCTTGTAGATAGCGCTAAACCCAGCTATGCGGCTTTTATGGCTGATTATGGCCACGCTTACCGTACCTTTAAGCATGGTATGCTACACGGCTTTATGGCCGGGCTGTTTCTGGCTTTGCCTATAATAGGGACCAACTCGCTGTTCGAAATGAAGAGCGCAAAATACATCTGGATAAATGCGGGCTACTGGATCGTATGCTTTACCTTAATGGGGGGCATACTTTGCGCGTGGGAATAAAAGTGTACTTTTGCATGGTGAAGCTGTTTTTGTTCCATTTCGACGAAAGGACAAATGGAACAAGGATTCACCTTATTTAAATCCGTGGCAAAACCAGCGCACTATATTATATATGATACTACAGCACAACTTCCTGATACCTGGGACGTGCTGGCACAACGCAATATTTTTTTATCCTCGGCTTACTTAAGTGTTTTAGAACAGTCGGCCCCGCAAAACCTTAATGCCCATTTTATAGGCCTGTACCAGAATAACGCACTGGCGGGTATTGCCGTGGCACAGTACATTAACCTTGATAAGGTAAATACATTTGCACCCGGCGAACGCGGCTTTTGCTTTAAGGAATACCTCTTTAAAAAGTTTGCCTCCCAGGTGCTGGTTATAGGTAATAACATGCTTACTGGGCAAAACGCGTATGTGCTTAATGGTACCATAGACGAAGTTACAGCACTTAAGCTGCTGGAAGGGTCAATAAAGCAATTAAAAGGGCACTACCGCAAAAACCATGTGCGCATTAACATTCTCGCCATAAAAGATTTCAGCAATAGCGAGTGGCCTGCTTTTGATGCCGCCGGATTTAAAGGCTATTACCGCTTTTGTACGCAGCCAAATATGGTGTTTGACATTCGCGCTAACTGGCAAAGTATAGATGATTACCTGTTAGACCTGAGTACCAAATACCGCACCCAGTACAACCGCGCACGTAAAAAAGCTGCCGGTATTGAAAAGCGAAAACTAAGTGCCGAAGATATACAGGAACACAATGAGTGCATACAGCGGCTCTACATTACCGTTGCAGGCAATGCATCCTTTAATACTTTTCATCTGCCTGAAAATCATTTCTATACATTTAAAAAGGCATTGGGCGAAAATTTTTTATTCTATGGGTATTTTCTCGATGGGAAACTTATCGGGTTTAATACACTGATAAAAAACGGCGCCGATATGGATACCTATTTCCTGGGTTATGATGCCGCACTACAGAAAGAAAAAATGCTGTACCTTAATATGCTGTATGATATGGCAGGATATGCCATGAAAAAACAATTCAGCCATATTATTTACGGGCGCAGCGCCATGGAGATAAAAAGCTCGGTAGGGGCGCGGGCAGAAAATGTATACGGGCTTATAAAACATACCAACCCGCTGATTAATTTTTTCCGTAAACGTATATTTACTTATTTCGATCCCGTGGTCACCTGGCATCAGCGTAACCCGTTTAAAAATTAGCAGGCATTAAAAATGTACCGGATTAATCGGGTACCGCTACCCGCATCTGCTGCTTGAGTATTTTTATATCCAGCCGTTGCTCCATGCCACAATATTCGCCGTCTATCTGGAAGCTTACCGGGATGTTTGTAGTTATCACAGCTTCTTCGGTAGAAATAATCTTCACGTTCTCATCATTCTCTACCGGGATATTACCCATTATTATTTTGCCTATCAGCAGCAGGTCGAGGGTTTTTAATATCACAATTTCAAACTTGCCATCGTCCATGCGGCCTATTGGGTTTATGGTTACCCCTGTGCCATAGCGCTGCGAGTTGGCTATAACAATCATGCGCGCCTGCGTTTCTATAATCTGCCTGTTTACTTCAATCTTCGCCTGAAACGGGTCCGCCAGTTCCTTAATAGTTGTAAAGGCCTTTAGCGCGTAGCCCAGTTTGCCCCGCACATTGCCCTCTTCGTAGTTTTTTATCAGTTCGGCATTAGCGCCCAGGTCGCTCAGGTGCAGG
This sequence comes from Flavobacterium sp. RHBU_24, assembly GCF_046613695.1. Lineage (NCBI taxonomy): Bacteria > Pseudomonadati > Bacteroidota > Flavobacteriia > Flavobacteriales > Flavobacteriaceae > Flavobacterium > Flavobacterium sp. RHBU_24. The sequence goes on along the minus strand of NZ_JBKJHD010000012.1, from coordinate 15,797 downwards.
CTCTTTTTGTCGTTAATGCTTACCATATCCATTGCTATATAACGACCATTAAAAGCCACTTCAAGGTTTTGCAGCACATCGGCAGGCAAGCCCAGGTCTACCGAAAGCCCGTTAGCGCTGCCGGCGGGCAGCACACCCAGTATTACATTTTTATTCGCCAGGGTTTCGCCTACCATTTTTACAGTACCGTCGCCCCCGGCTATCAGTATACGCTGGGGCTTATGCTCGTTATACAAACCGGTTATTGATGCCTCATCGCCTTTGCCTGTTGTTTCATACTCAATAAGTGCAACGCCCTGCTCTTCTGCAAACTCACGCACACTGTTTGTAAGCGCTGTTTTATCGTTATCTCCCGCAATAGGGTTAATTATAAGTAAAAATTTCTTTGGGCTGCCCATTTGTCCTTTTTTTTGAATAAATTTAGGTAAAATCAACCGTAACAATACTTATTAAATATTAAAGTTTAATGAAGCCAATTTTAAAACTGTATCGCGGTTATGCCAACGACCAGGAATTTATAGTCTTTGGGCATGTATTTAAGCCAAACACGGCAAACAGCTACGAGTTTGAAAAAAAGCGCTTTAAAAATGCCCAATCTATACTAAACATGTACCGGGTAAAAACCATCGGGAATACCGAAGTGTACCTGGAGCACAACGGTAAAAAGATAATGACCAAAACACTGGATGACGGCTATTTTAAATTCTGCATACCGCTGGAGGAGGAGCTGGAACACGGTTGGGGAGATTATTATGTGAGCATATACTATAAAGGCGGGGAAATTCGTGAGAAGGGCAGCTACATACGGCCGTATGACGGTAACCTCGGGTTTATATCGGATATTGACGATACATTTTTGGTTTCGCATACTCGGAATTTTTTCAAGAAAATTTACATATTGCTTTTTAAGAACATCAACAAGCGCAAGATATTTGAAGGCGTGGTGCCGCATTATCAGGCGCTCAGCACGGCGGGGAGGAATAAGAAAGACGAGATGAATGCTTTTTTTTATGTATCGAGCAGCGAGTGGAACCTATATAATTTTATCGTCAAGTTTACCCAGAAGCACGAGTTGCCCCGCGCGGTATTATTGCTTAAAGACATAAAAACCAGCCTGACGGATTTCTTAGTTACAGGCCGCGGCAACCACAACCACAAGTTTGACAAAATAAAGCACATACTGGAGTTTTATCCGCACCTTAAGTATACCCTGCTGGGCGACGACAGCCAGCACGACCCTTTTTTATACGAAGACATCTGCAAGATATTTCCCATCACTGTAAAGGCAGTTTATATCCGCCAGACGGGCAGCCAGAAAAAAGCTAAAGCCCTTGCGGCCCTTAAAAATATAGAATCGATAGGCGTGTCCATCTGCTATTTTAAAGACAGCGAAGAGGCTATTGCGCATTCAAAACGCATAGGGCTGATACAGTAAACTTTATGTTTACTTTAAGGAAAACCTGTTTTATAATACATTACCTTTATTGTAAGAAATAACCATACAAAATAGTAACTATTATGAAAAAAGCAATGATACTATCGGGACTTGCCCTTATGCTTATGGCATCCTGCAAAGACAAAGAAACAACACCCCCACCGCCACCGCCGCCGCCGGTAGAGAACCCGGCACCCGCCCCGGCTCCTGAGCCACAAGTGCAATCAAGCTCTACCACTACAACCACTACCACCACCGCAGTTCCTGAAGATCCGGATGGTACATCAGTAAGTATTGGCAAAGATGGCGTAAGTATAAAAAGCAAAGATGGCGACAGTAAAAACGATGTGATTGTAACCAAAAAAGAGGTTACCATAGAAAGAAAGGAATAAGCAGCATTCCAGTATAATTTAGGCATTGACATGTAAATACACTAATAAGCCGTGGCAACCTGCCGCGGTTTATTGTTTTAACGCTATTGAGTCCGATTTTACCTTATACATTTACAAAAAGTTATACTCACATTAGAACAAAGTGGTATGCGGCAGGTTGTTGCCGTGTTTTATCTTTGTACCGCCTGTCATTCAAAATCGCTAAAATAATTTTATGTATTTTTGGGATGCCATATAAGCGCTTATAATTTTGATGAAAATAATATTTTTCCTGCCGCTATTGTTTTTGCTTGGGTCCTGCCGTTTTTTTGAGAAACAGGTGCCCGATGAAGACGCTTTGCTGCAACAGCGCCTTACAGAGCTTGATACCACTAAGGTGAGCATGTACCCCTCTGTAGCGGAATGCGAGGTAATAACCGACAAGAGCCTTCGCAAAGATTGCTTTTTTACGACCATGAGCCAACTGATACAGCAGAAGCTCAGCGCCGATACCATAGCGCTGATGTACCCCGGGGTAGATACCATAAAGGTAAAGGTTACCGTATTTGCCGATTCGCGACTGCTGTTTGAACCGCAGTTCACCTCAGATAGCCTGGGGTATGACCATAATAAAATAGACAGCATCATAAAGGCGCGCCTGGTAGACTTTCCTAAAGTGGAGCCCGCGCAAAAAGAAGGGGTGCCCGTTACCAGCCAGTTTATACTGCCGGTTGTTTTAGATGTGGAGCAGTAGGTTTTAATTTTATTTCACTGGATAAATAGAGAGCCACAGAGTTCACTCTAAGAACCTCTGTGAAATAGCTGCGCTATACTTTTCTTTTAAAAGTAAGCACAAAATAGCTTCCCGCCACTACCGGTAGCACTATATTAAGCAGCCATTGCAAAGTAGCCGCCAGCACTACTATCCATTCGTTTACCCCCAGTATCCCGAAAAAATATACCGCCACACTGCCGCGCACGGCAAAGTCGATAAACGTAAAGTTAGGCAGCGCTGACCCTAAAAAGTAAATGCCTGATATGGCCGCTACCATTATCGGGTAGGGGATGGTTACCCCAAAAAGCACAAACAATAAATAATGCTGGTGGATAATGCAGCCATAGCGCAACAGGGCTAACAGCATGTTGCCGCGGTGTACATTTTTAGGCAGTTCGTTTATTTTTTCGCCAAGTTTTTTAAGTGAAAAGCCTTTTATAGTAATGTTTCGTGAAGCGAAAATTAGCGCTGTTACAGCGAATATCCCAGCCAGGATAAGCACAAGCAATTTTGTAGGGATAACATCATACAACGCGTTAAAAGCAATAAGCCCCGCCAGCCCGGCCACTGCGGCTATAATCATTTGTACGCCATTGCATATCAGGTTAAGGAAGATAACCTGTTTTGCGTCCTCTTTTTTATAATAAAAGGCTTTAGCGGCATATTCGCCCAGGCCGTTTGGGGTAAAAATGGCAGCCGTAACCGCTGCCAGAACCTGTGCCGCGCTTTGGCCCAAAGATATGGGCTGTAGCGTAGTGGCCAGTGCCTTCCATTTCAGTATCTCTAAAAAGCGGTTCAGTATAGTAAGCAGTAATATCAGCGAAATGTATAACGCGGCATTCGCAGAGTTAAGGCCTTCGTTAAGGTGGGTAAGGTCAAACTGGCCACTGTTAGCAAGACGGATGTAGATAAAATAAAATGCGCTGCCCACTATTAAAAGTTTGGCTATAAAAACAAACAATTGCTTAGTTTTGTGGGGCAGGGCTTTCATCCGGCAAAAGTAATTAAAATACATTGGCAAACGAGCGTATTATATTGGGCATCGACCCCGGCACCACAATTATGGGCTTTGGGCTCATAAAAGTGGTTAACAAAACCATGCAGTTCTTACAATTAAATGAGTTACAACTCAGCAAGTACGACGACCATTACCTGAAGCTCAAACTTATTTTTGAGCGCACCATAGAACTCATCGACACCCACCATCCGGATGAGATAGCTATTGAGGCACCTTTTTTTGGTAAAAACGTACAGAGCATGCTCAAGCTGGGCCGGGCGCAGGGGGTGGCCATGGCGGCGGGGCTGTCGCGGCAGATACCCATAACCGAATACGAACCCAAGAAAATAAAAATGGCCATAACCGGCAACGGTAATGCCAGCAAGGAGCAGGTCGCCAAGATGCTGCAACAGTTGCTGGGCTTAAAAGAACTCCCCAAGAACCTGGACAGTACCGATGGACTCGCAGCAGCGGTATGCCACTTTTTTAACAGTGGTAAAGTAGTGGGCAGTAAAAGCTATAGCGGCTGGGATGCTTTTGTAAAACAAAACCAGGACAAGTTAAAATGATAGTATGGCAGTATTTTTTATAGAAGCCAATAATACTTGGCAACAAGTAGGCGAAGGAATTACCCGCCAGGTAACCGGTTACAACAACGACCTTATGATGGTAAAGGTAGCTTTTGAAAAAGGTGCCGTAGGCACGCTGCACCACCATGTGCATACCCAGGCAAGCTATGTGGCTTCGGGGGTATTTGAAGTTGAGGTTGATGGTGTAAAGCAAGTATTAAGAGCCGGCGACACGTTTTTTGTAGCCCCCAATTTTGTACATGGCGTGGTGTGCCTGGAGGCAGGCCTACTGGTAGACGTATTTAACCCGCACCGTGAAGATTTTTTATAATGTAGGAGGATAAGTAAGTATGTTTTTTAGATATTTAATAATACGGTATATAAATTGTCAAATTAGCAAAAAGCCAGTATTGGTATAGTTTAATTAAAAAATCGCGGGGATGTGTTAATAAATAATTATACTTTTGCCGCACTAACGTATACCAATATTAATATGAAAAAACTTAATGTATTAAGGGCAGCCGCGCTTGTGCTGTTCGTATCTCTTTTTGCGTCGTGTTCAGATAACGATAATTCATCTACAGATGAAAATAACAACCTGGTTGAAGAACATTTTGATTATACTTACGATGGCCAGGACGTACCTGTTACTATTTTACAGGCCGTTCGTTCTGAAGACCGTTTTGCGGTAAATGCCACCACTGCCAATGGGCAGCAGAGCATTGAAATAGAGTTTAATAAGTATGGCGATTTAGGCGAAGTAATCGCTATTACCAGCTCTAACTGGCAGGCAGGGTTTTACTACAACAAATCTGAATTTTTTACTTTTACCCTTATTGAAATAGACGAAGAAAACAAAACCATTGAAGGCACGTTTTCAGGAAAAGTATATGATGAGGAATATGATGTAACATCTGATTTTAATACCGTTTCAGGAAACTTTAAAGTGGTGTATACTGATCAGGAACCGCAGGTTGCCGGGCTTCATTTTGATGCTAAAATAAACGGACAAGACTGGTATTCTACTCAAAATATCCAAACGGGTGGTTTTTTTAGCGGATCTGACCTTGAATTGTTATTTGTAAGCGATGATAAATATGAGCTGTCCCTAATTACTAACCACGACCTTACGGCTGAAGGTACATATTCTTTTGGAAATACAGGAGCCATGAACAGCCTGAAATTTTATGTATACGATCCGGAGCTGGGCTATCCTACAGAAGGTGTGGTGTCTAATGGCGCACTTACCATAAGCGATAAAACAGTAGGCCCTCAATATACGTTTCTTTCGGGTACGTTTAGTTTTACGGCTACTAATCCGCTCACAGGAGCCACTGTTACGGTAACTAACGGTACATTTAAATCCGCATACGAAAATTACTAAAATACACAATACTATTTAGAGCCGGGATTTTCCCCGGCTTTTTTATTGGTTGTAATACCGTTACATTTGTACCGAATTAAATAACATGGCGGGCATTTACATCCATATACCGTTTTGCAGGCAGGCATGCCATTACTGCGACTTCCATTTTTCTACCTCCATGAAAAACCGGGACGAAATGGTGTTAGCTTTAGCCAAAGAAATAGTGCTACGCAGGGAAGAACTTGGTGGCGAAGTTATCGAAACCATTTACTTTGGCGGCGGCACTCCCTCGGTATTAACTAACGAACAGCTGCAATTTTTGCTGGATTCCGTGTATGCGAACCATACGGTTATATCCAATCCCGAAATTACCCTTGAAGCCAACCCCGACGACCTCTCGGACAATCGAATAATCGAACTATCAAATAGTCTGGTTAACCGGTTGAGCATTGGTGTGCAGTCATTTTTTGAGGAAGACCTCAATATGATGAACCGCGCCCACAACGCCACCCAGGCGGCAGCATGCCTTACCGAAGCCGTGAAGAATTTTGATAATATTACGCTCGACCTTATTTACGGCATCCCTGGTATGAGCAACGAGCGCTGGATGCAGAATGTTGAACAGGCACTGGCATTCGGCGTGCCGCACATATCCAGCTATGCCCTTACGGTAGAGCCTAAAACAGCATTGCATACATTGGTAAAAAAAGGCATTATTGCCGCTCCAAGCGATGCCGTTGCACACGAACAGTTTTTGCTATTGGCAGACAGGCTAATGCAGGAGGGTTTTGTGCATTATGAATTATCAAATTTTGGCAAGCCCGGCTATTTTTCTAGAAACAATACTGCCTACTGGCTGGGTAAAAAATACCTGGGTATAGGCCCGTCGGCACACAGTTACAACGGCACCCACCGCAGCTGGAACGTGGCCAATAACAGCCTTTATTTAAAATCACTTCAGGAAAACAAGCTCCCGCTGGAAACGGAAGAACTCACGGTAACCGACCGCTATAACGAGTATGTAATGACCGGCCTGCGCACCATTTGGGGCGTGGATGCAAAGCGGGTTCAGGCAGAATTTGGCTATAAGTTTTCAGATTATTTGCTGAAAGAGGCTACGCCTTTTGTACAGCAGGGGCTGCTTTCGTTTGAAAATAATATCCTTACAACCACCCGCGCCGGAAAGTTCCTGGCCGATGGGCTGGCAAGCGATTTGTTTTTTGTAAATTTGAAATAGTTATTGCACAGAGGTACACGGAGGTTTCACATAGATACACGGAGAATTTTTCTCTGTGAAACTCTGTGACTTCTCTGAGCTACTCTGTGAAATAGCTTCCTATACTAAAACAGATATGCAGATAACTATAGAACATAAAGACAATACCTACAAAGCCGACCTTTCCAATCCTATAGATATTTCACTGCCCATTACCGCCGATGGCAAAAACCCCATAGCCTGGTACCTGGAACAGCCTATTATCCGCCCCGTGGCGATGGACAACTGGGTGGGCAGCGTGGCCGAAGGTTCGTCTACTAACTTTAACAACATCGCCTTTAACCCCCACGCGCACGGCACCCATACTGAATGTTTTGGGCACATAACCCGCGATTTTTACAGCGTGAACAAAGCGCTTACAACCTTCTTTTTTATTGCGGAAGTTATTTCAGTAACGCCGGAAGCGCAGGAGGGCGATTTGGTAATTACCAAAGCGCAGATCGAGCAGGCGTTGAATGGCGGGTTACCTGAGGCGCTTGTCATCAGGACATTGCCAAATACTGAAGATAAAAAACACAGGAATTACAGCCACAGCAATCCGCCCTACCTTGAGGAAGCCGCGGCGGCCTACATCTGCGAATGCGGTATAGAACATTTGCTCATCGACCTGCCCAGCGTAGACCGTGAGGAAGATGAAGGCAGGCTTTTGGCCCACAAAGCGTTCTGGAACGTTACCGATATAAACAACCTGAACGCCGATGCCCGCCATAAGGCTACCATAACCGAAATGATATTGGTGCCTGATGATGTAAGCGATGGCGCTTATTTGCTGAATTTACAGATTGCCAGTTTTGAAAATGATGCCAGCCCCAGTAAGCCCATACTTTATAATTTATTTTAAATTTTAACTGCTAAATTTTGAGTGGAATGAAACAACTTATCCAACTTGAGGAAGCTGCCCTGTTTGCAGTGGGTATTTACGGGTTTAGCCTGTTGCCTTTTGCGTGGTGGTGGTTTTTAGTACTAATACTCGTACCCGATTTATCTATGCTGGGTTACCTTGCCGGAAACCGTGTGGGTGCCTGGGTATATAATTTTTTTCATCATAGGGCGGTTGCTATTGTAGTTTTGCTTGCGGGCTTATATTCCGGAAATGTAATTTTGCAGTTGGCCGGAGTAATGCTCTTTGCCCACAGCAGTATGGACAGGATGTTTGGGTACGGCCTGAAATATGAAAAAGGATTTAAATTTACGCACTTGGGGGAAGTGGGGAAACAATGAAGATGGTTAGATGAGAGACTAAACTTGCAACTAGACTTTAAAAATTTATGACTTTTGACCTTATGACAATAACCGACTTCTACGACTTCTGTCTATCAAAAAAAGGCGTTACCGAGCATTTTCCGTTTGATGAAGATACCCTGGTTTTTAAGGTGGGCGGAAAGATGTTTGCGCTCTCGTCATTAAACGGGTGGGAAAGGGGCAATGCGTCCATGAACCTTAAGTGTGAGCCTGAACGCGCGCTGGAACTGCGCACAGAGTATGACGGCATCAACCCCGGCTATCACATGAGCAAGGTACACTGGAATACCGTAACCGTAAAAAGCGATGTGCCTGCAAAGCTACTGCGGGAACTGATAAGCCATTCGTATGAAATGGTTTTTAGCAGCCTCACTAAAAAGTTGCAAGCTGAAATTTTGGATAAAAATTAAGGGTTTAATTCAATGGTGTTTGGTAACTTTGGTAAAACCACTGAAACGTAAAATGTTATGAAAGAAGAAGAGAAAAAGTTGCCCGGGGAATTTGTGGAAGATGCAAAACATGATGCAGAGCCGCCTGCGGTACCTAAACCCGTAGACATTAATAATGAAGATAAAGCTGCGGCTGTAGTAAAAGATAAGAAGGTGAGCGAGATAATAAGTGGTGGATTTGATGCGGATGAAGAGGAATATATAGAAGCAAAGGCTACGGTATCACAACAACCGGAATCTAAAAAATTATCGCCCGGCACCCTCGATGCCCTTAACAATGAACAGCTTGCGGTGCTACTGCAAAACTACCAGGCCCTGCTTGAGAAGGGCGAAATAAGCCAGGCCGACTTCGACCAGCTACGCAATGATGTGGCAAGCCGTATATAATATACACTATGGAACCATTTGTAAAAACGCAAATTGATAACGGTATAGCCACAATTGCATTTTTTCACCCGCAGGGCAATGCTATGCCCGGTATACAGCTGGCACGCCTTGCGGCCGATATTACCTCCGCAGGCGCTGATGCCGATGTAAAAGTGATAATCCTTAAAAGCGGGGGCGACAGGGCATTTTGTGCCGGCGCATCATTTGACGAATTACTATCTATAGCCAACGAAGAGGACGGGAAGGCGTTCTTTTTGGGCTTTGCGAATGTTATTAACGCAATGCGCAAAGTGCCAAAACTCATTATGGCCCGCATACAGGGCAAGGCTGTGGGCGGTGGTGTAGGACTGGCCTGCGCGGCCGATTATACATTGGCTACAACAGCCGCTGCCATAAAACTGAGCGAACTAACCATAGGCATAGGCCCGTTTGTAATAAGTCCCGCCGTAGAGCGAAAGATAGGAACGTCGGCATTTATGCACTTGACAATGAACGCCACCGAATTTTATGATGCCCAGTGGGCTAAGGATAAAAACCTGTATGCCGATACTTTTGAAACAGTAGAAGCGCTTGATGATGCTGTAGCAACCCTGGCACAAAAACTCGCTACCTATAATCCCGAAGCCATGAAGCTCCTGAAACAGGCCGCCTGGGCAGGTACTGAGCACTGGGACACCCTGCTTACCGAACGTGCTCAAATGAGTGGTTCTCTGGTGCTGAGCGATTTTACGAAAAATGCCCTGCATAATTTTAACCCAAAATAAGCAATCATAACCAAACATGAGCTACACCACATCAACCATTGTAATTAAAACCGATAGTGAAACTGAGCAACTTGCTTTAGAGCTTGAAGAGCTTTTTAAATATTACAAAGTACGCCCGGTTTTCTCGCCCTTTAAAGGGGTAGTTTGCCAGCTGAATGAGGCTTATAAGCAATACCCTTATGAGAACTTTAAGGAAGATTTTTTTAAATCGCAGGAACATGCTACAGAATATTTTTCGCAAACAGATGGGGTTTAATATTTTAATCCGTTTCAATATTCTTGGCCCTAGAATACTGAAACGGATTAAATAAAAAATCTGGGTCTGCTACATTACGCTTTTCTGCTTTTCGCTAAAGCGGTCGGCCTGCAGTTCCAGCATTTCTATGGCTTTCTTTTTCTTATAGTTGTATAGTTCGCGGTCGCTGCGAATCTCGGCATACACATCGTCATAAATACCGGCATCGGTAGTGCGCAGCAGTTCGCGCTGGTGGGTATTTTGCGCAAGGTTGGTACGAATGGCTGCTTCGGCATCTTCCAGCTTAAAGTCGTATTCCCCTTTCGGCGAAAGCAGCTTAGCAATAATAGGCGATGTTTCTATGGCTAAAAACAGCAGCATAATAAATAACGATGGTAAAAACGGCAGTTTGTTCAGCGCATTTATACGGGCCATAAGCCCGTCAAAACCGTCGATAACCGGCTGGGTGTCCGCTACTTTTTTATCAAGGTCAGTTTGCAGGGTTTTGGCCAGCTTGTCGTTTTCGGTAATTTTTTGCTGGTTGCGCTTGCGTAGTGTGTCCAGCTGTGTAACGGCGATATCATACTGGGCGCGCTTTTCTTTGTAGATGGGGCCTTTACCCATTTTTTTGGTTCCGGCAGTACCCTCAGCCTCGGTAATAAAAGAATCGTAAAGCGATTTTACTTCCTTTTCTTTTTTGTTTATCTCGCTTTGCAGGCTGTCGGTCTTCGCCTTGTTTTTATCAAGGTCTGTTTTAAAGAAATCCGAAACTTGTTTTTTATTAGCAATGGCCATTTGGTTTTTTTGCTTCAGTATTTCAGCATTGATTTCTTTCTCGAAAATTTTTATTTCCAAAGGTTTCGAAATTACAATGGCAATAATCACGGCAAGCACAATACGCGGTGTGGCCTGCAAAAGTTCCTGCCCAAACTTATCGCGCTTGCGTATGGTAGACACGATAAAACGGTCAAGGTTAAAGATAAGCAGCCCCCAGATAAAGCCAAAAAATGTAGCGAGGTATACGTTGTCAAATACCGTGTAAAGTGCATAGGCAGCGGCAATCCAGGCCAGCAGGGCGGTAAAAAACACGGTGGCGCCTATACCGGCATACTTGTTCTGTTCCCCATTAGCACAGGAGGTGATGATTTGTTTATCGGCGCCGGAGCAGGTGATAAAAAATTGTTTCAGCATAATAACTTCGTTTTTGATGATTGTAATAAATGCCTGATGAGGGCACGATTGATTACTGCAAAGATAACGTGTTTTTTGCTGCGAATGTTGTAAGCGGCTGATATGTTTTGGTTTGAAATAAAAATCCGCTTGCCTTACAGCAAGCGGATTTAGTTATCTAACTAATAACTCAAACTATTTGTGAACATTTACGGTTATTGGCAGGGCATATGAGGTGCGTACCGCTTTGCCGTCTTTTTTGCAGGGTGTCCATTTTTTTGTCATCGTTTTAAGCGTACGCTCGGCCTCGGATCTGGCAATATGACGACAACATTCTTTTGGAAAATTTAACAATTTTAGTACTGAAGGTTGTTTAGGTTAAGTTATTAAAGTTTAATATAAACTGTTAGGGGGATAAAATAAGCGGTACGCACTACCTGCCCTTTTACCTCTCCGGGTTTCCATTTAGTGGTAAGTAGTTTAAGTACGCGTATTGCCTCGCCACCCAGGCCATTGCCGGGATCTTTAAGTACCTTAATGTTTGAAATGTTGCCGTCAGTTTCTATAATAAACGAAACATAAATTTTGGCGGGTGATTGATTGGCGGACTCCGGGTATTCAAAATTGTTGTCTACAAAGCGAAAAAATTCAGATATACCCCCGGGAAACTCCGGCTGCACAGTAAGTTGGGCGGTATAAACAGGCTCATTTATCGCCCTGTCCCTGTTTTCGTATTGCACATAATAAGTATCAGTAACCGAATCATACCTTGGCACAAATTCTGCGCTTTCATTCCTTATACTGTCTTTTGTGGTTATCATTTTGGCAGTTACGGCACGTTTACTTTTGGGCTGTGTTGTAATGCTGTCGCGGGTCGATTCTACCTCGCCGCCCGTTTGGGTTATGGTGCTGCGGTGTATCATCCCGTTAAACCCTTTTACTATAAGCTGCATGCCGGACTTATCTTTATACTGGTTTTGGCTTGCAGCAACTATACTATCAAATTTTTGCTGAGATACTTTTTCGCGTAATATAATCACGGTACGTTTCTCGCTCTCCTGCACGCTGATTTTTATTTTGCGGTGTTCAGGTGTAGGTTTGGGTGCGGCGACATTTACATCTCTCATTAATCCGTTTGGGAGGGTATCTTCAGTAGGGTTCGGGGCTATTTTGCGGCTGGCTACACCATTGTTTGTTTCCTTAGCAGCTATTGCCGGTTTTTTTGCCAATATCTTTGGTTTTACGGTATCGACAGGCTGTTCCCAAATGCCTTCAGTCGCTGTACTCACTTTGTCTCCTTCATGTAGTATTTCAGGTTTTGGAGTATTTAACCAACTGTCGCTTTCCGAACCGAAATAATTTATGAAAATGAACGCCGTAGCAACCACAGTTACTACAAGTCCGCTTAAAATCCATACCCACTTGTTTAAAGCGTAACCGCTCTCCCCACCTTGCTTTGGTACAGGGGTATCTAACCCACTTTCAATTTTTGCCCACAGCGCGTCGCCCGGCTGCTCGTCAAATTGAGGAGCGCGTTCTTTAAAATACTTATCTATGTCATTATGTTCCATCACCGGAGGTTTTGCTGGGTTGTGTTGAAAAATGTCTTCTTAAGCTTTTCGCGGGCATAGTTCAGCTGGCTTTTGCTCGTGCCTTCGCTAATGCCCAGCTGCTCTGCTATTTCGGTGTGCTTGTAACCTTCTATGGCATACAGGTTAAATATTACACGGGCACCATCGGGCAAAATTTTAAGCATCTGCTCTATGTCGCCTTCCAGCAACAGGATTTCTGCAGAGGCATCATCCTGTATTGTAACGCTTTCGGCAGGTACCTCATTGGTAAAATTGGTCTTTTTACGCAGTTCCATCAGGCAGCAGTTAACTGCTATGCGCAGTATCCAGCCTTCAAAACTACCCTCGTTTTTGTATTGCCCTATTTTTTGGAACACCGCCAGAAACGCGTTCATGGCCATTTCCTCGGCCCGCTCGTGGTCTTTCATGTACCGCTTGCATACACCCAATACCTTGCCGCCAAATGTGGTATACACCTGGTGCTGAGTTTTTCGGTCGTGCTGCAGGCAGCCGGAAACAAGCTGGGCTTCGGTCATTTAATTATTTAATTCACTACAATGATACGATTCTGTGTCCTCGTTTTTAATAAAGATGCGGGCTTTTTAATTAGGGTTGGAATAGGGTAAAAAAATCTGCCTTGCGGGCAGATTTTTTTTAGTTGTCGGTTGTTAGGAATTTCACTCGTCGTTATCCTCTCCCCAACTCTCTCCGAAGGAGAGGGAGCAGCTTCATCGGAAATGCTTACCCATAACATACTGTACCCGTTCTCGGCTCCTCCCTTTAGAAGAGGGTTTAGGGACTTTGCGTGAGAGTGAGCAGCAAGAGTGAAGCTACTGCCTACTGCCACTGAACACTGCCTACTATTTAGAAAGTTCCACAAAATGTTTGTAGAACAACGGTATCGTTTCAATGCCTTTAAGGTAATTAAAGATGCCAAAGTGCTCGTTTGGCGAATGTATTGCATCGCTGTCAAGGCCAAAGCCCATCATGATGGTTTTGCTCTTAAGCTCTTTTTCAAACAGCGCCACTATGGGGATGCTGCCACCGCTGCGCACGGGTATCGGCTTTATGCCAAAGCTTTCTTCATAGGCCTTAGCCGCCGCCTGGTAGCCTATGCTGTCTATAGGTGTTACGTAGGCCTGGCCGCCGTGGTGGGGAGCCACTTTTACGCGTACGCCCTTAGGGGCAATGGCAGTGAAGTGTTTGGTAAACAATTCGGTAATCTCGTTCCAGTCCTGGGCAGGAACAAGGCGCATCGAAATTTTGGCGAATGCCTTGCTGGCAATAACCGTTTTAGCACCTTCGCCGGTGTAGCCACCCCAAATGCCGTTTACATCAAGCGTTGGGCGAATGGAGTTGCGCTCGTTAGTGGTATAGCCCGCCTCGCCATATATATCTTCTATATCTAGCGCTTTTTTGTAAGCATCGGGGCTAAACGGCGCTTTAGCCATTTCATCGCGCTCTTCGCGGCTCAGCTCCTCAACCTTATCGTAAAAACCGGGAATGGTAATGTGGTTGTTCTCATCGTGCAACTGGGCAATCATCTTGGCCAGTATGTTTATAGGGTTAGCCACCGCGCCGCCATATAAACCGGAGTGCAGGTCGCGGTTAGGTCCTGTAACTTCAACTTCTACATAGCTAAGGCCGCGCAGGCCCGTAGTAATGCTGGGCTGGGTGTTGCTTATCATCCCGGTGTCTGATATTAAAATCACGTCGTTCTTAAGCTTCTGCTGGTTGCGCTCTACAAACCAGGCGAGGCTTGGTGAACCCACTTCCTCTTCGCCTTCTATCATAAACTTCACGTTGCACGGCAGGGTGTTGCTCTGCACCATATACTCCAGCGCTTTTACGTGCATGTACATCTGGCCTTTATCGTCGCACGCGCCACGGGCAAAAATGGCGCCATCCGGGTGCAGCCCGGTTTTCTTGATAACGGGCTCAAAGGGTGGAGAGGTCCACAGGTTTATTGGGTCTGCAGGCTGCACGTCATAGTGGCCATAAACCAGTACGGTAGGCAGGTTAGGGTCTATGTTTTTTTCGCCATACACAATAGGGTAGCCGGGAGTTTCGCAAAGCTCTACGTGGTCGCAGCCGGCGGCTTTAAGCGATGCAAGTACGGCGTCGGCAGTTTCTATTACGTCCTGTGAGTAGGCGCTGTCGGCACTTACCGAGGGCTTTTTAAGCAATTCTATAAGTTCATTTATAAACCGGTCTTTATTCTGGCCGATATAATTTTTAATGTTATCCATTTATTATGAGAGATATACGATTTTAAGTCAAATGTACAGAAAAAATAATAATAATTTTTTGCAGATTTTGCTTGCGAATGTCGAAAACTGCCGTATATTTGCACCCGTAATAATGAAACAAACACTGTCGGTTTTATTATCAGCCTGCGGGTGTGGTGAAATTGGTAGACACGCCAGACTTAGGATCTGGTGCCTCACGGTGTGAAGGTTCGAGTCCTTTCACCCGCACAAACAAAAGCCTCTGAGAAATCAGGGGCTTTTTTATTTTTGGTGTGATTTTGTTAAAATCAATATCTTGGAGGGTCAATACTAAAACCGGATCAATACTAATATGGCTAGAAGCAAAAAATCCCTCAACATAACTGCTAAGGGATTTTTACTTCTGAGCGAAAAACGGGATTCGAACCCGCGACCTCCACCTTGGCAAGGTGGCGCTCTACCAACTGAGCTATTTTCGCAGTAAAAAAGGCTAATGAAAGCCTTGATTTTGTACTCAAGGCGGGACTTGAACCCGCACGGGCATTACTGCCCACTGGATTTTAAGTCCAGCGTGTCTACCAATTCCACCACTCAAGCATAATAGGTAGTAATCTATTAGAGCGAAAAACGGGATTCGAACCCGCGACCTCCACCTTGGCAAGGTGGCGCTCTACCAACTGAGCTATTTTCGCGTTATTTCAAAAAGCCTAACCGGTTCCGGTTAATTCGGTTGCAAATATACATAGGTTTTTTATACCTGCAAGAGTTTTTAAACGAATTTTCGCCTTAAAGAAGTGCTGCTATGATAACCTATTGATAACGATTTGCTTAAAAGTGAAAGTTTGTAAAAGTGTCAAAAGATTTTTTCGCAAGGTGCCACAAAGTAGGTACGCTTTGTCATTCTGAACGGAGGCACAGAGTGAAGAATCTCAGGATAAACCTTATGAGATTGCCGCGCTTCG